>CAZFPM010000268.1:0-7638 GCA_964520965.1 uncultured Myxococcales bacterium
GCGATCCGACGTTCCAGCGTGCGATCGAGATCTACTCCGGTCACGGCTCGATCGAGTCTTGGCGCCCGTGGCGGGCGGCGCTCCGGGCGGCCGACGAACCCGCCGAGGCTTGCCCTCGACCCACCGCCGACTACCTGCCGTGCTGCTGGCGGGCCGGCGAGCTGGTTCGCGAGCGAGACCCCGATTGCACGGACGCGCCGGAGTCGGACACGTGCGCGGCGGCGGTGAGCGCAGCGCGGGCGGCATACCTGGATGCGGGGCGATTCGGCATCGCGACGCTGCCCGATGTCGAAGCCGAGGCATGGCTCGACTGCGGCGAGTGCATCGACTGCTTCCAGCCCACCCAGCAATACCGGCCCGGGGGCTCGCTGCAGGCGGCGCTCGTGACGTCGTGGTTCGGCGACGACGGCCCGCTGTCCTGGCATTGGGGATTCGTCGGCACGACCGACTCCCACGCGGTCGGACCCGGCGCGGGCTACAAGGAAGGGCGGTCGATGAGCGACATCTTCGGTTCGGCCGACCCCGCGTTCGACGTGCTGGTCGAGCTGGCGGCCCCCCAGATCTTCCCCGAGTGGGAGCGCCAGAACAGCTACTACTACAGCGGCGGCCTGACCGGCGTTCACGCGGCGAGCCGCGATCGGGACGCGATATTCTCCGGCCTGCGCGATAGGGCGACTTTCGCCACCAGCGGAGACCGGATCGAGCTGTGGTTCGACCTCGAACGCGACGGAGAGCCCGACGCACCCATGGGCGCCGACGTCCGCCTGAGCGAGCCTCCGTCGTTCGTCGTCCGCGCCCGTGGTGCGCCGCTGCAAGCCCCGGGTTGTCCGCCGAGCCCCACGGACAGCGACCCGTCGGACCAGGAACGGCTCTGTTTCGGCGAGTGCTACCACCCGCTGGACGAGCGACATCCCATCGAGGAGATCGAGGTCGTGCGCCTGCTCCCGCAGCAGACCCCGGACGAGCATGTCGCCGACCTGGTCGCCGATCCGTGGCTGGTCCTTCCCTGCCCGCCCGATCCCGACGGCTGCACCGTCCGGTTCACCGACCCGGGTTGGACTGCGTTGAATCGGCCCGCGCTCTACTACGTGCGCGCGCTCCAGTCGCCGACCCCCCAGCTCAACGCCACCGGATATCGTTGCGAACGAGACGCCACAGGCACCTGCACGTCGGCTCGGCTCTGCGCGGGAGGATATCGGGGCGAGGGTGACGACTGTCTCGCGCTCGACCGCGAACGGGCCTGGTCGTCCCCGATCCGGGTCGCGCCGACGGCGGACCCCGACTAGGCGCTCCTGCTCCGAAATAGCGACCCACCCCACTTCGCCCAGAACTCCGCTGCCGTTGTCGCGCCTCGGGGCAGTGGGCCCACCACAGCCCGCTCGTTGCTCCGTGGCAGCGAGGCCCTGGGCTTCCTGGGGTGGGTCACCAATTCCGGGCAGGAGCACCAGGCGCTCGGGCTGGCATGTGCGCGCAGCAGTGGCTACGGTGTGATCTCACACACCGCCGCGGTCGGACGCGGCGGGATCACCGGTCTCGACGCGGACGGGCGGCGGGGCAATGCAGCTCGATAGTGGCTTGGTTCGTGCACGTTTGGACCGGGTTCAACGCGCCGCCCGCTCGGTGGTGAAGCGCGGTCGATAGCACCAGGAACCGCGCGCCTCGTCGGCGACCGGAAGACGGAAACGAGATGGATCTGTTGGCAACGGACATCCTGGACGCGCTGGGCGGCGGGGTGGTGGTGTACGACCCGGCGCTCTGCATCTTGTACTGGAATCGAGCGATGGAGCGGATGAGCGGACTTCCGGCCGAGGCCGTGCTCGGACGTCCGATCGCGGAGTGTTTCGAGCACGTGGAACGCGAAGGAGTCTCCGCGATACTCGCGCGGGCGTTGGAAGGCGAGGTCGTGCAGTCGCCCGATCTGCCCGTGACCGTGACCAGCACGGGCCTGAGCGGCCGCTACTCCGCAACGTACACCCCGCTTCGGGACGGCGACGGCGCGATCGTCGGTGTCGTCAGCTCGGTGTTCGACGTCACGGAGCGGGCACAGCTGGAAGAGGAGCTCCGCGACGCGAAGGAACGCATCGCCCTGACGTTGGCCGGCAGCGGCGACGGGCTTTGGGAGTTCGATGTCGTGCCGCGAAACCTGGTCTGCGACGACGACTGGGTCCGGCAACTCGGCTACGAGCCCGGTGAGCCGGGGCGCTCCTATTCCTGGTGGGTCGATCGGATCCACCCGGACGACCGCCACCTGTTCGAGCAAACCGGCCCGGACGGCATTCCCGGTCTGGCGTCCCTGGTGGAGGGTGAATATCGGGTGAAGCGGGCCGACGGCGCGTGGATGTGGGTCTGGACGCGGGGTTCGTGCGTCAACCGGGACAACGAGGGCCGGCCGCTCCGCTTGCTCGGGACGCACCGCGACATCACCGCGCGCCGCAAGGCGGAGGATGCGCTGCGCGGTTCGGAGCAGGCCCTGAAGCTGCGCACGCAGATCGCCGACGTATTCCTGCACGAGCCCGAGTCCCCGTTCCCGACCGTGGTTCGGATTCTCAGCGAGGCATTCGGTTGCGAGCACGGCGTGCTCGGCCACGCCGACGACCACGGCAACCTGGTCCTCGCGTCGTTCAGCCCCGGCATCTGGTCGAATTGCGAGCTGGGAGACGGCTCGACGTTCTTCTCCCGGGACAGGATGCCCGCGCTGTTCGCCAACGCCTTCCTCAACGGAGAAGCCACGTTCCACAATCAGGGACACACGGTCCCCCCGGGGGACGCGCCGAGCGAGCGCGCGATGGCCGCTCCGTTCGTCCTCGATGACGGGCCCTTCGGCATGATCGCCCTGGGCCACCGCGAGTCGGACTTCACGACGCGCGATCTCGAGCTCCTCGTGTCGATCGCCGAATACATCGCGCCGATCGTCGACGCCCGCTTGAAGCGAGTTCAGGAGGAGCAGCGCAGACGACGAGCGGAGGAGGCGTGGCTGAGCGCACAGCGCCTGGAGTCGTTGGGGGTGCTCGCGGGCGGGGTGGCGCACGACTTCAACAACATCCTGACCAGCGTGCTGGCGAATATCAGCATGGCGAAGGACGGCGTCGCT
The DNA here is from genome assembly GCA_964520965.1 of uncultured Myxococcales bacterium. Lineage (GTDB taxonomy): Bacteria > Myxococcota_A > Bradymonadia > REDH01 > REDH01 > CAZFPM01. Next base: position 3,092 of record CAZFPM010000268.1, read on the forward strand.
CCGGGGTCCGAAGCGCTGGAGTTGCTCGACGAGAGCGAGCGGGCCGCACGAGAGGCAGCGGGCCTGACACGCCAGCTCCTGACATTCGCGCAGGGCGGCGAGCCAGTGAAGAGCATCTTCGACCTCGGCGCGACGATCGAGGAGAGCGCTCGGTTTGCGGCTCGGGGCACGACGGCGGTGTGTGAGCTCGACCACCCCGACGAATCGTTGAGCGTCGAAGCGGACCCCGGGCAGATCCGCCAGGTCGTGCACAACGTCGTCCTGAACGCGATCCAGTCGATGGAGACCGGCGGCACGGTCCGGCTGCAACTCCGCCGCGTCGACATCCCCCGCGACGAGGATGATGGCCTCGCGACGGGTTGCTACGCTCGGCTCACCGTCCGGGACACGGGCGTCGGCATGACCGCCGAGCAGATCGCACGCGTCTTCGACCCGTATTTCACGACGAAGCCGGGCGGGCGCGGGCTTGGATTGGCGACATGCCACTCGATCATGTCCCGCCACGGTGGACGGGTCGACATCGAGTCTGCCCCGGGCGAAGGCACGGCGGTGACGATGCTGATCCCGGCCAGCGACGAGACGGTGCGGTTGGCGCCCATCGAGGTTCCGTTCAGGGCCACGGGCACGGAGCGTGTCCTGGTGATGGACGACGACCGCGGGGTCGCGCGGGTGTTGTTGCGCACGCTGGACCGCCTCGGCTTCGACGCCGAGCACGCGCTCGAGGGTTCCGCCGCCATCGACCTTTTCGTCGACGCTCGGAACGAAGGACGCCCCTTCGACATCGTGATCGTCGACCTGACGGTTCCGGGTGGAATGGGCGGCGAGGAGACGGTACGTGAGATCCGGAAGATCGACCCGGGCGTGTTGGCGGTCGTCTCGAGCGGATACAGCAGTGCACCGGTAATGTCACAAAGCAGCGAATACGGTTTCGATGGGGTGCTCCCCAAGCCGTTCGATCCCGACGCGGTGTCGCGGATCCTGGCGGAAGTCATGGCGAAACGTTCGGAGGAGGTCGAGACATGAAGGTTCTCATCGCGGACCGTCTCCCCGAAGCCTCGGTCGCGGAGCTGCGCGACGCCGGCTTCGACGTCACCTCGGACCCCGCACTCGCGGGCGATGCGCTGGCCGCATCGCTCGGCCGGCTGAAGCCCGAGGTCTTGATCGTGCGGTCTACGCGCGTCGAGGTCGCCGCGCTGGAAGCAGCACCGGAGTTGGGTCTGATCGTGCGCGCCGGCGCGGGCACCAACACCATCGACGTCGCCGCGGCCGCCGACCGCGGCGTCTACGTCGCCAACTGCCCGGGCAAGAACTCCACCGCGGTCGCGGAGTTGGCTCTCGGCCTGATCCTCTCGGCGGATCGGCAAATCCCGAACAACGTGCGGGACGTCCGGGCGGGTGTCTGGGCGAAGAAGAAGTACGGTGCCGCGCGCGGGCTCTGCGGACGGACCCTGGGCGTGGTCGGCTTCGGGGCCATCGGCAGCGAAGTGGCGAAGCGAGCCCGGGCGTTCGGGATGCAAGTGATCGCGTGGTCCGAGGTCTACCTCGACGACGGGTCGTCGACGGGGATCCGGCGTGTAGACGAACTCATCGACATCGCCCGCGAGGCCGATGTCGTGAGCGTCCACCTGCCGCTGACGCCGGAGACACGCGGACTGATCGATCGGACGTTCGTCGAGACCATGAAGCCCGGCGCGATCCTCGTGAACACCGCGCGTGGCGGCATCGTCGACGAAGAGGCGTTGGCCTGGGGTCTCGAGAACCGGGGGCTGCGCGCGGGCTTGGACGTGTACGACGACGAGCCAAGGGCCGGCGACAGCACGTTCGACACGCCGCTGGCTCGCCACGATCTCTTCTTCGGCACCCATCACATCGGCGCCTCGACCGACCAGGCGCAGGAGGCCGTGGCCGCCGAGGCGGCGCGTATCGTCACCGCGTATCGCGACCGGGGCGAGGTTCCGAATTGCGTGAATCTGTGCGAACACTCGCCGGCGACGACGATGCTCGTGGTTCGCCACCGCGACGAGGTCGGCGTGCTCGCCGGCGTGTTCGACGCGTTGCGGGAGGCGAGGATCAACGTCCAGGAGACGGAGAACATCATCTTCGAAGGTGCCCGTGCGGCGGTCGCCCGCATCCTGGTCGACGCGGAGCCGCCCGCGGACGTGCTGGCGGAGCTCACGGCATCGCCGTCGATTCTCGCCCTGAGCACCGTGGCCGTCGGCGATGCACCAGGAGCATCGCGATGAAGTCGATCCTCGTGACGGGCGCCCGGGGCCAGATCGGATCCGAGCTGACGACCGCGCTTCGCGCTCACTACGGGCCCGACCGCGTCGTGGCGACCGACGTCCGGTTGCCGGCGGCCGGAGCGGCCGACGACGGCATCTTCGAGCTGATGGACTGCCTCGACCCGCACCACATCACGCGGGTGATGCAGCGCCACGAGATCGGCACGATCTACCACCTCGCCGCGCTGTTGTCGGCGGTGGGCGAGGCGAAGCCGAGCCAGGCCTGGGACATCAACGTCAACGGCCTCTACCACATGCTCGAGGCCGCCCGGCAGTACCGGTGCTCGCTCTTCTTCCCGAGTTCGATCGGTGCGTTCGGTGCGAGCACGCCGCCGGTCGACACGCCCCAGGTCACGATCCAGCGGCCGACGACCATGTACGGTGTCACCAAGGTCGCCGGCGAGCTCCTGTGCGACTATTACTTCGCCCGTTTCGGGGTCGACACGCGGGGTCTGCGCTTCCCCGGCCTGATCTCCCACGAGACCGAGCCCGGCGGCGGGACCACCGACTACGCAGTCGACATCTTCCACTACGCCGTCGCTCACAAGCGCTACGTCTGTTATCTGCGGCCGGACACGTCGCTCGACATGATGTTCATGCCGGACGCGGTCCGGGCGATGATCGAGCTGATGGAGGCGGACCCGGAGCGGCTGCGCCACCGCAACGCGTACAACCTGAGCGCGATGGCGTTCACGCCCGCGGAGCTGGTCGCCGAGATCCAGCGTCACGTGCCGGACTTCGAGGCCGACTACGTCGTCGATCCGGTGCGCCAGGCGATCGCCGACTCGTGGCCGGAACGCATGGACGACTCGGCCGCCCGCGAGGAGTGGGGATGGAAGCCGCGTTTCGGGTTCGCCGAGACGATCGCCGAGATGTTGTCCCAGATCGGAGGCCGTCGCCGCGGTGCGGACGGCAGCGACCAGAATCGATAGGAGGAGCCCGATGTCGCTGAGCAGATTCGAGAACGCCCTCGACGCCCGTGTCGCCGGGATCGACGAGGCCGGTACGGCGAAGGCCCACGAGAACGTGACGGTGGGCGTGAAGCGCGCGGCAGACGGTCGTGGTCCGCGCTTCCTGTTGGACGGCGCCGGAGACCGTCGATTCATGCGCATGAACTCGAACTCGTACCTGGGGCTGTCGCTACGCGAGGACATCCTCGCCGCCGAAGAGGACGGCGCACGGCGGTTCGGGGTCGGGCCCGGTGCGGTCCGATTCATCAGCGGCGCGTACGAGCCCCACGTCGCGCTGGAGCGGCGCCTCGCGGCGTTCCACGGGCGGGAGGACTGCCTGATCACGAGCGCGGCCTACACCGCGATGTTGGGCGTCGTCGTCAGCCTGGTGACGCCCGAGACCGTGATCCTCAGCGACGAGCTGAACCACAACTGCATCATCAACGCGATGAAGCTCGCCCGCCCGAAGGCCAAGCGGATCTACCCGCACCTCGACCTCGCGGCGATGGAGCGTGAGATCGAAGCCGCGAAGGGCACGTGCGATGCGATGCTCGTGATCACGGACGGCGTCTTCAGCATGCGAGGCGACTACGCGCCGTTGGACGAGATCGCAGACATCGTGCGGCGGCACGACGACGCGTTCCCCCGCAACATCGTGCTGCTGGTCGACGATTCGCACGGCGTGGGCGCCTATGGCGCGACCGGGCGCGGCACCGAGGAGCTGTGCGGCACCGACGGCGTCGACATCGTCGTGGCCACGCTGGGCAAGGCGTTTGGCGTCAACGGCGGATATGTGGCGACGAGCCGGAGCGTGATCCGCTTTCTGCGCGAGACGAACCCTTTCTACATCTACACCAACCCGATCACCCCGTCCGAAGCGTGCGCGGCGCTGGCGGCGGTCGAGGTCGTCGACGGCCCGGACGGGCGCGCGCTGCTCTCGCATCTCGGGGAGATGACGCGCCGGTTCGAGCGCGGCCTGGTCGAGCTCGGTTTCGAGACGATTCCGAGTCCGCACCCGGTGGTCCCGCTCGTCGTGCGCGACACCGATCGCACGAACGCGATCGTGGCTCACCTGAAGGACAACGGCGTGCTGGCGACCGGACTGAGCTACCCCGTGGTTCCACGCGGTGACGAGCTGATCCGGTTCCAGATCAGTGCCGACATGACCGCCGCCGACATCGACTCCGTGCTCGGCGTGCTCGGCGCGTACCCGGGCTGAGGATCGCGCACGCCCGTTCACACCGGCGTCGCGACTACACGGGCGGCATATCCGATCGTAGGAACGTGGCGATCGACTCGGCGAGCAGTCGTCCGA
>CAZFPM010000269.1:0-7632 GCA_964520965.1 uncultured Myxococcales bacterium
CTTCGCTGCCACAAAGGCATTGCGCCCTCGCCACGCAAATCGCCACCGGCGGCGAGCGCGACTACCATGGCAACTCCTCCGGCAGGTGCTTTGCACCTACCTCCGTTGGCGCAGCAGACCTTGGAGACGTTGTGGTGACCAACGTGAACCCGGCTCCTGCGAGCCAACGCAGATAGTGCAGACCTTGCGGTGGCGAGACCAACAGCACGACAGGACAACTCGGCCGCGGCTCGCGATCGGACTTGGCGCGACCCTCCTCCTTCTTGCCGTCACCCTCGCAGGCTGCGGAGTGCACGAGCACGCCGAGATGTGGCGATCGCTGGCGATTGGAAGACACTCGGACGGCGTCCGGCTCGAGGCCCACGTCTACCCTGACTCGGCAGACGGGACGGTCCTCTTGGTCCAGCATGTTGATCGACGGCAAACCACAACTGGTGGCCGAGGTTCACTCTCGGAACCGCTTGCCGAGGATTTCCGCGCGCTCTTCCCCGGCGAGTTTGAGATGCCAGCGCCCGACGATTGCCTGAGCACCTCTGAGATCGACACGCCAACTGCGCCGGGCGACACCATGTACTTCGTCACCGTCTTTCCCGGAGGGACCCCCGGCCGCCTTGTCGACTGCGCGGTGAGGAGAGGCTCTGCCAGCTCCGCGACCGTGCAGTTCCTCGCTGACCTCGACGTACTGCTGAACAACCTGGTCGTCGAACTCGTCGATGACGCGACCGAGTAGAGACGCCCGCCTCCCTCCCCTCGACGAAGGGCGGGATTGCGGTTCCAAGGCGCCCCCGGCCGCACCGATCAGAAGTGGGGGTGAAACCCGGCTGAGCCGCTCATTCGTCGCCCGGCGGCCGTCCAGCAGCGATCGGAAGTCGGCGGCCGGCAGCGTGTTGACGTTCCGGGGGCAGCACCACAACCACGCGGTCCTACCGACGCCGACGACCGAACGTCGAGTAGGGACCCCGGATTGCTGCGGGGACCCTCTCACAGAACCGGACTTGTGGGCCTCACATCCGGTTCTTTCCACACGTTCTGTCCGTCAACGACGAAGACCATGGGCGTTCCGCTTCGCCCGACCGCCCGTACCCCACGTTCGCTTCGCGAGCCCCGGCGCGGTAGACGTTATCCGCCTGACACCGCGCGTGACCTTCAGCCTTCGGGCGACACAGCGACGATGATCCCCTCGACCGCGCACTTCATCTGGTTCGGCACCGCTCTTCCCTGGGCGCATGCGCTGGCGTTGGTGTCGGCGGCGCAGCGGGGAGGATTCGACCGCGTGGTGCTCCATCACGAGGACGCTCTGACCTCGACGCCGTGGTGGGGCTGGCTGGGTGAGCACGATGCTTTCGAGGCGCGGCGACTCGATGCGCAGGCGCTGCTCGGGGCGGTGCCGGATCTCGGCGGACGCCTCGCGGATCTCTTCGCCGAGCTGAAGCAGCCGGCGGCCCGCGCGAACATGGTGCGCGCCGCGATCCTGGCGAGCGAGGGCGGGGTCTACCTCGACCTCGACACGGTCACGCTCACGGACTTCGACGCGATCCGCGCCCGCGGCGGGTTCTTCTGCGGACTGGAGACGATCGCGTGGCCGGCGCACGTCCGAACGTCGCGGAACCCAATCGCCTGGGCCGGCGCCCTCGCCCGAGGCGGGTGGCGGGACCTGCATCGGCGGGCGCCGGACGGCTGGCGACGCTTCCGGCGCGCGGAGCGCCGCTACCCGAAGGCGGCGAACAACGCGGTGGTCGGGTCGGAGCCGGGGCACGCGTTCGTCCGCGCGCTGCTCGACGGCATGTTGGCCCTGTCACCCGAGCGGCAGCGCGTGCGCTTCGCCCTCGGCACCCACCTGTTGCGCCAGACGCTGGCGAGCGCGAAGACCCCGGGCGTGATCGTCTACCCGCCGTCGGTGTTCTACCCGCTCGGTCCGGAGATCTCGGAGCATTGGTTCCGGTCCGGGTCCGGTCCGGCGTCGGAGATGGTCCACGACGACACGGTCGTTGTCCACTGGCACGCGTCGGTGCGGACGCGGGAGATCGTGCCGCGCATCGACCCCGCCTGGGTGCAGGAGAACGCGGCCGACGTACCGTTCGCCGCGCTGGCCGCGCCCTTCGTCAGCGCGTGAAGTTGACCGTGGTCCAGCCCCGCCCGGCGACGTACGCCGTGTGTCCGTCGACGTCGACCCACGCCTCGTAGTCGGCGGAGAGCTCGAAGTCGTACGGAGACATCATCGCCGACCGCGCCGCGCGGAGGAACGTCCCGAGGCCGGCGAGAGGGCTCTGCTCTTGAGCGACGCACAAGTTGCTGAAATTCAGGCTTTTCGTGCGGTTCTTGATGCGCTATGGAAGCGGGATCGGCGGGCAATTGAGCCGCGCCACCAGCATTGCCGTTGTGGAGGTACCCCGTGGCAGCGCATGCTATCGAGCGGAAAATGAAACAGCCGAGTCATACTCGAGAACCGTCCGTGAAACCCCAACCAATCCAGTACACTCGGGCATGATCCCCGCGACGACATCATGATCCAAACCGACCGAGTCGTACGCGCCTACGTCGCGTTCGCCTTCAAGAGACCGTGGGTGCTGCTAACGTTCTATGCGCTCTTGACGCTCGGAGCGCTGAACGTCGGTTCGGGGATCGACGTCAACGCGGAGCTGAAGTCGCTCCTCCCGGAAGACGCAGCGTCGGTTCAGGCGATCGAAGACGCGCGTTCGCGTCGCGGCGGCAACGACCAGTTCGTCATCGCCGTCACATCTCCAGAGCCGCTGCAGACGGTCCGGTTCGTCGATTGTCTGGCCGACGAGTTGGGCGATTGGGAGGAGGTGAAGTCCCTCGACATCGAGCGAGACCAGACCTTCTTTCGCGAGCACGCGCTACTCTACCTCCCGGTCGATGACCTGCAGCAAGTCAAGCGCAACCTCCAACGGATCATTCGGCAGCGCCTCGGCCGCTCCCACCCGCTCTTCGAAGACCTCGAGTCGTCGATGGATGCCGAGGAGGAGGAGTTCGAGTGGCGCGATGTCGATCTCTGGATCAATGAGTACACCCTCGTCGAGCTCGGAATCCACGAGTCTCAGGTCAGCAACCTCTTTCCCTTCTTCGAGTCTCCGGAGGTCGAGGATACGCCGGTGGAGGAGGCCGAGCCAACCAACGAAGACCGAGAGCACGCGCGAATCGAGAGCGCGCGCCAGGATCTCCCGGACGAGTATCGGGACTACCGGATCGCGCCGCACGGGCGCGTCGCCGTATTTGCGGCGAATCTTGGTGGCCTGAGTACGGACATCGATTACGCCATGGCCGCCTACGAGCGAGGAGAGACGGCGATCAACATCTGCGACCCGGCAGCGTTCCACCCTCAGCTAAGGGCCCAGGTCGCGGGTGCGTACAAGAGCTTCGAGGAGGTGGAGTACGTCATCCGTGACGCCACGCGTGCGTCGCAGATCGCGGTGGGGATCATCTTCTTCCTGATGCTGGTCTTCTTCCGGAACCTGCGCTCGATCTACATCGTCCTCGTCCCCTTGCTCGCCGGTATCGTGTGGACCCTCGGCCTCCTCGCCGTCGTCTACGGGGAGCTGAACACGCTAACCGTCTTCGTCTTCTCGATGCTCATCGGTATGGGCATCGACTTCGGCATCCACATTTACCGCCGGATTCAGGAGGAGCGCCGCGCGGGCGCTGATTGGGACGAAGCGCTCTTCGTCGCGGTTGCTCGAACGGGTCGCGCGCTCCTGACGGCTACCGTGACCACCATCGTCTCACTCCTGACGCTGACCCTTGCTTCCTTCGACGGATTTCGGGAGTTCGGGGTGGCCTGCGGACTGGGCGTCGGCGTCAGCCTCCTGGCCTCGGTGCTGATCATCCCACCGCTCGTCGCGGCCTCGGAGAAGACTTGGAAGAGTCGCGAGGTGCGGGCCGTGGGTGACGGGGCAATCGACCGAGGTTCCAGCCTCCCAACGACGGCTGCGCGATTTGGCTCGGTTCTCGTCGTGATCGCGTCGCTCGTCGGCGTCGTGATCGCCGGGAGCGTCGAGTTCGAATACAACTTCCAGAACCTCGAAGGCCCCCGTGACCCCGACCGCATCAGCTACGGTGCCGCGCTCGGCGCGAACCGAAGCTCCGCCCCGGCGGTGATGCTAGGCGAGTCTCAGCAGCAGATGCGCGAGGTTCACGAGGAGCTGCGCGCCCGGCTGCGGTCAGGAGCTCCGCTCCTTCGAGGGTTCACGACCATCTCCACCGCCGTTCCGCCGGACATGGAGGCGCGGATGGAGGCGATCGACGAGATCTACACCGTCCTTGACCGCCGCGCGGTGCAACGCATTGACGGAGATGAGGGCGATCTGATCCAGCGCCTCACGGACCTGACCGACGTCGAACCCTTCGGCCCCGAGGATCTTCCGCCGTCCGTGCGCGAGATGCTTCAGGAACGTGATGGAAGCTACGGCGGACTCGGGATGCTCTACGGGGAGTATCGGACCTCGGATGCCCGGGAGGTCCGCGCGTTCCAGGACGCGTATCAGACGATCGATGTCCCATCCGGGACGGTCCGCGTCTCGTCCAACGGTTTCATTATCTCGGACGTCGTTCGCTACGTGCAGGCCGACGGAAAGGCGCTCGCGGTCTACATCGCCCTGGGTTTGGTCCTCATCCTCTTCGTCGACCTCCGCAACATCGTCGGGGTGCTCGCCTGTCTCTCCGGCCTGGCTGCGGCGGTCGCGATGACCCTCGGCGGCATGGTCCTCTTCCATGTGAAGCTCGGTCTCTACAACATCGTCGTGCTGCCGACGGTGCTGGGCGTCGGAATCGACGGCGCGATCCACATCTACCACCGCTACCTGGACGAGGGGATCGAGGCGCTCCCCCACGTCATGCGAACGACCGGTGTCGCGGTGATCGCCTCGTCGTTGACCACCGCGGCCGGCTTCGTCGGGCTTCTCTTCGTGGAGCACAAGGGGGTGCAGACAATTGGGGCCCTCGGCGTGCTCGGCATCGTCTGCACTCTTATCGCGGTCGTCACACTTCTGCCCACGATGCTCGCCCTCCTCGGTCGGGGTGGCGGCGGCGACGCGACGAACCCCGCACCCCCTCCCGCACCGTGAACGTCCTGATCTGGGCGACGACATTCGGCGCCGACCTCTACAGCCTGACCCGATGGCTCGACGCGCGCCCGGACGTTGATCTTCGCGTCGTGATGCCTGACCCCAAGACCTTCTCGTCCGAGGGGGTCGCCCAGCTCTTTCCCCTTCGGGCGAGCGTTCATCGGCGGAAGGCGGTGCACAACGTCGTCGGGTTGCCCGGATTTCGGCCCGACGTCACGATCCTCGACAACCGCGTTCCGCTACGGGCGTCGTCCCCCAACGGCTTTGTCCTCTGGCACGGCTACGGGTGGAAGGGGCCGAATGACCGGGAGGAGTTCAAGGTCCTCCATGGCCAGCTCCGCAACGCCTGGGGAGACCCGCTGGAGCCGAACCCCAACTTTCGGTGGCAGACGTTCGGGCCGATCGACTTCGAGCACCGCACGAAGGTCAGCGGTTTCGATCCGGCGAACTGTCGACAGCTGGGCGCTGCAAGTCACGACGATTTGCGCGAGCCGTTCGACCGCGCTCGGGCGCGGGAGTACTACCCCTTCGACATCGTCGGGCGCCCGACTGTGCTGTTCGCGCCCACCTGGCACTACGGTGAGGTCTTCGCGCATTGGGGCCGAGACGCGGACCTCTTCGACCGACTGCTCACCCGCATCGGAGCGCGGGGGGCGAACGTCATCCTCCGGCTTCACGATTCGTTCCGATTCACCGGCGCGTATCGGCGGTATCTCGACGGCCTGCCAGGACGTTTCGACAACGTGATGGTCAAGTACAAGGACCGCAGCCCCGACAACTTCCTCGACATCCAGGTCTCCGACGCGCTGATCACCAACTACTCGTCGATCGCGAACCTCTTCTATGCGACCGGGCGCCCGACCCTACACGTGTATCCGGTCTCCGACGCAGACGAGACATTCATGTGGCGCACCTACACGGTGCTGGGGGTTCGAGAGAAGGAGGTGGCGAGCGCTCGCTTCGTCTGGAAGCAGCCGCCGGAGGAGCACGGCGGGTTGATGGCGCGAACATTCGACGAACTCCTCGAGGGAGTTGACCAGGCCCTCGACGATCCGACCTGCTGTCGGGCCGTGGCGGAGGACTTCCTGGCCCGCCACATGCTCGGCGCCGACGGCCACAACCGGGAACGAATCTGGTCTGCTCTACAGGAGCTCGTCGCCGATCGGTGAAGGGCGTGGACAGTGCAGTCTGGACGGTGTCTACACCAGGGGTGGAGCACCCGTGCTCCACCCCTGTCGAAAGCAGGACACCCTGCACCGGTCCTTGGTTTGTAAGGGTAATCGTGCTAGATGCCGCTCCGTTCTGCCCCCGGAGAATCGATGTCTGACGCGTCCATGAAGATCACCCCACACGACGGCAGATTGCTCGTCCTGCTCCCTGGTATGGGCGCGGTGGCGACGACGTTCGTCGCCGGCGTGGAGGCGATTCGCAACGGAAACGCCGAGCCGATCGGCTCGGTCAGCCAGCTTCAGACGATCCGCCTCGGCAAGCGGTCCGAGAACCGGAGCCCGCTGATCAAGGATTTCGTGGACCTCGCCGGGCTCGACGACCTCTGCTTCGCGGGTTGGGACGTCTACCCGGACAACGTCTACGCGGCGGCCGCTCGGGCGAAGGTGCTTGAGCGCGAGCACCTCGAGCCGCACGCTGACGCGCTCAACGCGATCAAGCCGATGGCCGCAGCCTTCGACCCGGCCTACGTGAGGCGGCTGGACGGCCCGAACGTCAAAGAGGGGATGAATCGGCGCCAGCTCGCCGAGGCGCTCCGTCAGGACATCCGCGACGCGATGGCGGCCAACGAGGCCGAGCGAGCGGTGATGGTCTGGTGCGGCTCCACCGAGGTGTACCTTCGGCCGTCGGACTGTCACGCCACTATCGGAGCTTTCGAGAAGGGACTCGACGAGGACGATCCGGCGATCGCGCCTAGTCAGCTCTACGCCTACGCAGCGATCATGGAGGGAGTCCCGTACGCGAACGGCGCACCCAACCTCAGCGCCGACAGCGCAGCCCTGGAGGCGCTCGCCATCGAGCGCGGCGTGCCCATCGCCGGCAAGGACTTCAAGACCGGCCAGACGTTGATGAAGACCATCCTCGCACCTGGATTCAAAGCCCGGATGCTCGGCGTCGAAGGGTGGTTCTCCACGAACATCCTCGGCAATCGGGACGGTGAAATCCTCGACGACCCGGACAGCTTCAAGGCCAAAGAGGTGACCAAGAAGGGCGTACTCGACGCCATCCTTCAGCCCGACCTCTACCCCGACCTCTACGCGAAGCTCTATCACAAGGTCCGCATCAATTATTACCCGCCTCGCGGCGATGCGAAGGAGGGTTGGGACAACATCGATATCCGTGGCTGGCTCGGCTACCCGATGCAGATCAAGGTCGACTTCCTCTGCCGCGACTCCATCCTCGCGGCGCCGATTGTCCTGGACCTTGTGCTCTTCCTCGACCTTGCCGGGCGTTCCGGGCTCAAGGGCATTCAGGAGTGGCTCAGCTTCTACTTCAAGAGCCCCCACGTCGAGCCGGGTCATGTGCAGGAGCACGACCTCTTCAT
>CAZFPM010000270.1:0-7574 GCA_964520965.1 uncultured Myxococcales bacterium
TCTGCGCGAGCCGATGGGCGATCCGCAACGAACCGTCCCGCCGATCGCGATCAGCGCATCGAAGCCCTCTGCGGCGAAGCGCGCCACGAGCTCGTCGGAGCGGTCCACGGCGACCATCTGACCGTCGCGCTCGACCGGGTACTCGAAGGGGTCGCCACGGTTCGTCGTGCCGAGGATCGTCCCCCCCAGGTGGGTGATGCCGCGCACACGTTCGCGACCGAGGGGCACGAGGCCCTCCTCCGGCGACATGTCCATCAGTCCGATGTAGCCCTGGCGGATCCCGACGACCTCCCAGCCCAGCCGGAGGGCCGAGATCGTGGCGGCTCGGATGACGGCATTGAGCCCGGGCGCGTCGCCGCCGCCGGTGGTGATGGCGGTCTCACAAGACCCCCCTTGACCGGCGGCGGGCCGTGGAACGGGCCTCCGCACGCGATCGGCGGAGCCCGGGGCGATCGGGAGCTTCTGGGAAGCCATCCCAGGGGTTCGCGGGCGCGCGCAAGGAACCAGCTGCCGATGCCTCGCCGACGCGCCGATGCACTCGTTCCCAGGTTGCTCCGGCCCGCGCGTCTCTACGTTCGACGCGACGAACGGTCGGCGGTACGCTGAGGCCGTCTCCCCGTTGCCCGCCATGTCCGCCCTTCGAACCCGTTCCCCCCGTCCAGGTCTGAGCGCGCTGACGGCGATCACCCTGTTCGCCGCCACGGTCTGCGCCGGCGCCGCTGCCTGTGGCTCGACCCGCGACTACGGAGCTGTCGGGGTTTATTCGACCGACGAGCAGGACCTCGGCCGTGCCGACGCGGGAGAGCCGGACGACGCACCGGACGTCACCGACCCGGGGGGGTGACCCGGCCGTCGACGCGCAGCCCATGGACTCCGAGCAGGTCGAGCCGGGGGAACCAATCGCGCGCCCGGGCTGCCCTCCCTTGCCCGCCACGCCGCGCGTGCTCGTCCAGGATCCGGGTCTGCGCCCTGGCCGCGTCGCTGTGTACGGCGAGTGGCTCTACTTCGGCGCAATCGTCGAAACCGACGGACCCGAGGCCCCACGCGGTGGTGTCTACCGGGTGCCAGTGACCGGAGGAGATGTCGAGGCCGTCGAGATCGCGGCCCACTACCTCTCCGGACCCTTGTTGGTCGATCACAGCTGGATCGCCTTCGCCCGAGCCGAGGTCAGCGGCAGTGCCCACGCCTGGATGGCGTCGTACCCCGCGTTGATCGCCTTCGAACGCGACGGCGGCGCCGAGATCGAGGTCGACAACGGCGGCGACACCTGGGCCGGGACGAAGCCCTTCGCGCTCGGCGCCGACCACACGCTCTACTACGGGGTCGATTGGAGCATGGAAGAGTCGGGCCTCGCGGTGCACGGCCTGCGAACCGGGGAGACGACGGTGCTCTTCGACGACCAGGACGTGCGCGAGCTCGTCGTGGATGGCCACACGCCCCGCGCGAGGGGGGGCGCCCGCGCGTGATTTCCGAGACCGACACGGGTTGGCTCGAAGATGTCGACGCCGACGGATGCGGCGTGTTCTGGGCGGCGCTGAACCCCCCGCGAATTCTGGCGATGGCGCGTCCCTGAGGGGGCGCAACAGTTCGCCGGGCCCGGGCGACTCGCCGCAACGCAAGTCGCCGGCACCCCGGACCAGACACCGGTGGTAGGGTGGCCGACACACCAGGGCCGTGAACGGAGGACACGATGCGACGCCGGAACTCGCTGCTCGTAGCGCTGGTCGCTGCATTCGCCCTCGCCTACCCCGCATGCAGCGGCGACGGCGGCTCGGACTCGGGACAAGGTACCGACGGAGACACCGCCGGCCAGGACGGCGGAGGGAGTGACGACTCCGGCACCGGCGGCACCGGGTCGGACGCCGGAGGAGGAGATGACGGGGGCACGGGAACCGACGGCAGCTCGGACCAGGACACCGGCCCGACGGGGTTCACCGAGTCGGCGTGGATACGGGTGCCGCTCTTGGTACCGGACCCGATCAGAAGCATCCACCTGACAGAGGGGGAATCGAACTTCTTCGCGTTCGGGGTCGACTTCCCGGAGCTCCGGGAGTTCATCCAGATCGGCTCCGTCGCGGTCGACGTCGTCGGCACGCTCTAGACCGCCGCGTTCTACCCAGACGGCGCCAAGGGACCGAAAGCGGAGGGGGACTTCACGGTCTACTACCGCATCGTCGGCGCGGGCGATGCAGACGCGGCCTGTACGAGCGGCGAGCGATTCGGCCCGCTAATCCTCGGTACCGACGAGGCGAACGAACTCTCGGGCGCAGCCGAGCCCGAGCGCCTCTCCGGAACCGAGGCCACTGTCACGACGATCAACACCGGGCTCGGCGCGATCTGCTTGGAGTTCATCCCCCATGTATCCGGCACCTTCGAGTGGGAGCAGCTGATGCTCGAGTACACGATCGTGGAGGCATGCCAGGTGGAGCCCGAGGACCTCTCGGGGGTCTGGTCCGGGACGTATAGCTGCTCGGGCACCTGCGAGGGTGACATGGAGCAGGACGCACCCATCTCGCTGACCATCACCCAGGACGGGGATCAGGCGTCGTACACCGACGGACAAGCGAGCTACGACGGCACCGTGTGTGGCCGGGAATTCCGTTTCAGCGGCGGATTCGGAGGCACGCCCGAGGACAACGACACCTACAACGAGAGCGGCCTCTTCGTGATGGACGCCGACGGGATCAACGGGACCAAGAACTCGGCGTGGGTGGGGCCCTGGTGCCAGGGACGCTGCGAGGACCACCTGAGTCGCGACCCGTAAGCCGCGCAGGCGCAACGCTGCTCCGGACCAACCGAACGCAACATCGGCGCTGAGCGACCGACCACCGCTCCGAGGAACCCCATCCCGGAGCCCCGATGTTTGCTCGAGTCCATGCTGGCACCGTTCTCGGCGTCGACGCCCTCCCCGTCGCCGTCGAGGTCGACCTCGGCCCCGGCCTGCAGGCGTTCCACGTCGTGGGGCTGCCCGACGGCGCCGTGCGCGAATCGCGGGTGCGGGTCAAGTCGGCGATCGTCAACGCCGACCTGGAGTGGCCGACCCGGCGTATCAGCCTGAACCTGGCACCCGCCGACATCCGCAAGGACGGGGCCCTCTTCGATCTGCCGATCGCACTCGCCGTGCTCGCCGCCTCGGGCCAGCTGAAGGAGAGTGCCCGTGAGCGTCTCGACGGATACCTCGTCGCGGGCGAACTCTCCCTGGACGGCGAGGTCCGGCCCGTCCGCGGTGTGTTGTCGCTCGCGATCTGTGCCCGGGACGCCGGATTGCGTGGGGTCTTGGTCCCCGCCGACAATGCAGCCGAGGCGTCACTCGTCACCAGCCTGGAGGTGATCCCGTGCCGGGATATCGGCGACGCGATGGACTTCGCGACCGGACGCCGTGCGGACATGCAGTACGCGCGGCCCGACGCAGCGGGTCTCCTCGACGACAACCCGTGCCCCTTCGATCTCGCAGAGGTGCGCGGGCAGGAAGAGGCCAAGCGCGCGCTCGAGGTGGCAGCGGCCGGCGGGCACAACCTGCTGTTGGTCGGGCCGCCCGGCTCGGGCAAGACGATGCTCTCCAAGCGCCTGGTCGGCATCCTGCCCGAGATGTCGTTCGAGGAGGCGCTCGAGGCGACCAAGGTCCACTCCGTCGCCGGGCTCGTCCGTGGCGACGGCCTCGTCCGGCACCGGCCCTTCCGCGCCCCGCACCACACGATCAGCGATGTCGGGATGGTCGGCGGCGGCTCGGGCATACCGCGGCCGGGCGAGGTGTCGCTGGCGCACAACGGTGTCCTCTTCCTCGACGAGCTCCCGGAGTTCCGGCGGAGCGTTCTGGAGGTGATGCGCCAGCCGCTCGAAGACGGCGACGTCAGTGTGACCCGCAGTCTGGTGACCGTCCGCTATCCTTCGAAGCTGACCCTGGTCGCCTCGATGAACCCATGCCCGTGCGGCTACCTCGGCGACCCGCAGCATGCATGCGCGTGCACCCCGCAACAGGTGCAGCAGTACCGGAGCCGCATCTCCGGCCCACTGCTCGACCGCATCGACCTCCACGTCGATGTCCCGGCGGTTCGTTACGCCGAACTCCGTGACGTAGACAGCGGCGAGTCGACCGCGGTCGTCCGCGCACGTGTCAGCGAGGTTCGCGCGCGCCAGCGACGGCGTTTCGCCGACGCGCGCCTTCATTGCAACGCCCAGATGCAACCCAGGCACATCCGAGAACACTGCGTCATCGACAGCGCGGGCCACGCGCTGATGGAGCGCGTCGTCGATCGCCTCGGCATGAGCGCCCGCGCGTACGGGCGAATCCTGAAGGTGGCTCGCACGATCGCTGACCTCGCCGGCTCGGACCGCATCGACTCCGCGCATGTCGCCGAGGCCGTGCAGTACCGCCAGCTCGACCGGAGACGCGCCGCATGAACGCCCAACCCACGTCGCTGCCGAGGCTGGCCGTCTGATCCCGGCGCGAACAGCCCTCCCGAAACTCCCAAACCGCCCCGACCATCAGGCGGGGCACACCAAGAGAGGCTCGAGATGCGCATCTCTCGCTACTTCGACCGCAATCGCCGCCGCGGCCGCGCGGCCTCCCCTTCGCAGCCCCCGCGCGACTTCTTCGTGGCCACGGCAGGTGTCCCGGGCATGCCGGGCGACCTCTCGGACCAGTCGGCGTGCGAGTGCCCGGTATGCCGCTACCTCCAGGAGATCGCCGCGCCGATCGAGCTCCTGCCCGACGGCACGGTCATCCACCGCCTGACCAGGGCCGAGCACGACGAAGTCTCGGCGTTGACGGCCGCGGTATCGCCCCGACCGACCTGACCGCAGCTCAGGACGCCGGCGGCCGGCGCGTCGACGATCACGAGCGGCGGATCTCGGAGGCCGTGCGTGAGGCCGGGGGTGATGGCGGCTTGACCGGGGTCGACACGGCCGACGCCGAGGAGGTCGGCGCTTGGGCCGAACAGTGTTCGGTACGCACGGCGCGTGCCACCTGCTGGTGAACAACGCCGGCGTGGCGACGAGCGGTGCGGTCGGCGAGTGTTCCCTCGATCACTGGCAGTTGGCGGCTGCGCCGGTGGGCACCCTGCCTCTTGAACGTGGCCGCGCTCAAGGGCCCGGCGGCCGAACTTGCGCGCCACCACAAGGCGGAGCGCGGCTGAAACCGAGTGCGCCCGCCGCCCGCGGCGTCAGGGCACGTAGACGTAGATCGTCCCCGTCGCGAAGCTCGCCGCCTCTCCTGCGATCACATCGAAATGCACGGGACAGACGCCCGTAGCAACGATACAATCGTTCTCGAAGTTGAGACCGAACTCCATCGAGATTCCGGCGGTCACGTCAGCGACCCCGTCGTCTACCCCGTCGTCGTCGAAGTCCGCTATCTCCGGTTCGACGCCGCAGCCGTCTGGCGGCGAGGTCACGTCGCGCACCTCGGTGGACGCGACCAGGCAGGCAGTATCGACGCCCAGGTCGAGCCAGTCGGGGTCGCCGGTCACACGCAGGTGGACATCGTAGGGGGAGAAGCGCGCGAGCACCTGGATCGCGCTGACGATGCTCGTGTCGAGCCCCACGCCGGAGCTGCTCACATCGAAGACGAGCGGACACAGGCCTTCGCCGTCCGCGGGACGTCCGGCGCCGTCGGCGCGCGTGCAACATTGGCCGGCCGCGCACGTCGCCGGGCGCTCGTCGACGGTGCCCCACCCGCACGCCGGCACCCGACTCCCCGTCGATTCGGCGAGTGATTCGAGCTGTCCGCGCGCATCGGATCCAGACGCGACCCCGACAAACCGCGCCTGGATGGCACCGAGAGCTGCCACGGTCTCCGCCGACGTCGCGGCAAAGGCGCCGTATGCCGTGCCGTCGTGAGAAGGTGCGTCGGTGATGTGTACGACGATCGGGAGCGAGCGGTCACGGAACCCCACCCCGCCGATCTCACCGTCGGCCACCCCCTCTTCGTAGTCGACCAACGGGTTGAAGCTCGGGTTCGTCGCCCCGCAGCCGACGACCCCCGCTCCCGTCGCGACCTGGAACAGCGACTCGTACCCCGACTCGAAGTAGTCGGCTCCGCTGTGCAGGCCCACGCTCTCGATCGACGCCTGAACATCGGCCTCCTCGGTGGTCACGCGCTGCCGAAGGATGAAGGGACGGTCGGACCCACTCCCGTGCCCGTCGCACGGGAAGTCGTCGAACGTGGAGAGGGCGAACCCGGTGTTCGCGAACGCGCCGCGCGCCGCCGGAACGATGGTGTCCCGGAGCGCGGCACGCAGGGTGCCGAGTTCGCCGCCCATCGAGCCAGTCGTGTCCAGGTTGATCGCGATGTCGGCCTGGCGCGGATCCGAGACGAAGGTGAAGCCCGTGCTCGCGATGCCGGAATCCGGCGGCAGAACGAAGCACGTATCCTCGGCACACGTCGCACCGCCACACGGGCAGCCGCACTCCCCGCGATCGCAGAACTCGTCGGCGGCGCAGGTGACGCCGCACTCCCCGCAGTTCTCCTCGTCGCTCTCGAGGTCGAAGCACCCGTCTTCGCAGCGGCTCGTGGCGCCCGGGCAATGACATTCGCCGTCCGTGCAGACGTCGCCGGGTTCGCACACGTTGCCGCACTCCCCGCAGTTTGCCGGGTCGCTGTCGAGCTCGACGCAGCCGTCCTCGCACCGGTCGAGCCCCTCTTCGCAAAGGCACTCGCCTCCGCCGCACACCGCCGAATCTCCGCACGTCACGCCGCACTCTCCACAGTTGAGCGGGTCGGTAAGCACGGCTGCACAGAGCCCGTCGTCGCATCTCCCCCAATCGGCCGGACACGCGCAGCCGCCGCCGATGCAGGTCTCGGTGACTCGGCACCGGACGCCACACTCGCCGCAGTTGTCGACATCGGTAGCGACGTCGACGCACTCGTCGAAGCATCGACGCCCGCCCTCCCCGGGACAGACGCACTCCCCGGCGGCACAGACCAGATCCGCGTCGCACTCGGCTCCGCAATCCCCGCAATTCAAAGCGTCGATCTGCGTGTCGATGCAGGCCCCGTCGCAGATGGCGAGACGGTCCGGACAGATGCATTCGGAGTCGACGCAGACCGTGGCGTCGTCGCACGCGACTGCACACCCGCCGCAGTTGAGCGGGTCGTCGGTCGCGTCGATGCACACGCCTTCGCACTCGACCGCGCCCGGGGCGCACACGCAGAGGCCGCCGAGGCAGACCTCGTCGAGACCGCAGCCCATGACGAGCGGTATCTCCTCGTCCACCTCGGCGTCGCAGTCGTTGTCGACGCCGTCGCAGACCTCGATCGTCGCCTCGCAGAGGCACAGCGAGCCGGCGTGGCAGGTCCACCCGGGCGGGCAGGGTTCGTCGGCGCACGCGCGGGTGCAGACACTGCGTCCCGCCTCGACGGGGGTGCAGAGGCCCGACTCGCAATCGTCGTCGGTCTCGCAATCGTCGCCGCGCGCAGCACGGTCTCTGCGGGCATACCCTCGCGGCCCTTCGTCGGGTCCTTCAGGCCGCGAACCAGATCCTCCAGCACGACGTCGGAAGCCTGCGGCATCGCGTCGAGGCGGTCGCTGATGGCGCGAAGCTCGTTGGCGTGGTCGTGATCGATCGAGAGCGGG
>CAZFPM010000271.1:0-7428 GCA_964520965.1 uncultured Myxococcales bacterium
ACTCGGACAGCGACAGTCCGTCGACCAGCTCCATGGCCATGTAGAGCGCCGAGTTCTGGTCGATCCCGAAGTCGTGCACCATCGCGATGTTCGGGTGCGCCAACGCCGCGACCGCCCGCGCCTCGCGGACGAACCGCCGCCTCAGGTCCGGCTTCTGAGAGAACTCCGGGTGCAACATCTTGAGGGCAACCGGGCGGTCCAGGGGATCCTGGATCGCGCGGTACACCGTTCCGATCCCGCCAGCGCCCAGGACGGACTCGATGCGGTACCGGCTCGCGATCACCTTTCCGATCAGGTCGTGCACTGCTGGGTCTCGCGTTGCGACCGAACGACTCTTCATGGTAGCGACGGTTGCTCACTACCCCACGGCGGCGCCGGTTTGAAGCCCCGATTGACGAGATGACGCGAGAAACGCGCGCGACACCTGAGGGTCCGGTGCAGGACCAGCGTGTGGTTCGGATGCCGGAGGACCTGGCGAACCAGATCGCTGCCGGTGAGGTCGTGGAGCGTCCGGCCAGCGCGGTCAAGGAGCTGGCGGAGAACGCACTCGACGCCAGTGCCAATCGGGTGCGCGTCGACCTGGAGGAGGGAGGGCTTCGCTTGATCCGCGTGACCGACGACGGGCGCGGGATGAGCCGGGCAGATGCGACGGTCTGCGTCGAACGCCACGCGACCTCCAAGTTGCTGACCCGCGAGGACCTTTTCGACATCCGAACCCTGGGGTTCAGAGGAGAGGCGCTTCCCTCGATCGCGTCGGTGAGCCGATTCGAGTTGACCACGAAGCAGCACGGCGTCCTCGGCGGAACGCGGGTTCGCATCACCGACGGTGAGGCGCCGGAGGTCGGCGATATCGGTTGCCCGCCGGGTACGGAAGTCGTGGTGCGCGACCTCTTCTACAACACGCCCGCGAGGCTGAAGTTCCTCAAGACCCGAAGCACCGAGCTGAAACATGTCGTCGAGGTGATACAGCGGCTCGCGCTCGCTCACCCCGGCGTAGCCTTCACCATGACGCACAACGGGCGAACGGTGCTGGAGATACCGGCCGTTACCGACCCTGCCGACCGCGTCCACTCCGTGCTCGGAAAGAAGGAGGCCGCGCACATCTTTCCGCTGGAGCCGGCACACCAAGACGGCGTGACCTGCACCGGGTTCTTCGGCCAGCCGACGCTCTCGCGGCGAACCACCGCTGGGATCTGGGCGTTCGTCAACGGACGCTATGTGCGCGACAAGACCGTGATGGGGGCCGTGCGGGTCGGCTACCAGGGCATGGTCGACAAAGGCCGTCACCCCATCGTGGTGCTTTTCCTCGACGTCCCGCCCACCGCGGTCGACGTGAACGTGCACCCCATGAAGACAGAGGTGCGCTTCCACGCTTCGGACGCCGTCTTCCGCGCCGTGCGCCGCGCATTGGCCAACTCGCTCGCCTCGGCGCCCTGGGTGCCGCAGGGGCCTGCGGGGGCGCAGCCCGCGGATGACGAGCAGTGGCGCGGGGTCGCCGGATCCGAGGACGTCCAGGGCGAGCTGCCCACGCGTTCCTACACGCTGCATCGCTCGGGTCGAATCCCGCAAGCCGACGGTGGGTTCCCGGTGGGTCCGACCGGGCTCTCCGGCCCCGTCGGCGACCGGCCCACGGGCAGGGTGAGCGCGTGGAACACCGCCGGGGACGGCACCGACACATTACCAGAGGGGTACTTCGCTTCGCTGCATCACATCGGGCAGTTTCGCGGCACCTACCTGCTCGCGTCCGACGGCGAGGGGCTGGTCGTCGTCGACCAACATGCGGCGCACGAGCGCATCACCTTCGAGTCGTTGCGCCGCGCGTGGCGTGAGCGGGAGCTCGCGGTGCAACCGCTGCTGGTGCCACGGGTGCTCGAGCTCGATCCGGCACGTGCAGCGACGCTGGCGGACAACCTCGAGGTGTTCGAACGACTCGGCTACGAGATCGAGCCCTTCGGTGGAACGGACTTCGCGCTCAAGTCGACTCCGGTGTTGCTCGCCAACGCGCGACACGACGCGCTGCTCGGGGACGCGCTGGACGAAATCGGCGAGTCAGGGCGGTCCGGGAGGCTGGACGAGGCGGTCGACGCCGTGTTGCTGCGGATGGCTTGTCATCGCAGCGTGCGAGCGGGCGACGCGCTGACGTTCGACGAGGTCCATCGGCTGTTCCGCGAACTCGACACGGTGGACTTCGGCGCGAACTGTCCCCATGGCAGGCCGGTCTTCTTCCGGTTGTCGGTCGCCGACCTCGAAGCGCGATTCGAGCGGCGATGACCCACGCTCCGATTGTCGTCATCGGCGGTCCGACGGCCGTCGGGAAGACCGGCGTGGCGATCGCCATCGCCAGACGCTTCGACGGGGAAATCGTGAGCGCCGACAGCGTCCAGATCTACGAGGGATTGGACATTGGGTCGGCGAAGCCGGGCCTCGAAGAGCGTGCCGGCGTGGCGCATCATCTCATCGACATCGTCCCGCCGACCGTGCGCTACTCCGCGGCTCGCTTCGTGGGCGACGCCGACGCGGCGATCTCGGCAATCCGCGGTCGGAACCGGTTGCCGATCGTCGTCGGCGGGACGGGCCTCTACATTCGGTCGTTGGTGCATGGTCTCTTCGAAGCGCCGCGCGACCCGGAGGTGCGGGCGAAGATCGAGGCCGAGGCCGACCGAGACGGTGCTGCGGCGCTCCACGAGCGGCTCGCGCGTGTGGACGCCGCGGCGGCCGAACGACTCCATCCCAACGACCGTTTCCGCGTTGCCCGTGCGCTGGAGGTCTTCACCGTCACCGGTCGCCCGATCTCGGCACTTCAAGAGGAGCACGGGTTGCGAGAGCAACGCTACGAGGCCCTGTGCCTGACCCTCGACGCCCCGAGAGACGTGCTGGTGCGCAGAATCGGCGTCCGCGCCGAGGCGATGGTCGACGCGGGATTGGTCGGGGAGGTCGAGGCGCTGCTGGAGTCCGGCGTTCCCCGCGACGCGGCCGCTTTCGGAGCCCTGGGGTACCGCCACGTCATCGAGATGCTCGACGGGCTGGTGCCGCGTGTCGACCTCGCGCAACGCATCATGGTCGACACCCGCCGGTTCGCGCGGCGACAGCGGACGTGGTTCCGAGGCCAGTGGCTCTCGACGTGGATCGAGACCGACGGTCCCGGGGACGCCGAGGCCGAAGTGGCAAGCCGGGTGGAGGCAGCGCTGACGCGGTTGGAACGGGGAGGGCACGACGGCTTTGGTGCGCGCTGACGGCGCGCGTCGATCCTGGTATAGCGCCGTTGCGACTCCCCCCCGTGGAGGTGAGAGATGGGTCAGGCTCCGTCGCCCGATTGGGTGCTCGATCTCAAACCCTATCAGCCCGGAAAGCCGGTCGAGGAGTTGGAGCGCGAGCTCGGCCTCCGGGACATCGTCAAGCTGGCGTCCAACGAAAACCCGCTGGGGCCGAGCCCACGGGCGGTCGAGGCGATGCGTGCCGCCGTGGGCGAGGTGCATCGCTACCCGGACGGCTCGTCCCACGTGCTGCGCCATCGCCTGGCGCAGCACCTCCGGGTCGACCCGGGCATCGTCATCGTCGGGAACGGCTCGAACGAGGTGATCACCCAACTCGCCCGCGCGTTCACGCGCAACGGCGACAACATCGTGATCTCTCAATACGGGTTCATCGCCTACCGGCTGGTCGCCCGGGCGGCGGGCGTCGACGTCCGCGAGGTGCCGGTCGATGCCGAGTTCCGCTGCGACACGGCCGCGATGGCCGCTGCGTGCGACGAACGAACGCGCCTGCTTTTCCTGGCGAATCCGAACAACCCGACCGGGACGCACAGCACCCGCCAAGAACTTCTTCGTCTGCTGAGGGACACGCCCCCAGACGTGATCGTCGTGTTGGACGAGGCCTACTTCGAGTACGTCGACACCGACCAGGTGGTCGATGGACTCGAACTTCGGGCGGAGCGGCCGAACCTGGTCGTGATGCGCACGTTCTCCAAGATCTACGGCCTGGCGGGCATGCGGGTCGGGTACGCCGTGGTGCCCGACTACGTCGCAGACCGGACGCACCGGGTTCGGGAGCCGTTCGACGTGAACCACGCCGGTCAGCGCGGGGCTGCCGCCGCACTCGATGACAACGAGTTCGTGGCATTGGCCGCCCGCACGAACCGCGAGGTGCGCGAGACCCTATACGCCGATCTCGACCGGCTCGGGCTGAGCTACGTCCGGAGCCAGACGAATTTCGTTCTCGTCGCGTCACCGGCGGGTGGCGTGGAACTCTACCAACGACTGCTGCACCAGGGCGTGATCGTGCGACCGCTCGTCCCGTACCGGCTGCCCGACCATGTGCGCATCACGGTGGGGACGGCCGCCGAGAACGCTCGCCTCGTCGAAGCGCTCTCCGCCGTACTCTGAGACTACCGCGATGATCGTTCACCCAGTCGGCGCTCTCACCGGGGTCGCGCGCGTCCCGGGCGACAAGTCCGTCACCCACCGCGCGCTCCTGTTGGGCGCCATCGCGCGCGGCGTGACGGAGATCGTGCATCCGGGCACGGGAGCGGACAATCTGTCGACGCTGTCGGCAATACGGGCCCTGGGTGTCGAGGCGACGTTCGACGACGCGGAGCACTTCACGGTCCGGGGCGCCGGGATGGCGGGTCTGAGGAGGCCCGAAACCCCGATCGACTGCGGGAACTCCGGAACGACCGCTCGTCTGTTGGCGGGGCTGTTGGCGGGCGCCGGGGTCGAGGCGACCCTGGTCGGGGACGCGAGTCTCAGTGCGCGGCCGATGGGGCGAGTCGCCGACCCGCTACGCGACCTCGGGTACGCGCTGGACGCGGCCGAGGGCGACACGTTGCCCCTTCGGATCGGGTCGTCACGGCCGGCCGACGAGCCGGCGCGCGCGGTCCTGAACGTCGCGTCGGCCCAGGTCAAGTCGTGCATCTTGCTCAGCGGTCTGTATCGCGGCGCTCCGACCGAGGTGGTCGAGCCGGCCGTGAGTCGGGATCACACGGAGCGGATGTTGCGTGCGCTCGGCGTCCGCTGCACGTCGTCGGCCCACTACTACGACCCTGCGGGCTCGGCCGCCGACGACAAGGCGCCGATGATCAGGCTCGACCCACCGGAGGAGATCGTCGCCCGATCGCTCGAGGTGCCCGGCGACCTGTCCTCGGCCGCGTTCATCGTATCTGCCGGACTGCTCACGGGCGGTGAGGTACGGGTCGAGCGGGTCGGAACCAATCCCACGAGGGCGGGGTTCCTGGCGGCGATCGAGCAGATGGGGGCCACGGTCCGGCATCGGAAGCGAATCGGGCTTTCGAGCGGAGAACCCGCGGCGGATCTGGTGACCGGCGGCGGTTCGCTTTCCGGCACGACGCTGGGGGGAGGCGAGATCCCGCTCCTGATCGACGAAGTTCCGGTGCTGGCCGTCCTCGGCGCCGCCGCCAGCGGGACGTTCGAGGTCCGCGACGCGGCAGAGCTGCGGGTCAAGGAGAGCGACCGCGTCGCCCGCACGGTCGAGCTCCTGGCGGCGCTCGGAGTCGAGGCGGAGGAGCGGGAAGACGGGTTGACGTTCCCGGGACGCGGCTCGGCCGCGTGGCCGGCGTTCGCGTTCGACTGCGGTGAGGACCATCGGATCGCGATGGCAGCGGTCGTTGCGGCGCTCGCGGCCGAGGGGCCTTGCGAACTCTCCGGTGTCGACTGCGTGGCGGTCAGTTTTCCGTCGTTCTTCGAGACACTGGCCGCGCTGGGTGCGCGGTTCGAAGGGGCCCCGGAGGCAACGTGATCGTCGCGATCGATGGCCCTGCCGGGGCGGGCAAGAGCACCGTGTCGTTGCGGGTCGCCGAGGCGTTGGGGTTCCGTCTGGTCAGCACGGGCGCCCTGTACCGGGCCGTGGCGCTGCTCGGTCGAGAGCGCGGGACCGCCTGGGACGACGCCGTCGGGCTCGCGGCCATCGGCCGTGAGGTGGGCGCCGAGTTTCGCATCGTCGACGGGGACAATCGGGTGCTGATCGACGGAGAAGACCGCAGCGAGGCGCTGCGGGTGCCGGAGATCTCGCAGGGCGCGTCGATCGTGAGCGCCCATCCGGAGGTGCGTCGGGCGCTGGTCGATCTCCAGCGCGACTACGCGCGCCGCCATGACGTGGTCATGGAAGGACGAGACATCGGCACGGTGATCTTCCCGGACGCGGAGGTGAAGGTCTTCCTGACGGCGTCGGTCGAGGAGCGGGCCCGGCGGCGGGAGCGCGACTATGTCGACGCTGGCGAACAGAAGGCGTTCGCCGATGTCCTGTCGGAGATCGAAGAGCGGGACGCCCGGGACTCGGGCCGTGCGGTGGCCCCCTTGCGCCAGGCCGAAGACGCGGTGCTCGTGGATGCTACGGACGCCACGATCGACGAGGTCGTCGAGGGCATCGTCCGTCTTGTGATGGCGAGGGGCTGAGAGCCCGGCTGACCGATCGTCGCGAACACCGCATCAGCCGCCGATCTCCGGCTCCGCCGCAGCGCGGAAGACGCGGGAGAATCGGTTTGACAAAGGGGATCGCGATCTCTAGGGTGCAGCGGCCTTCGACCAGAGGTCCCGATTTTGGGTCCCTGGCGCGGCGGAATCCCGCAGGATTCCTGGGGCGTACGGCCATGTGGGCCGAGCGTTCCCGGCGGAGACACCCGCCACCCGGCGCAGCCGGTGTTCCCCTTCAATTGGTGGTCTCTTCACGGAGCACACCAACCTCAGGATCCGATGACCGACATGGACAAACTATTCGTCGACCTCGACAACGCTGACGACGCCCTCGCCGAATTCGCTGCACTCCTCGCCGAAGACAGCGGTGAGCGAACGGACGTCAGGGAGGGCGCGATCACGATGGGCTGCGTGCTCGAAGTGACCGGCGACACGGTGTTGATCGACATCGGCTCCAAGTCCGAAGGACGCGTGGACCTCGACGAGTTCCGGACCACGGAGGGTGCGGCGACGATCAAGGCCGGCGACCAGGTCGAGGTCTTCGTCGAGAGCCGCGAGAACGAGCACGGCCAGTGCGTGCTGTCGAAGCGCGAGGCCGACCGGCTGAAGATGTGGGAGGAGATCGCGAAGAAGGTCGAGTCCGACGAGATCGTCCACGGCACGGTGTTGAACCGCGTCAAGGGCGGGCTCCAGGTGGACATCGGCGTCAAAGCCTTCCTCCCGGGCAGCCAGGTCGAGCTCCGACCGACCCGGAACCTCGACAAGTTCATCGGTCAGGGCTTCGACTTCAAGATCATCAAGTTCAACAAGCGTCGCGGGAACATCGTCCTGTCACGCCGCGCGCTGTTGGAAGAGGAGCGCGAGAAGCAGAAGAAGGAGACCCTCAAGAGTCTCGTCGAGGGCGCGGTCATGCGCGGCCAGGTCAAGAACATCACCGAGTACGGCGCGTTCGTCGACCTCGGCGGCATCGACGGCCTGCTGCACATCACCGACATGAGCTGGG
>CAZFPM010000272.1:0-7405 GCA_964520965.1 uncultured Myxococcales bacterium
GGCTGACGATCGGTTCGATGTCGGCTTCGATGTCCCCCGCTCGAGCCCACATGAGGGCCCGCTCCTGTCGGGCCTGCGCTTCCGCGTAGTCTCCACGCTCGGCGGCCAGTCGTGAGCGCTCATGGTCGAGATCGAAGAGGGTGACGTAGTTGGCCGAGAGCAGCGCCAATCGCTCGGCGCGATCCAGGAATCCCTCGGCGGACAGCGCTTGGTTCAGCTGGGTGTCGAGGAACCCGGCGAGCATAAGTCCGCGGGAGGCCTCGAGCGAGTTTCCGAGGCGCAGTGAGAGCTCGGCGCCGAGTTGCAGGTTTCGGCGCGCGCGGCCGACCGCCTCCAGGGCAACATTCCGCGGGAGGTCCGACGACACCTCCAGCTGGAGTATTGCCAGCCGGATCAACGTCGTAGACGCGCTGTCGAGCTGCGCCGAGTCGAGGTAGAGGCGGGCGGTCTCCTCGAGCGCCGCCACCGACTCGACCGGTCGCCCGATCGCCTGATAGACGGCCGAGGCTCGTCGATAGACGCCCGCTCGGAAGGGCGGAGAGTCGAGGTCCGCGGTCAGTTCCAGCGACGCCTCGAGGTCCTCGAGCGCGGCCCCCGGCTCCTCGCTGCCTGCGTAGAGCTCCGCAGACAGGAGCAGGATCATCGTCTGCTCCTCGGGCGAGAGCGTGTCGAACACCGGGTCCAGGCCGGCGAGAACGAGCAGCGCCATGAGGCGGTCGTCGCGGGCGGTCGTGATCGCGAGGTCGATCATCGCCGCGTAGGTCAGGTCCGCGTCCTCCAGCCGCTCTGCACGCTCGCGGACGCTCTCGATCACCGCGAGCGCGCCCTCGCTGTCTCCGGCGTAGTCGAGGGCACGTGCGCGGTGAAGTCGCTCCCGCTGGAGCGCCGCCTCGGGGAGCACGCCCTCCGCAACCTCGAGGAACTCCGTCGTGTCCGACACCCACTGGTCCACCAGGCCGGTCTCGTAATCGAGATACGCCCGAATGCTCAACGCGTTCAGCAGCGGGAACACGAGCCCGGCACGTCTCGACCGTTCGACGTCGAGGTCCATGACCCGGAGCGCCGACGTCGCCCGACCGATGCTCTCGTATCGGAGGGCCAGGTGCTCGCGCAGGTGGAATCGCACCGAGGGCTCCAACGGGTCGTTCCGCAACACCGACTCCAGGAAGTAGATCGCCATCGCGTCTTCGCCGCGAAGCGCCAGCGCGGTCGCGACGAAGCTGGGGACGAGCTGCCGCCCGAGGTCGGCCACCGTCGAGCGGACCGGCAATGGCAGCCCGCCAGCGAGGATCCCAACCGTGGTCGCGGGATGCGGAGGCGTACCCCAGGTCGTCGTGTTGAACAGGAACTCGTCGCCGCGCACCTCTCCGAACACGACGGCGCCGAATCCTTCCTCGTCGTCCGCGGCCTCGGCGGCGGTCTCGGGCGCATCGGTCGGGGACGGGTCCACGAAGCCGTCGAGCGCCGCCACCGCGATGTTGGTCAGGCCGTATCGCGCCAGGC
Source organism: uncultured Myxococcales bacterium (assembly GCA_964520965.1). GTDB lineage: Bacteria > Myxococcota_A > Bradymonadia > REDH01 > REDH01 > CAZFPM01. The sequence continues at coordinate 1,504 of CAZFPM010000272.1, forward strand.
ATTCCGGGAGCGCCTCGGCTATCTCGGGAAAGCTGCCCGTCTCGGCGACGATGTCCGGAGCGAAGGGGGCGACGAGAATGGTCGCTGTCGTGCTCGGAAGGTCGAGGTTCGCCTGCCCGAAGATGGCGAAGTCCCCCGGCACTGGTGGTGTGTCGGCGTGCTCGACACGCGCCGTCGAGTCCTTGTCGCGGACGTCCACGACGCGCAGCAGGGCCCCGAAACGGGTTCCGAGGCGCGCATCGTCGGGATCGCGCTCGCGGTTTGCCACGAAGTAGAGGTCGCCTGGCGACACTCCGTGCACCTCACCGGCGTCGAGCGTCAGCACGCCGTCGTCATCCTCCCCGATCGACACGAGCAGCTTCGTGTCCGGCAGCGCGCCCGGCGCGTCGGCGGGCAGCGCGCGCACGTCGTCGAGCGACGCGATCTGCACCATCGCCCACGGCTCGACCTCTGCAACGTCTCCCCGATCCTCCAACTCGGCATAGCCGAGGGTCGGCAGCTCGCCGGCCTCGTCGGGCCAGTTGGCCGGCACGAGGCGCGCGAAACCGGCGCTCCGGAACGGCCCCGAGCGATCGACCACGAAACGCCCGTCGTCAGTGGTGGTGACCGTGACGGCGACGGCGAGCTGCTCGGACACCCCCGGTCCCGGACCAGAAGCGCCCCCGCACGCGATCGACAAGGTCGCCGCGGCGAAGCAGGCGGCGACGAGCCCCGGGCCACGCCCGAGGTCGGAATCAGACCTCAAGGATCTCCTTTTCCTTCTCCGCCAACGTTCCATCGACCCGACCGATCGCCTTGTCGGTCAGATCCTGCACGGTCGCGAGATGGCGGTGGAGGTCGTCCTCGGTGATCTCGCCCTCCTTCTGGAACTCCTTGAGCATGTCGTTGGCGTCACGGCGCGCCGCGCGCACGGCGATGCGAGCTTCCTCGCCCAGCTTCTTGGCGTGGCGGGCGAGCTCCTGGCGGCGTTCACCGCTGAGCGGCGGGATCGGGAGCCGGATGATCGTGCCGTCGTTGTTGGGGTTCAGTCCGAGGTCCGCCTTGAGGATGGCGCGCTCGATCTCCCCGAGCATCGTCTTCTCCCACGCCGAGATCGTGATCATCCGGGGCTCGGGCACCTTGACGCTGGCCACCTGGTTGATCGGGGTCTGGACGCCGTAGTACTCGACTGTGATTCCATCGAGCAGGCTCGCGTTGGCGCGCCCCGTGCGGATGCGGCCAAACTCGCGCTTCAGGTTGGCGTGCGCCTTGTCGAAGCGCTCGTCCATGTCGGTGCGGATGTCGTCGAACATTCGATGCTCCTCTTCGCTACGGGACGTTCCGGTCACCGACCGGGCGGCGGCACCATACCACCGCCTCTGCGGGGATGGAACGGGGGCGGGCGCCCGGCGGTGCCGCCCGATGAGCAAAAACGAGCAGCGCCAGCGCGGTGATCCCGGCGGGCGCTGTGCTGGTCGACGCCGCTACTTGAGCTGCGCCGCGACCTCCTCGGCCAGGTTCGACTCGCGCTTCTCGATACCCTCGCCCCGCTCGAAGCGGACGAACGTAGCGTAGCTGAGCTCGACGCCGAGCTCCTTCGAGACCCGGTCGATCTCCTGGGCGACGCTCAGGTCCGGGTTCTTCACGAAGGGTTGGTCCAGGAGACAGATCTCCTTCTTCCACTTCTTTAGCCGGCCGATGAGCATCTTCTCGATGATCTCCGGCGGCTTCCCGGACTCCGCGGCCTGCTCCGCGAGCACCCGCTTCTCCTTCTCGACGGTCTCCGTGTCGACGTCCGACTCGCGGACGAACGACGGGCGCAACGCAGCGACGTGCATGGCGATATCGCGGGCCAGGTCGGCGACCGGGCCGCTGGCGTCGACGTCCGCGGCCGCCTTGATCGCCGAGAGCACGCCGATCTTGCCACCACCGTGGATGTAGCTGGCGATGACGCCGGGCTCGGTCAACTCGGCGAAGTGCGAGCGCCGGATCGAGACGTTCTCCCCGATCGACGCGATCTTCGCCTTGCGGACGTTCTCGACCGGTGTCCCGTTCATCTCGCTGCCGATCAGCGCATCGACCGTCGCCGCGCGGGCGGTCACGACCTGCGCAGACAGGTCGGCGACGAAGCCCTGGAACTCCTCGTTCCGGGCCACGAAGTCGGTCTCGCAGTTCACCTCGACGAGCCCTGCCGAGCGGCCGTCCGCCGGCACGTACGCGCCGACGAGGCCCTCGGCCGCGATGCGGTCCGCCTTCTTGGCCGCCTTCGCGATGCCCTTGATGCGGAGGTAGTCCGCCGCCTTCTCCAGGTCGCCGTCGTTTTCGACCAGCGCCTTCTTGCAGTCCATCATCCCCGCGCCTGTCTGCTCGCGGAGTGCCTTAACCGCCGATGCTGTGATGGCCATGAGCGTGTTCTCCAGTTCGCTACCGTTATCAATGAAGAGGGCGACCGCATCGGTCGCCCCCACCGTTCGTCAATGCGCCCGGGCTCAGGCTTCCGCAGCGCCGGGCTTCCGAATGACCTCGGTGTCGCCGGCCTGCGGCGCGATGACCGTGCCCGTCTCCTCGTCGAAGGTCGCCGTCGTCAGCTCCTCCTGCGGACGGTTCGTGCCCGCGCGGCGCGCTCCTTCCAGGCACGCGTCGGCGACGGCGCCGGCGAAAAGACGGATCGAGCGGATCGCGTCGTCGTTGCCCGGAATCACGAAGTCGATGCTGTCGGGATCGCAGTTCGTATCCGTCAGCGCGACCACCGGGATGCCCAGGCGGTTCGCCTCCTTGACCGCGATCTCCTCGCGCCGCGGGTCGATCACGAAGAGCGCGCCGGGGATGCCCCCCATGTCCTTGATACCGCCGAGGTTCCGCTCCAGCTTGTCGCGGTCCCGGGCCAGCATCAGCGCTTCCTTCTTCGTGAACTTGTCGAAGGAGCCGTCCATCGCCATCTGATCGAGCTCCTTGAGCCGATCGATGCTCGACTTGATCGTCTTCCAGTTCGTCAGCGTCCCGCCGAGCCACCGGTTCGTGATGAAGTACTGCTTCGCGCGCTGAGCCTCCTCGCGCACGACCTCCTGCGCCTGCTTCTTCGTCGCCACGAATAGAACCCGACGGCCCTGGCTCACCGTGCCCGACACGAAGTCGCAAGCCCGGTCCAACATCCGGACCGTCTTCGACAGGTCGATGATGTGGACCTTGTTGCGCGCGCCGTAGATGTACGGCCGCATCTTGGGGTTCCAACGTCCGGTCTGGTGACCGAAGTGGACCCCGGCCTCCAGCAGATTCCGCATACTCACGTTCGACATTTCTCTTCCTCTCTGCGTTGTTCGTCCGCGAACCGTCGTCTCGACACGCCATCCCCGTGGGGGACACGCCGGCGTGTCGATCAAGCCGCGTGTGAAGTGGAGCCGGCCCTCTATCAGTGCATCGGCCCGAAATCAACACGTGATCGGTGTCCGCGGATCGCCACCTGCCCGAGGTCCTCGCCAACATCCATGACAAAGAACCCAGTGAACCGGCGCGATGTGGTACCGTGTTGCTACCGCTCGGCACATCGTCGCGAATGACTCGGGATGGGGTCCATGCAAGAGAGACTGGAAGCGTTCAAGCAAGCGCTGCTGTCCACCAATGCGGTGGAGGCGAGGAGGTTGCTCGCAGACGGGGAGGCCGCGGACGTCGACGCACCCCGTGGGCTCAACGCCGTCGAGCAGCTGGTCGTGCCCGCTCTCGCGGCCCTCGGCGATGCGTGGGCGTCCGGGGAAGCGTCGTTGTCGCAGATCTACCTGGGAGGACACCTGTGCGAGTCTCTGGTGGACGAGATCCTACCGCCGACGTCGAGCGAACGAATCGAACAGCCGAGGATGGCGATCGCGACGTTCGAAGACTACCACCTGTTGGGCAAGCGCATCGTCTACTCGGTGCTCCGCTCCAGCGGCTACGAGCTGAAGGACTACGGCCGGGTCGACGCAGACCAGGTGGTGGACCTCGTAAACGATGACCGGATCGAGGTGCTGCTGCTCTCGGTGTTGATGTTGCCTTCGGCGCTCAGCATCGCGCAGCTGAGGCCCCGGCTTGGCAACGATGTGAAGATCGTCGTGGGCGGGGCGCCGTTCCGCTTCGATCCGGAGCTCTGGCGCCAGGTGGGCGCAGACGCGATGGGCGAGGCCGCGACGGACGCGCCGGCGCTGGTGAGCCGCTTCGCAACGGAGATGCGATGACCGCCGAGATGACATCGTTGGAGCGGGTGCTCGCCACGCTGGGCCACACCGAGCCAGACCGGGTGCCGCTCTTCCTGCTGGTCACGATGCATGGGCAAAGGAGCTCGGGCTGAGCATCGAGGACTACTGGTCCAAGGCCGCGAACGTGGTCGAGGGGCAGCTCCGGATGCGAAAGAAGTACGGCAACGACCTGCTCTACTCCATCTTCTACGCCGCGATCGAGGTAGAGGCCTGGGGGGCGACGGCGATCTACCGCGAAGACGGGCCGGTGAACGCCGGCGCACCCTTCATCCGACGGCCCGAGGACATCCTGGACCTCGAGGTGCCGTCGGTGCAGGACCATCCCCGTCTGGCAGAGGTTCTCGAGACTACCGCACAGTTGCAGCGGGCGGCCGCCGGCGAGGTGCCGGTCGTCGGCGTCGTGATGGCCCCGTTCTCGCTGCCGGTCATGCAGATGGGGTTCGGCCCCTACCTGTTGCTGATGCACCGGCAGCCGGAGCTCTTCGAGCGGCTGATGGCTCTGAACGAGGAGTTCTGCGTCGCGTGGGCCAACGCCCAGCTGGCTGCCGGAGCAACGGCGATCACCTACTACGATCCGGTGTCGTCGACGACGATCGTGCCCCGAAGCACTTACCTCGACACCGGCCATGAGATCGCCCGACGCACGCTGGCTCGGATCGACGGCCCGACCGCGACCCACTTCGCGGCCGGCAGATGCCTCGAGATCGTCGACGATGTCGCGAAGACCGGCACCGCGATCATGGGTGTCAGCGTCGAAGAGGACCTGGCCGAGTTGAAGACCGCCAGCGCCGGGAGGTTGACGCTCCTCGGCAATCTCAACGGGATCGAGATGGCTCGTTGGACCCCAGAAACGGCTGAGCAGGCGGTAAAGACCGCGATCGCCAAAGCCGGCCGGGGAGGAGGATTCATCCTGTCCGACAATCATGGCGAGATCCCGTGGCAGGTCACCGACGATGTCTTGCTGGCGATCGGCGAGGCTGTGCGAAAGTGGGGTCGGTACCCCCTCGATTGGATCGACGAAGCCTGTTGAGAAGGGAGGTCCCCCGCGACGTGTCTGACGGTCTCTCCATTCTCGTCTGCAGCAACCACTTTTCCGACGTCCGTGCCGCACTCGATGACCCGCGCTTCGACGGCATCCGAGTGGCGGCATTCCCGGCGTGCCGCGGGGGCACCCTCAGTGCCGACGACGGCCCGGAGAGCTGGTCCGACGACGACAGCACCATCGTCCTGGCGGGCTCGTGCGCACCCGAGGAGGCCGGGGGCATCGGACAGAACGGGCATTGCCTGAACTGGTATCACGACGGCGAGGCGCTGGCTCGACACCTTCGGGCCGGAGCCTTCCTGCTCACGCCAGGATGGCTGGCGTCGTGGCGGGCCGGCCTCGACGCCTGGGGCTTGGACCGGGAGACCGCGCGCCGACTCTTCTCTGAGTCCTGCAGCCGCCTGTTGCTCTTGGATACCGGAACCGAGGAGCGGAGCGCCGATCGGTTGGAGGAGCTGGCCACCTTCCTGGACCGCCCAGCCGACGTGCTCGAGGTGGGCCTGGGTCACCTCAGGCTCTTTCTGGAGAATCGCGCGCTGGGGCACCGGGTCGCCGAACAACAGCGGGAGCGCGCCGCTGCCAACCGCCGGGCGGCGGACCACGCCATGGCGTTGGAGATGGTGGCGGCCCTCGCCGACTTGGGCGAGGAAGA
>CAZFPM010000273.1:0-1106 GCA_964520965.1 uncultured Myxococcales bacterium
GCGGTTCCGTCTCGGGTCCCGGCTCGACCGGCGTCGCAGCCGACGGTGCCCCCGTCGTCGGTCCGGTGCTGGGCGCGTCCGCCGGCTCCGGTGTGGTCGCGCCGCCGGGACCCGTGGCGGCCGCCGGGGCTGCCGGCGCGAGATCGTCGTCCTCCCCCGGCGAACAGGCCCCGACGACCAGGGCTCCGAGCGCGAGCGCCACGACGCGCCGCCAAGCGTCCCGTCGGCGGTTGCTGCTGGCGGTCGATTTCATCGCGCCGACTATACAGCTGCGGGACGATCGATGTCGAGCCGTGACGCCCGCACGAGCCGGACGTACGGCCTCCGGGCGGGCGACGCTGCCCCGCTTATCCGGGCGTGCACGCGAGGTAGGTCACGTAGGGCGCTCCCGTCGACGCCGGCGCGGTGTCGCCGAAGTAGCTGAACGTGCCGTGGGGTGCCGCGCGATCGAAGCAACAGCCGCCGCCGAGGGCGACCGATTGCTGGGGAATGACCACCGTGCCGAAGAACGTGTGCACGTGCGTCCGGTCCTCGCCGGGCGCCAGCGGAGCTGCCGGCCCGATGAACCCGACGCCATGGGTCGTGTCGCGGATCACGGTAAAGCGACCCCGGTGGGGCGCTGACGCGATCCAGCCCGGCGGACAGGCCTCGCGCTCGAACCAGGCCACGGTCTGCGGCGGGACCGTGTCGCCGATGGCGTCCGGTGCGGGGTCCGGTCGGGCGTCCGCGCGACACACGAGGTAGTGGACGTAGGGTGGCACCGTCAGCGTCGGATCCGTAGCCGTCGGCGCGTCGTAAGTCCCCCGTCGCGCCGGGTCGTCGTTGCCACCACTTCCGGCGACCAGGCTGAGGGAAGGGAGCGTCACGGTCGGGGTCATCGCGTGCACGTGGCTCCGTTCCTCGCGCGGAGCGAGCGCAGTACCGACGAGCTGCCCCGAAGTGCCGGTCGCCTGGGTGCCCAGGAACAGGCGGCCGGCAGCCTCTTCGGCCGGCGACCATCCCTCCGGACACCGGTCCCGGTCGAAGTGCAGGATCGTCCCGTCGGGGAACGGATGGTCCTCCGCGTCACGGAGATCCCGGTCGCGTCTGCAGAGGTCCGCTGCCAC
>CAZFPM010000273.1:1116-7401 GCA_964520965.1 uncultured Myxococcales bacterium
GAAGCAACGTCTCCCCGTTCAACGTGGCCCCGTCGATGTCGCGAGAGCCGGACTGACCCGGGGTCCGGTTGCAGCAAGCCGACGCCCCGGCGACGCCAGCGCCGTCGATGTGGAAGGACGCCCGGTAGTCGTGCGTGTGGAAGGACACGCCGAACGCAGAGCCTGCGCCCACCCTCGCGCCCACGTCTGCGGCGTCGGTGACGCCGACCACGGCTCGGCCGTCGACGTCGTCGACCTCGGACCAGCCGACGGGGCACATATGCGACGACACGAAGGCCAACGTGCCCAGCGGAATCCTGAGAATCCGCGCCGGTGGACCGGCGTCCGTATCCGCGTCGCCTGCGTCTGCTGCGTCCGTATCCGCGTCGCTTGCGTCTGCTGCGTCCACGTCTGCGTCTGCCCCGACCTCGGCGTCGCCTGCGTCTGGTGCGTCCACGTCTGCGTCTGCCCCGACCTCGGCGTCGTCGGCATCGGCAGCGTCGGGCCCGAGGTCGGCGTCCGCGTCCCCGGAGCCGTCACGGTCGGTGTCCGGGTCGACGCTGATGTCGCGGATCGTCGGATCGACGAGTGTGTCGGCCGGCTCGGCGTCCTCCGGCGCGTCGGTGTCCGCGTCATCGGCTTCGGCGTCGCGGATGTCCAGCGCCGAGTCGCTTTCTCCGTCGGTGTCACCCTCGGTGTCGGTCGGCCCGTCGACGTCCGCGGCACCGCAATCGTCCTCGCACGGGTCATCGGGCTCGGCATCGATGACCGCGTCGCCGTCGGGAGGTTCGGAAACATCGGTGTCGTCGACCCCAGGCGAGTCTGTTTCGGCATCATCAACGTCGCCCCAACGCCCGGCCCACGCGCTCGGATCAGAAGCGGCAGCCCGGCATGGCGGTCAGACACGACACCGCCAACACGACGACCGCCGCGGCGCGCGAGCAGACCGCCGCCGATGGGCCGTCAGGGCGCGAGCCGGCGCCGCTCGCGTGGGCCGGGCCTGGGGAGGCGCCGGCTACCACGGTATGCCTCGATCGCGAGCCATGGAGTGACATTGCCACGGCGGCGGTGCGTTGTCCCGTACGGTGAGCCTTCGGCAGGTGCTCGTCTTCGACTCCCCGAGATCCGCCCGACGGTGTACTCTGCCGGCACCCGGAGCCGCCGTGAGCCAGCACACCGTCATCATCATCGGCAGCGGATTCGGCGGCCAGAGCGCCGCGATCGCCCTCCGCGAGCACGGAATCGAGGATTTCGTGATTCTCGAACGGCGTGAATTCATGGGTGGGACGTGGCTCCAGAACACCTATCCGGGCGCCGCCGTCGACGTGCAGTCGCCGCTGTATTGCTTGTCCGGGGAGCCGTGGGACTGGACGCAGATGTTCGCCGAGCAACAGGAGCTCGCCGACTACATCGCGATGTTCCCCGGCTTCAGCTTCACGTTCCGGCGCCTGACCGGGCGCTTCCGGCCCGAGCATCACGCCTTCGCCTGATGCGCGCCGTGTTCGACGGCGGATTGCAGGACTGCCACGAGGGTCGGGGCGTTAGCAATTGACAAGGCGTCGCACGCGTAATACAGGGTGTATGCAGTGTCGATCCCGCAGGCCCGAACGACTTGCCATGCCCCCCGCCATCCGAACCAGCACGCCAACGACCGTCCGGCTCGATGCCGAGACGGAGGCCGTGCTCGACCGTTTGGCGACGGAGCGCGGGGTGTCCCGTTCTGCGGTCATCCGCGAGGCCATCCACGAACTCGCCGCGCTGGACGAACGCCGGACGCCCGAGCGGAGTGTCCTGGAGCGCGTGGCCGATCTGATCGCCGTCGCTGAAGACGGGCCCGAGGATCTCGCCGAGCGCCACAAGGAGCGCTTTCGCGAGAAGTTGGGCGCCGACCGGGAGGCGAACGAGTGACCGGCGGCCTGCTCGTCGACGCCGGCCCCCTGGTCGCGCTCTTCAGCAGTCGGGACAGGCACCACGCGCGGTGCGTGGACGTGCTCGGCGGGCTGCGCGGGCGGCTGTGCACCACGTGGGCGCCGGTGACCGAGGCGATGTACCTGCTGGACTTCTCGCCGCCCGCCCAGGCGGGTCTGCTGCAGATGATCGAACGCGAAGTGCTCCAGGTGCTACCGCTCGGGGCGGCGGACATGCCGCCGATCCGGCAGCTGATGGCGAAGTACGGCGACCTGCCGATGGACTTCGCGGACGCGACGCTGGTACGCATCGCCGACCGGGAGGGGTTCTCCGTGGTGTTCACCCTCGATCGGCGCGACTTCGCCGTGTACCGTCGATCGAACGGCACCCCCTTCCGGGTCCTTCCCGACTGATCGTCCGGCCGGGCCACAGCGTTCCTTCAGGTCCCGCAGAACGTCCGCTCCACGACCTCGTACTGCTCGGGGGCGCGCGCGAGATCCTCGGCTCCCGGCTGTTCGATGTATGGATCGGCGAGCACCTCGTTCATCCGTTCGAAGTGCGTGAGATCACCGGCTAGCGCGCCTCGTATCGCGCGTTCGACCTGGTGGTTGCGGGGGATGTACGCCGCGTTGTGGGCGTTCATCAGCGCGACGGCTTCGTCGCGTGTTTGGGGCTGATCCGCGAGACGCTCACGCCAGCTCGCGTGGAACGGAGCGTCGGCATCGACCGCTTCGGCGAGCCCACGGAACGCGTTGGTGAAGTCCAGCGCGTTCGCCTCCATGTGTGCGAGCCACTCGCGCACCAGGTCGTGGTCCGAGGCGCGGGGCTCGAAGAGGCCGAGCTTCGGCGCCAACGCGTCGACCCATGCCTGGTCGAACAGGGCGTCGAGCGCTTCGAACTCCGCGTTCAGTGCTTCGGCGGCGACCTTCGCGTCGGGAGACACCAACGGCGCCAGGCAGCTCGCCAGCACCGACAGGTTCCACATCGCCACGCGCCCCTGGTTCTCGTAGCGGTAGCGACCCCACTGGTCGATCGAGCTGAACACCTTGTCCGCGCGGTAGGCGTCCATGAACGCACACGGCCCGTAGTCGATCGTCTCGCCGGCGATACTCGTGTTGTCGGTGTTCATCACGCCGTGGATGAAGCCGACGCTCATCCACCGCGCGACCAGATCGAGCTTCCGTCGCGCCACGGCGCGGAACAAGGCCAGGTATGGCGCCTCGTCGTCGGCGAGCTCCGGGTAGTGCCGCGCGATCGCATAGTCAGCGAGGGCGCGCAGGTGTCCCTCTTGTTTGCGGTACGCGAAGTACTCGAATGTGCCGACGCGAATATGGCTGGACGCGACCCGGGTCATCACGGCACCGGGCAGCGCCTCCTCTCGGAAGACGGTGTCCCCGGTGGCGACCGCCGCCAGAGCTCGAGTCGTCGGGACGCCGAGGGCGTGCATCGCCTCGCTGACGATGTACTCGCGGATGACCGGGCCGAGGGAGGACCGTCCGTCGCCGCCCCGCGAGAAGCGTGTTCGCCCGGCGCCCTTGAGCTGAACGTCGAAGCGCCGGCCCGCGGCGTCGACGACCTCGCCGAGGAGCACGGCCCGCCCGTCACCGAGTTGGGGGACGAAGTGGCCGAACTGGTGGCCGGCGTATGCGAGGGCGATCGGACGTGCCCCCTCCGGCAGCGTCAGTCCGGAGAAGAGCTCGGCGAGCCTTGCGTCGTCTGCGCCTTCCCAAGAGAGCCCGAGGGAGTCGGCGAGCGGGCCGTTGAACGCGAGCAACTCCGGACGGACCGCGCTCGAGGGCGCGATCTCCTCGAAGAAAGGAGCCGGAAGCGCGACGTAGGTGTTGTCGAACGCGATCATCGATGCGGCGGGGTCGGGCCTGCGCTCGTTGACTGTGTACGGCGAACCTCCCCCGCAAGGTCGTCGGCCCCGTTCCACCCCCCGCGCCGGCCACGTGTCCGACCGTGCACGCGGGCGCTCGGTTCGGGAGGCGGTTAGAACTGGTAGGCGACGCGCAGGTCTTCGTCTCGGTCCGCGAGCGTGCGTGCGAGGTCGACCATGACCTTGCACTGCTTCACCGTGGCGTCGTCCTGCATCTTGCCGTCGATCATCACGGCGCCGGTGCCGTCGCCCATCTCCTCGATCACACGTTTGGCCCAGAGCACCTCGTCGACGGGCGGGCTGAACACTTTGCGGGCGATCCCGATCTGCACCGGATGCAGCGACCAGGCGCCGACGCAGCCGAGGAGGAAGGCGTTCCGGAACTGGTCCTCGCAGGCGACGGTGTCGCGGATGTCGCCAAAGCCGTAATAGGGCAGCACGCCGTGCGCCGCGCAGGCGTCGACCATGCGGGCCAGCGTGTAGTGCCACAGATCTTGCTGCGCCTTCACGCGGGGCGCCTCGGGGTCGTTCGGGTCGGGGTCCGTGCGCACGACGTAACCCGGGTGGCCACCGCCGACGCGGGTCGTCTTCATGCGCCGACTGGCCGCCAGGTCGGCCGGACCGAGGCTGAGTCCCTGCATTCGTGGGCTCGCGCCGCAGATCTCCTCGACGTTCGCGACGCCCAGGGCGGTCTCCAGGAGCGCGTGCACGAGGATCGGGCGCTTCAGGCCGGCGCGGGCCTCGAGCTGGGCGAGGAGCCGGTCGACGTAGTGGATGTCCCAGGGTCCTTCGACCTTGGGGATCATCACGACGTCGAGTTTGTGCCCGACGGCGCCGACGATCTGCGTCATGTCGTCGAGGAACCAGGGGCTGTCGAGGCTGTTCACCCGCGTCCACAGCTGACACTGGCCGAAGTCGGTGTCCCGGGCCACGGCGATGAATCCCTCGCGGGCCGCCTCCTTCTTGTCCGAGGCGACGGCGTCCTCGAGGTTGCCAAGGAGAACGTCGCATTTCTCGGTCAGCGCCGGGACCTTCGCGGCCATCTTGGCGTTCGACGGGTCGAAGAAGTGGATCATCCGCGACGGCCGGAATGGGATCTCGCGCACCGGCTCCGGTGCGCCGACAGCGAGCGGCTGAAAGAAGTGCTTCGGGCTGCGCATGGGGTACCTCGTCGGTGGCGGGGACACGGGTCCGCGACTCCGTCCCCCGTACTCGAAGTCGGCCCCGACCGCGAGCCCGAGTCGGCCCCGGACGCGAGCCCGATAGGTGGGCCTTCTCTGATGACGCCTGGGTGACGCCTGGAGACCGGTCCCCCGGTTGGTCACGACCCCCTTTGACTCTGCCCCCGCGCTCCTCTACGGTCGAACGTCCAACTGCTTTCAACCCGAACGAAACGGAGTGCGCGATGAGGTGTCTCGCCCTTGCCTTGTGTGTAGCGGTCTCGACCCTGGGGGCCTGCGCGGGGTCCGATTCCGTGGGCATCACCGACGCCGCCACCGATACCGGGGGCTCTGGCCGGGATTCGGGTGGCACTGACGTCGACGGACCCGATCGGGACGTTCCGGACCTCCCCGACGTCGTGGACGACTCGGGTGACCCGACGGACACCGCGCCGGACACGGCAGACGACACCGTCGTTCCCGACACCGGAATCGATGCCGACGACGGCGGGGAGCCCGACACGGTGCCGGTCGGATGCGCGATCACCGAATTCGATTGTGGCGACGGCACCTGCATCCCGCGGAGGTACTCCTGCGACGGTACCGACGACTGTCCCGACGGCTCCGACGAGGTCGACTGCGGCGGGTGCGCACCCGACGAGTTCCTCTGCGACGGAAGCACCTGCATCCCGAACGCCTCGCTGTGCGACGGAGCGACCGACTGCGGCGACGGCACGGACGAGGAAGGATGCAGCGGCTGCGAGCCCGGCGACTTCGAGTGCGCCGACGGCTCGTGCATCCCCAACGACTTCTTGTGCGACGGCGAGGCCGATTGCCCCGCCGGAGGCGACGAGGCGGACTGCGAAGGGTGCGGCGACGGCGAGTTCGACTGTGGCGACGGGACGTGCATCCCCGACACCTGGCTCTGCGACACCGACAACGACTGCGAAGACGGGTCGGACGAAGAAGCCTGCGGTGAGTGCGCCGAGGGCCAGTTCACGTGCGACAACGGGTCGTGCGTGCCGCTGACGTGGGTCTGCGACGCAGCCAACGACTGCGGCGACGGCTCCGACGAGTCCGGCTGCGGAACCTGCCTGCGGACCGATTTCACCTGTGCCGACGGGAGCTGCGTCCCCGAGGGCGCGGTCTGTGACGAGGCCGACGACTGTGCGGATGCCTCGGACGAGGAAGGTTGCGGCGACGCCTGTACGATCGACGAATTCGAGTGCGATGACGGATCGTGCGTCGCCGACGGTCTCGTCTGCGACGGTGCGCCGGACTGCGTCGACGGCTCCGACGAGGTCGACTGTGGCGGCTGCTCCGAGGACGAGTTCGAATGCGGCGACGCCACCTGCGTCC
>CAZFPM010000274.1:0-6247 GCA_964520965.1 uncultured Myxococcales bacterium
ATCCGCGGCGCTGGTGGTTGGGGCGGCGATCGCGGCGCGGCCGTCGAGAAGAACACGCCGCCAGACCGAGCGCCCGACGCGGTGACCGAGCAGGTCATCGGCACCAGCCAGGCGCTGCTCTATCGCCTGTCCGGCGATTGGAACCCGCTGCACGCCGACCCGGCGATGGCCGCCGCGTTCGGGTTCCCGAAGCCGATCCTGCACGGGCTCTGCACGTTCGGCTACGCCGGCCGACACGTGATCGACGCGTTCGCTCCGGAGCGCGACCCCCGCTACTTCAAGAGCATCGAGGTCCGCTTCGCCGACACGGTCTTCCCCGGTGAGACGCTCGTCACGAAGATGTGGAAGGAAGACGGTCGCATCCTATTCGAGTGCGCCGTGAAGGAGCGCGAGGCGACGGTGATCAACCGGGCGGCGATCGAGCTCTACGAAGAGATCCCGGCCCCGCCGCCGAAGAAGGCCGAAATCGTCGCCGACGAGGCCCCGGCCGCCGCGGACGACGCGCCCAACAGCGGTGACATCTTCGTCGCCATCGGCCGCCACGTGAAAGCGAACCCCGACCTGCTCAACACGATCGGGACCGTGTTCCAATTCAAACTCGCCGACCCGGCCAGCGTGTGGACGCTCGACCTCGTCGCCGGGTCTGTCGCGGCCGGCGAGACCGCGAAGCCCCAATGCACCCTGACGCTATCCGACGCTGACTTCATGGACATGTGCCAGGGTGTCGTCGATCCGATGAAGCTCTACATGGACCAGAAGCTGAAGATCGGCGGTGACGTCATGGCGTCGCAGAAGCTCGACTTCCTCAAGAAAATCGATCCGGAGTCCGTATTGGCGGCGGCGCGCGAGCGGGCGGGAGGTGGCGGCGATTCGACGGCCGCAGCGGCGGCATCCGAGCCGTCCGACGAGGCCTCGGCCCGCGAGTCCATCGCCGCGCAGTTCTTCGAGAACCTCGCCTCGCGAGTGGCCCACAATCCGGGCCTGGCCGCCGAGGTCGGCGCCGTCGTCCACTTCAGGCTGACCGATCCGGAGAGCGAGTGGACCCTCGACCTCGCGAGCAGCGCCGGCGCCGTCTCGGACGGCCTCTCCGGCGACGCGGCTGCGATCGTCACGCTCTCCGAGGAGACGCTGGTGGCTTGGGCCCGCGGCACGTCGACCCTTGCCAGCCTTCACCAGACTGGCGACCTTCGGGTCGACGGCGACATCGGAACGATCAAGCGCCTCGGCATTCTGAACGACGTCATCTGACCCACCTCGCAGGCGAATACGCAGGAGTTCGACATGGGACGAAGAGTCAACGTCATCGGCGTCGGGATGGTCCCGTTCCAGAAGCCGGGCAAGAGTGACGACTACCACGTGATGGCCGGCGGTGCGGTGCGTGCGGCCCTTGCCGACGCCGGCGTCGGCTACGACGAGATCCAGCAGGCCTATGCCGGCTACGTCTACGGCGACAGCACGTGCGGGCAACGTGCCGTCTACGAGGTCGGGATCACCGGCATTCCGGTGTTCAACGTCAACAACAACTGCTCTACCGGCTCGACCGCGCTCATGCTGGCCAGGCAGGCCGTCGAGGGCGGTGTCGTCGAGTGCGCCCTCGCGCTCGGCTTCGAGAAGATGGAGAAAGGCGCGCTCGGCTCCAAGTTCAACGATCGCCTGAACCCGCTCGGCCAGCACTTCGACGTGATGAGTCGGGTGCAGGGCGTCAGCTCGGCTCCGTTCGCGGCGCAGATGTTCGGCGGGGCAGGGCGGGAGTACCGGTTCAAGTACGGCGCGAAGAAGGAGACCTTCGGCCAGGTGGCCGTCAAGGCGCGCAAGCACGCGGCGAAGAACCCCTTCGCGCTCTTCCGCAACGAGATGACCCTCGACGAGATCATGGACTCGCCCGAGGTCTTCGACCCGCTGACCCGCTTCCAGTGTTGCCCGCCGACGTGCGGCGCCGCGGCGGCGCTGGTCGCGTCCGACGACTTCGCGAAGAAGCACGGGATCTCGAAGCCCGTCTACATCGCCGCCCAGTCCATGGCGACCGATCTGCCGACCTCGTTCGAGGACAGCATGATCAAGATGTGCGGCTACGACATGACCGCGAAGGCGGCCGCGGCCGTCTACGAGGAGTCCGGGCTCGGCCCCGACGACGTCGATGTCGTCGAGCTGCACGACTGCTTCACCGCCAACGAGATCCTGACCTACGAGGGGCTCCAGCTCTGCCCGGAGGGGGGCGCCGAGCAGTTCGTCTGGGACGGCGAAAACTCCTACGGCGGGAAGTTCGTCACGAACCCGTCCGGCGGCCTCATCTCGAAGGGTCACCCCCTCGGTGCCACTGGCCTCGCCCAGTGCACCGAGCTCGTCTGGCATCTCCGAGGCCAGGCCGAAGACCGCCAGGTCGACGGCGCCCGCGTGGCGCTGCAGCACAACCTCGGGCTCGGTGGCGCGTGCGTCGTGACGATGTATCGGCGGGACTGAACCGGGCGCGCGGGCCGCTGTCGTTGGCGGGCCGTGCGTGAGCACCACCCAAGGACAACAACGACGGCGCCGAGCCGACCACAGTGGGAAGCCATTCTCGCGAGGTCCCGCTGCCATGCTGCGCCACGAAGCCCGCGCGTTCGCGATCCTGGAGGTCGTCGCCCCCGGCTGCTTGCTCGACATCGAGCAGACGATGCCGCGCAAGAGCCGGCACGTCGACGGGCTGCTCTACTTCCCCGAGCCGAGCCCGGCGTCGGTCCGTGGGCCCGGCGGTTGTCCCGGCGCCTGATCGTCCTCGAGGCATGGTCCCGTACGCCGAGCCCGGCTCAGCTGGCGACGGCCTGGTTGAAGCTCGCCTGGGTGACGGAGCGGTGGTTCGGAGGTGATGAGCGGCTCGCCCAGGGCGATCGGGCACCGTCACTGCTCGTGTTGAGCAACGGGCGTCCGCGAGCCGCGCTCGCCGCGTTCGAGGCGCTCGAGCCGCTGGCGACCGTCGGTGCCTACGGGACCAACAGTGCCGGAGCATCCAGTGCGTTGCTGCTCGATTTGCGTGCCTTACCTCCCCGGTCGGGCCTCTCCCTGCTTCGCTTCCTGTCGTTTCCTCGAGGTCCGGAAGACGCGCGGGAGCGGACCGACCGCTTGCTCGGCGACGAAGATCTGCCTATCAGAATGAGGAGAGCCCTGATGGACGCGATTATGAGTGACCAGATCCCAATCGTCGCCGAGGAGCAGGAGAGCGCATACGACCTGGCGGTGCGTCGCGGCATCGAGATCGGCGAACGCCAGGCGTGGATCACGATGGCCCGACGGTACGCAGCATCCGACATCGTCGCGTCGTTGGAACGCGAGACCGACATCGCCGAGCTGCGGCGTCGCGTACTCGCGCTCAGCCCGAGCCGGTCCCAGGGCTGAGCCCGCCATCGCCGCGCTGCACGTTCGTCGCGTGAGGCGCTATATTCCGCTGCATGGCGGATGACGTCGTGCAGAAAGGCTAGGTGCTCGACAGCGGCACCCACCGATACGAACTGGTCGAGGCGATCGGTTCCGGTGGGTTCGGCAACACCTGGCGGGCGATCCGCACGCCCGGCGACGAGGTCGTGGCGCTCAAGACGCTGCGGATCGACCGGATCGACGACTGGAAGGCGCTCGAGCTCTTTGAGCGCGAGGCGAACGTGCTCCAGACGCTCGAGCACCCGCGGATCCCGCGCTACCTCGATCACTTCTCGCTCGGAGATCCGCAGACGCCAAGCGGCTTTGCCATCGCGCAGAGTTTCGTCGAGGGCCGGACGCTGCGGCAGGTAATTGGGGCGGGCGGGCTGCCGGACATGGCGGCGATGCTGCGCTGGTTCCGAGAGATCCTGGAGGTCCTGGACCACCTGCACACGCGGCCGACGCCGATCATCCACCGGGACGTGACGCCGAAGAACATCATGCTCCGCGACAGCGGCGAGGCAGTGTTGATCGACTTCGGGACCGTCCAGGCGGCGATCAGCAAACACACGACCATCGGTTCCACCGCCGCCGGGACCTTCGGCTACGCGTCGCCCGAGCAGTTCCTCGGCCGCGCGGTTCCCGCGAGCGACCTCTATGGCCTCGCGATGAGCTGGCTCGCCGTGGCCACTGGGGAAGAGCCCGAGAACCTGGTGTTCGACGGCACCCGCATCGACGTGGCCGTGACGCTGAGCGAGCGCGACGTAGACAAGCGCCTCGTGCGGGTGCTCGGACAGATGACCGAGCCCGACGCCGCGCGGCGCCCCGGCTCCGCACGCGAGGTGTTGGACCTTCTGCGCCCGGTGCTCCTGG
Organism: uncultured Myxococcales bacterium; assembly: GCA_964520965.1. Taxonomy (GTDB): domain Bacteria; phylum Myxococcota_A; class Bradymonadia; order REDH01; family REDH01; genus CAZFPM01. The sequence goes on from CAZFPM010000274.1 coordinate 4,264, forward strand.
AGACCGGAGCGGGGGCAGTCGACGAGGGGGCACCGACCCTCCCCGCGCCGCCGCACCACAAGGAGAATTCGGCCGACCGGGCCGCGCCGGACGAGGACTCCCCGGTCTTCGAGTGGCTCCGCGCCCGGGAGCGCGTGCTCGCGCTCGGCGACGACGCCTGGGGCTCCGTGCCGCAGATGGACCTGCGCGGGCTCGAGATGGTCGCATTCGACGCGGCTGGACGCCGGGCGTTGCTGACCGGAGACGACTGGCTCTTCGCTTTGGCGCCAGAGACCATGGAGTCGTGGAAGCTGGCCGAGCTCGGCGACGACGACGGTGGGCCTGGCGCTCAGCGACGACGGGCTCCGAGGCGTGTTCGCGGATTCCTGGGGCGACGCGATCTTCTTCATCGATCTGTCCGGCGACGGCCATCCGCGGGTCGAGCGGATCGACAGCAAGCGCGCAGGTAGTCTCTCGCGGCCGGCGGCGGCGGCGATCAGCCCGGACCATCGGCTCGTTGCCTTTTCCGATCAGGATACCGACGCCACCGAGGTCTGGGTCGTGGAATGGGGCACGGACACCGTGGTGAGCCGCTTCGATGCCGGCTGTTACCGGGGGATGCGGTTCACGCCCGACGGCAACGCGTTGATCTGTCACGGCTTCTCCAGTGTGGAGATCTTCGGGGTCTCGGGCGGCAGCGAACGCGTCGGGGCGCGGATGGCGCTCAGCCCGGACGGACGCCACGCGGCCATCGTGGCCAAATGGAACAGCAACCGGGCCAGCGTCGGGAGCGTGACCTCGGTGACACCCTTCGAGTGGACGCCGAATGCCGAGGCATGGGCGCGTGGCGTTTCCGAGATCAGGGCGCTCACCTTCGCGCCGGACAGCTCCACCATGGGGTTCACCGTCCAGTGGGAGCCCCGCGGCGGGGGTGGAGACCAACGCAGCGTACGGGGCGTCGAGGTCGTTGGGCTCGACGGCAGTTCGCGGTGCCGCCTCTCCGGGCCATCCGGCGTCGGCCTCGACGAAGTCGAAACGGCCGGCTTCTCGCTCCGGGGAGACCGGCTCTTCGTCCACGGATCCGGCCGACATGATCCGGCGGTCGGTCGAGACGGTGAGTACCTCTTCGTCTGGCACGTCGCCCAGCGACGATTCCTCGGCCTCGTCGGGCTCGACGGTTCGACCTACCAGCTGGTTGGCGAGTCGACCTCCGGGGTGATCGGTGCGCTCGACGGCGGTTTGATCGGCCGGGATGACCCGCGGGAGTTTCCGGAGGTGGTGCAGGGCGACCTGCTCGGCGGGGATCCTGACGCCAGTCTCTCCGAGCTCGAGGCCGCCGCCTTCGACGATTATCGGCTGCGCTACCGATTCCTGCGCGACGCCCTGGTCGAGGCCGGCGATGGGTTGGATTCGCTGGACGAGTTGGTCGACGCCGGCCGCGCCCTCACGCACCTGCTCCCCCACGCTGTCGAACTCGCCGGTCACCAAGCATCGGAAGCGCCGCGGTTCGGGCGGTCGGAAGACGAGCGAAGCCGGCCGGCGAGCGGGCAGATCCTGCGCGCGCTCGAGACGCTCGGACAGCTGGACGCCTCGGCTCGCGAGGACCGGTTCCAGGCGATGATCGACCGGATGGCCGAGCGTGCGCGCTCGTCAGCGCCAGCGCGCACGGCGGGCCGCTCGAGCGACGGGAGCAACGACCATCTGCTGGTTCCCGCGCCTCAGAACCGAATCGCCGCCCGGCGACGAAAACGGCTGATCGTCGGAGGCGGGGCGCTGATGTTCCTGGGAGCCCTCGTGCCGATCGTGGCGCCCGCCGCGGTGGTCGCGACGCCGATCCTGCTCGGCGCGGGCGTGTGGATGTTGCTGAAATCACGGCGACGGGCATCCGGGTAGCAGCCCGGCACATCCTCCTTCCCCAGACCGGACTATCGCGCCGCGGCCCGGAAGCTGAACGGGTAGGTGACGACCACCATGCCTCCATCGGGCCGGTCGAATTGCATCAGGC
>CAZFPM010000274.1:6257-7381 GCA_964520965.1 uncultured Myxococcales bacterium
GGACTCGACCGCGTCGCTACCCACGGTGTCCTCGACGATGCTGACTCCCTGTACCCGGCCGTCGAGGCCGATGGTCCAGTTCGCCGAGATGCGCCCGCCCAGGGTCGGGTCGTCGGGGAGGGCGCGCTCGTAGCAGTGCCGGATGCCCCTGCTATGACGGCGCACGACACGCTCGATCTGCGCGCGGGTCAAGAAGCCGCCTGCCTGGGTCGGCGTGCCGATGGTCGTTCGTCCGCCAGGCGTGACGGCTTCGCGGTGGCCGATGCTCGCGCTGGTGCCGGTGCCGCCGCCGGTCTCGAGGGTGCCGACACCGTGTACACGGCCGTGGCCATCGCGGCCGCCCCCGGGGCCCGGTCCGCGCGTCGACAGGCCGCCGGGGCCGCGTCCGAGGACGAAGATGTCTCCCTCGCCGGCGGTCGCGAAGTCGGCACCGAACCGGTCCGTGAACGTATCGGCCTGGCCGAAGATGTTGGTCATCGCGCCGGTCTGCGCGATCGCGCCTTCGAAGGCGCGGCCGAGGTCGTGGTCCGGGAGCTCGGCGACCGGTGGCCCGTCATGGTCCGGGAGTACGGACTCCTCGACCGTCGCGTCTTCGTCACCGAAACGGCCCTCCTCGCCTCCGGCAGCCCGAGCCATGGACTCGTCGGGTGCGCGCACCTCGGCGACCTCCTCCACCACGTCCGGCGGCGCGGCCACCTCGATGCGGACGAACGCGTCGCGGATGTCGATGGCGCCGACGGATGCCGAGAGGTCCGCGTGCAGGAAGGCGAGGGCGAGCAAGACCCCGTGTCCGGCTGCCGACGCGAGCGTCGCGGCACCGAGATTGTAGTCGAACAGCGCGAGCACGCCGGTTCCGGTGACGACGAAGTCCTCGTCGACCCACATGAAGTAGAGGGCGACCTCGCCCGCGACGAGGATCCCCCAGTCGCCCGGTGAGACAGAGAGCATCTGTCCCGCGCCGACCTTGCGCTCGGTACCCGCCACGGAGACGACGCCGGAAAGGCCCTCGGGAATACACACATCGGCTTCGCCGTCGTCGACGTCGAAGAGCGCATGTTCCGCGAGCTCGTCTCCGAGGGGCAACGGGAACGCGGCGCTGCCGCCGCTCCCCACCGTGACCGCAC
>CAZFPM010000275.1:0-7378 GCA_964520965.1 uncultured Myxococcales bacterium
CCTTCCGTGCGTTCGACGCCGATGATGGTGCGCTCGTCGCGGTCCTCGTCGGCGAAGGGGGCCACTTCTGCGCGGGCGCCGATCTGAAGGCGATCGCCGAAGGACGCCCCAATCGAGTCGACCCCGACGGTGACGGACCCATGGGCCCGACCCGGCTGCAGCTCACCAAGCCGGTGGTCGCGGCGATCGAGGGATACGCTGTCGCCGGCGGTCTCGAGCTCGCGCTGTGGTGCGACCTACGCGTCGTCGCCGACGACGCGGTTCTCGGTGTGTTCTGCCGGCGTTGGGGCGTGCCGCTGATCGACGGTGGCACGGTGCGTCTGCCGCGCATCGTGGGGCTCGGGCGCGCGCTCGACCTCATTCTGACGGGCCGTCCGGTCGGAGCCGTGGAGGCGCTCGACATCGGCCTGGCGAGCCGCGTGGTTCCCTCTGGCGAGGCACGTACCCACGCCGAGACCCTGGCCCTGGATCTCTCGCGTTTTCCTCAGGCCTGCCTTCGGGCCGATCGGGAATCTGCGTTTGCCAGCCTCGGCCAGCCGATCGAACGCGCGCTGCGCCACGAGCTCGACCGCGCGCAGCCCGTCCTGGAGTTGGAGAGCCAGGCGGGCGCGAGCCGATTCGCGGCCGGATCGGGGCGCTGCGGATCGTTCGAGGACCTCTGACAGAGCCCGCGCCCGGGGGGGACCTCGAACGTGGCAGACCAGCCCGAACGTTCGTGTCGTCGCCCGGGCGGTCGCGGCGGCACCAGGGGCATTTCAGCGGTGCATCGCCGTCTCGACTGCGCGTGGCTCGCCCCGCCGAAGGCGGAACGCGAAGGCGTTCAGCCGACGGTCGTCGATCGGCGTCCCGTCTCCGTAGACGAAGAGCAGGGGGATCTCCGTCGCGTGGCGGAGCAGAGATTCGCCGACCAACGCCGGCCCACACCCCCACGGGTTGACCACCGCCGCACCGTCGTAGACCCCGGCGCGCCAGTGGTGGAGCACCGTGCCGATCGCCATCGGCGCTTCGCCTCGCGGGTAGCGATTCAGCATCTCGCTCGCAGCGTCGAGCACGCCCGGCAGGTCCTCCGGGGGGAGCCAGGGGTGCAGCGGGCGAACCCGCGCGTAGAGCCGCTTGCGGCTCCAGGCCAGCCCAGCCTGTTGGATCGGCGAGTAGAAACGGCCCGTCGCCAGGCCCATCAGCTCCGAGAGCCGCTCCTCAGCCATGTACTCGACGAGCGCCGAGGTCGGCTCCAGCACGACGCGGAGCCCACGGGCGGCGAGGCGTCGCGGGACGTCGTCGCTCGCGAAGTCGTCACCGCGCAGATAGACGTCCCCGGTCACCAGGACCGTCCGGACTTCCGGGCCGTCGACCGACCGCAGCTCTGCAAACGCGTGCGCGGCATGGGTGACCAACGCACCGATGTCCGCTTCCAGGGCCTTGAAATCCGCCACCCCGCCGAGCCCGTGCCGTGCGGGACGTTCCAACAGCGCCATCAGGGCGGCCTCGTGCTCCAGGTAGAGCGCGTCCGCGGCCGCTTCGTCGTCGAGCCGATGGTACGCGGCGAGCTGGTTGAGGATGTCCCAACCCACGTTCCCGAGCCAGACCCGCGGCTGGAAGGTCCGGCTCAGCGAAACCTCGCGGCTGAAATGTCGCACCGAGACCCGGTCTTGCAGCCCATGGCGCTCGAGGGTGAGCTGGTCCTTGGTGGAGAAGAGGCAGTTGCGGCACATCCCCTGGCCGTTGACCTGCAGCAGGGTCGCGTGCCGCCCGTCGTCGTCTCCGTCGCCGTTGAGCCCGTCGCGGTCCAACTGGGCCTTCAACCCGCCCCAGATCAGCTGGTAGGGCAGGCACTCCTTCCCCGAGCAGTCCCGCTTTCCGTCCGCGAAGGAGTCCGGGGTGTGGTCCGGAGCGGACACCGCGTCGACGCCGAACGCGCGATACGTGGCCGCGATCACCTTCGAGAGGCCGGCGAAGGGGAAGACGATGACCCGTGTGTCCTGCTCTGCGATCGGCGGCGCGGGCAGCGGCTCCAAGAGGGTGAGCCGATCTGCCGACACCAGATCCGGCCGGCCGTCATGCTGGTCGACGGTGTGCAGGAACGCCTGCACCCGCGTGACGTAGCCGGCTGTGCCTCCGTGCCCGTCGCTCTCCAGCGCCGTGTGCGGGTAGCCGGCCATCAGTGCGCCGAAGATCTGTTCCGAGAACGACGCCGGCCCACAGCCGAACGACGTGAGGAAGAGCGGGTACACGTCGCCCATGTTCCGCGCCGCGACCGCTGCCCGCAGCGTCCGGTTGGCATCCCCCCACGGTACCCGCGGCAGCGCATGCGTCTCCGGCGGGATCGGGAAGCAGTCCATCGGCAACGGGATGACGCCGTTGCGCCGCAACAGGCGCGGGATTCCGGCGCTGGCGATGTCGTCATGCACGACATGGAGGGCTCCGGCGACCAGGATCACCCGTCGATCGTGGCGCCGCGCCCAGCCGAGCGCCCGCCGTCCGATCGCGGCCAGCCCTGCCTCCCACTCGTGCTGCGCTTCGTGGGCTCGTTCGATTGCCGAAGCCACCCGACCGTCGGCAGCACCCAACGCGCGCGCCGCCCGGTGCAACGCCTTCGTTCGGGCGAAGACGTCGCCCGCACGCTGTCCGCGATTCCCGGTCCGTGCGAGGTCGACGAGGGGCGCGACCATCGGGATGCCGCGACCGCGGGCGTCGAGCGCGCGACCGACCATCTCGGGTAGCGCCTGCTCCATCGGGCACGTGCGTCCGTCGGGCCCCTCCCGGTCGGCAAAGCCGAGCAGTTTCGGGAAGAAGATGGCGTCGACTCCGTCGAGGTCGGCGAGAGCGCCGTGCGCGATCTTCACCGGTGCACAGGCGTCGAACGAGTAACAGAGAGCCTCGCCCTTGGAGAGCGCGTCGGGCCCCGCCGAGAGCACCCGTGGCTCGAGCCCGAGCTTGCGAACGAACGCGACGAGCCATGGCAGCACCCCGTGGAGGGCGCCGACATGCGGGATACCCACGACGGTTCCGCTCTCCGACGATCTCGGCTCGTCCGCGCCTCCGCCGACGAACGTCGATAGCAACGCCGCCCGCTCGTCGAACGGACTGGGGGCGTCCTTGGGGAGCTTGCCCGACCGCGCGGTCGAGATCTCGTATTTCGGACAGGCACCACCGGAGTAGACCTTTCGCGCCGCTCCGCCGACCGCGACCGTCGTTCGGTCGATCGTACAGAGCGTCGCGCACGCCCTGTCGGCGCACTGGAAATCCGCCCGGTCGACGACCGCGGCGTCGAGCGCGGTGGTGAGGTCGAACGACGGGGCCGCGGCGAGCGCATCGCGCCCCACCGTGTCGATGGTCAGCAGTCCGATCCCCCACGCGCCCATCGCGCCCGGGTTGGCCGGGACGACGACCTCGCGCCCGGTCACGGCGGCGAGGGTCCAGGGAAGAGAAGCGCCGGTCGCCGGCTTGCCCTGGAAGAAGATCCGGTCGCCGAACGCCCGCTGACCCATCACGCGGTCGAGGTAGTTGTGCACGATGGAGTATTGGTAGCCGCCGAAGATGTCGGCGACGTCGAACCCCTCGTTCTGCGCCTCGGCCGCGGCGTCGGCGACGAATACGGTGCACATCTGACCGAGGTCGGGCGGAGCGCTCGCCTCGGCCGCCAGCCGGGTGAACGTGCCGATATCGTCGACACCGTGGAACACCGCCTGCTCTTCGAGGAACGACCCGGTGCCGGCGCTGCAGGCCTTGTTCATGTCGCTCTCGACGATCTGGCCGCCGACGATCTGGATGAACTTGGCGTCCTGACCGCCGATCTCGACCACCGACAGGCTCCGGCCGGCGTCCTCGTCACAACGGACCGCAGCCGTCCCGTGTGCCACGATCTCGTTCTGGACCACGATACGGTCGGCCTGGTCCGGCCACGCGGCGCGCAACACCGTCGCCGCGGCCTCGCGGCCCGACCCGGTGAGCGCCACCGCGCGCACGTCGGGCGCCTGCTCGAGCATCCCGGCGATCAGCCGCAGGCTGGCCTCGACGGGATTGCCGCGCGTCCGGTCGTAGAGGTCGAACACCATCTCGCCGGTCTCGATCGATGTCAGCACCGCCTTGCTCCCGGTCGAACCGAGGTCGAGGCCGAGTATCGCCGGCTCCCCGACCGCACCTTCGGGGATGGGAGCCGCTTCGAGCCGTCGGACGCGACCGGCATGGCTGCGCGCGGCTTCGAGGCGACGCAGTCGGTCTTCGCGCGGGACAATCAGGACAGCCGCCGAGTCGGGCAGAGCTACCCGGCCCTGTCGGGCGACATGCGCGGCGGCCAACCGCAGGGCGCCGACCGCTTCGACGTGGCGGGCGCCGTCGAGCAAGACCGGGGCCTCGCCGAGGAGGTCCTCGAACGCCCGCACCAGCGCCCGCACCTCGGCACCGCCGCCGATCACCGCCACCGGCCCGGGCACCCGAACCCGGGCGAGCAGGCCGGCCACCGACCGGGCGACCGATGCGAAGTAGCCGGCGAAGAGCGCGTCGACCGGCCGACCCTGGTTCCCGAAGTGGGTCATCTCGCTCTTCGCGAACACCGAGCAGCGCGCCGTGATGGGGATCGACTCGGTCGCGCCGCACGCCAGCGTGTCGGCTTCGTCGATCGCGAGGCCGAAGCGGTGGGCGATCTTCACCATCGTCTCGCCGGTGCCCGACGAGCACTTGTCGTTCCGGAGCGACTGGATGCGCCCGGTCTCGTCTCGCGTCACGACCGCGTAGCCGCGCGCGCCGACGCTGACGACGTTCAACGGGCCCGTGGCCGCCCAGACGTGGGGGAGGGCAGCCTCGACGCAGGCGTCTTCCGGCAGGCCGCAGACGACCGGAGCCGTCAGCTCGTCGGCGTGCAGGCCAGTCGCTCCGATGGCGTCGATCGCGTTCGTGTCGAGCCCCGCGTACCAGCGGGCGAATGCCTCCATCGGCCGCCCACCGTGCGCGACACATTCCGCGGACACGACCTCGACCGCTGACGGTCCGACCCGTCCGACGACGAACTTCGCACGCGCCTTGCCCAGGTCGCAGCCGGCGACCCTCCATGTCTGTCCAGCGTTCATCCGGCGCCTCGTCTCGGGAGATTCAATTCGGTTCGCGTGCGACGGGCGCCCAGCCACTCGGCAAGTCGCCGGGCGTCCTCGTCGTGTTTCCCCGGTGGGGTCGTATCCAGGAAGAGTGTGTCGACGGCCGGCATCAGGGCTCGCACTGCCCGCGACGCCCGCTCGACCTCGGCCAGCACCGGCTCACGGCCGGGCCGACTGCCCACGTTGGCCCGTCCGTCCGAGATGACGATCAGGGACCGCTCGCGCGAGGGATCGCGTTGCGCGATCCGCACCAACTCGACGTGCGCGGCCTCGAGCCCGGCCGCCAGCGGGGTAGTCCCGCCGGTGGGCAGGTCCCGCATCGCCGCGGCAACGCGCTCCGCCTGGGTCGTGGGCGCCAGGATCATCGCCGCCCGGCGCTCCCGAAAGCCGATCAGCGCCACCTCCTCTCGGCGCTCGTAGGCGGTCCTGAGGCGCTCGAGCACCACCAGATGGGCCAGCGAGCCCATCGCCGCACCCATCGAACCGGACAGGTCGACCAACACCACGCAGACCCGGCCCGTTCTTCGCCGCCGGTCCCACACGCGCACGTCTTCGAGCGTCGGGCGGAGCGACGGCGCGGCCGAGAGGTCGCTGCCGGGTCCGGTGGATCGGCGGCGGGCCGCTGCCATCAGCGTCGCGGCCCACGAGATGTCGCGGGGATGCCCGGCCGGGGTTACGGCACGCACAGGCGCGCCGCGCACGTGGGCGTGGCGAGGCGCAGCGCTCCGTGATGCCGCGCCGCGCCGCCGCTTCGGCCGGGCCACAGCCGCTGGCGCCAGCGACTCGGGCGGCCCCTCCTGCGTCGCCTCCGTCACCGGCGGTTCGGCGTCGTCGAAGAGCCCACGGCCGAACACGCCGCGGCGTGGAGTCGCCGGGCCGGGCTCGTCGCCGCGGCCGTCGACGTTCGACGCCCGGGATCCCCGGCCGAGATCCGGCGGTGGCGGGGCGTTCAGCCCGCCCGGTTTGGTCGGCGTTTTCCCGGCGGTTCCTCGTCTGCGATGCCCGCGTCGACGGTCGCCTGCGCAGCGCGCTTGGCGACCTCGTCGTCAGAGAGCCCGGTCGCGCTTTCGAAGGGGCGCCGCGCAAGGCGGTGGGGCAGCACCACGCCGGCGGCTCGGGCCAGGTCGTCGGTCTGGATTGCGGTCCGTCCGTCGAGTGCGGCGAGCGTCGCCGCTCCCCGAGCCAGGAGCACGTCGGCGCGGTGGCCGTCCACGCCGACCGAGAGGGCGAGGTGCGCGGCCGCGAGACACCACTCGCGCGGCACCGACACCGAGGGCAGCAGCGCCCGGGCGCGGACGATGTTCTCCGCCAGCCGGTCCTCCTCCTCCTGCCACTCGGCGACGAAAGTCTCCGGATCGTCGTCGAAGCGCAGCCGGCGCTCGACCACCTCCGCCCGAGCGTCCGGGTCGCTCAACGTCTCGATCTCCACGCAGAGCCCGAAGCGGTCGCGGAGCTGAGGCCGCAGCGCCCCTTCCTCGGGATTCATCGTTCCGATCAGCACGAACTCCGCCGGGTGGCGGAACCGGACCCCCTCGCGCGCGACCAGGTTCACGCCGGTCGTCGCGACGTCGAGCAACAGGTCGACGAGGTGGTCCTCGAGCAGGTTGACCTCGTCGACGTAGACGACGCCCTGGTTCACCCGCGCGAGGAGCCCGGGCGAGAAGCGCTGCGTCCCGTCGCGGAGCACTGCCTCGAGGTCGAGCGTTCCGATCAGCTGATCGTCGGTGGTGCCGAGCGGGAGTGTCTCGAAGGACGGCCGCCGCTCCTCGGTCTCGTGCGCCGGTCCGGTCCGGCACTGGTCGCACCACACGTCGGGCCGGCCGCTCGGGCATCCGTATGGACAGCCCCGGTTGACCCCGACCGCGGGCAGGAGTCGAGCGAGCGCGCGCGCGGCGGTCGACTTGGCGGTGCCCTTGTCGCCGCGGATCAGCACGCCGCACAGCCGCGGATTGACCGCCAGCATCGTCAGCGCTCGCGACAGCTTCGGCTGACCGACGATCGCCGTGAATGGGTATCCGCGTTCCACCACCGACGCCGAATCCGTCATCGGTTCACTCCATGGTCGAGCCGTCGAGTGTGACGATGTAGAGGATCAAATAAGGCTCCATATCGCACTGTAAATGTGGGAGAGTTCATATCAGAACCCGAACCCCAGCCAGCCGGACGAGATCCGACCGACGAGGTAGTCGTCGATGACCGCGTCGCCGTTGCGCCAGCCCGCGACTCGGACTCCCTTGAGCGCCGTCGAGAGTGCCCGGTTCACCGCGGCCGCCTGCCCCATCCCGAGG
>CAZFPM010000276.1:0-7349 GCA_964520965.1 uncultured Myxococcales bacterium
GCAGCTTGCGGTGATCTTCGACCAGATCCTCACCGGTCTCGGGCACGCCCACGCCCGCGGGGTCGTCCACCGAGACATCAAGCCTGCCAACATCCTCGTGGCCCGACACGAAGATGGCACCCCCCAGGTGAAGATCGTCGACTTCGGCATCGCCGCGGTGACGGGCTTCGCCTGGAGCGGTGACGAACAGCCGACCACCGGCACCGGCCAGGTGGTCGGCACGCCCCAATACATGGCACCGGAGCAGGCGCGCGGGGAACGCCATGTCACCGCGAGCGTCGACGTGTACACCGTCGGACTCCTCCTCTATTGGGCGCTCACCGGCCAGCACGCCTTCGATGGGGACAACCCCATGGACGTGTTGGTGGCCCAGGTCAGCGACGCCCCACCGCCGCTGGTACCGCGCCCCGAGTTGGCTGTCCCCGACGCCGTACACCAGTTGGTGATCGACGCGTTGCGGAAGTCCCCTCGCGACCGCCTGCCGAGCGTCGCTGCCTTCCGGGCACGCCTGACGGACATCATCGGGCGAACCCAAGCGCCCACCCTCTCGGCCCGGACCGAGCCCAAAGTCCGCCGCACTCGCACCACCCGGGGGCGGACGGTCGTCGAGCACGACCCGCCCACCGTACCCGAGGGTCCGGCGGCCGAGCTCTTCGACAGCGGTCAGGTCGGCGGGCTCGACACGGAGGACCGGCTCGCTCCCGGCGCTCCCGCAGTACGGCCGAACATTCCCCTGGTCGGTCGCGAAGACGATCGACGCCGCCTCGTCGAAGCGATCTCGACCGCCCGCGACGGTGGGGGTGGGCTCGTGGTCACCGTCGAGGGTGAGCCGGGGATGGGCAAGAGCCGGATCGCGGCCTGGCTCCGGCAGCACCTCCAGGAACACGAGCAGTACCGGACCGGACACGGGGCCTTCCATCGCGACGGCGAGCGAGGCCTGCGGGGTATCCGCGAGGCATTCGACGACCTCCTCGGCACGCGCGGGTTCGACACCGCCCGACTGGCAGCGCACGTCGTCGAGCGACTCGTCGACTGGGGTGTGCCAGAGCCCTCCGACGCGCGAACGCTGATCCGCTTCCTTCGTCCGACCTCCGAGCAGACCGGATCCATCCACAGCGGTCCGATGCCGGACGCCATCAACGACCTTTTGTTGCGGGTCCTCGCCCACGCGGCGACCGACACGCCGGTCGTCCTCACGATCGATGACCTGCAGTGGGCCGGACGCGAGGCGCTGAGCTTCATCGAGTTCGCCGCGGCGGAGCTCGCTCACCGGGACGCCAGGTTGGTGATCGTGGCGACCGTACAGATCGGCGACATCACCGGCGACGAGATCGACCAGATGCTCCGCCAGCTCAGCCGGTTCCAGGGTCGGTCGGTTCTCCGGCATCAGCTCGGGCCGGTCGGCGAAGAGGACGCGCACCGGCTGATCCATGCCCTGATCCATCCGAGCCCCGAGCTGGAGAAAGCGCTGATCGCTCGCGCCGGCGGCAACCCGATGCATATCGTCCAGCTTGTCCGATACCTCACCGAGGAACGACTGCTGGAGGCCGCCGACGAAGGGTGGCGGGCACGGCCCGGAGTCGATGTCGGAGCGCTGCTGCCCCCCAGCCTCGCCGACCTCATCGAGCTCCGTATCGACCAACTGGAGCAGATTTCTCCCGGTTCCCGCCTGAAGGACCTCCTGAATCGGGCCGCCGTCCTCGGCCGCAGCTTCCGGTTCGACGTCCTGGAGCGGATGCTGCAGATCGAGAACCGAGCCGATCTCCTCGAGGCGATCGACCAAGACGTCGATCAGCTCCTCGACCAGGAGTTGCTGCGACTCACCGAGACGCGGCACGACGACGTTCTCGCGTTCCCGAACAGTCTGATCCGGGACGTGTTGGTCGAGCGGATGCGAAACCGCCGGATGACGCGGCGCCTCCACGCCTTCGCGGCCGAGGCCAAGCTGACCGTGCTCGGACAGAACGCCGACCAACTGGCCGACGAGCTGGTGGTGCACTTCCGCGCAGCGCGCGACCTCGCCCGGGAGCTGAAGTACGGGCAGCTGGCCGCGACCCGTGCAGAGCGCTCTCACCGCCCTCACGAAGCCGTCACGCTCCTGCGGCGGGCTCTGGAACTGGTCGACGAGCTCGACGAACCCGAAGACGCAGGCCCTACGCGACGGCGACTCAGCTTGCGAATCGCCGCACTGTTGGTCGGTGTCGGAGCGTACGGCGAGGCCGACGCCTACTTCCGGACGGTCGAGGAAGACGCGGAGACGGACCCGCGGGAGTCCACACTCGCCGTATTCGGCCGAGCGAAGATCGCGCGCATCCTCGGCAACTTCGATGAGGCCGAAGCACGCTACGTCAGCGGCACCGGCCAGGCGTTCGAACTCGATGACCATGAGCTCGTCGCGCGCGGCAAGATCGGCCTGGCCCGCGTCGCGTGGCACCGCGGCGAGAACGAACGGGCGAGCGAGCTCGCCGAGCAGGCGCTCGACTACGCGGTCCGCGGCGAGGTAGAGGCGCAGGTTCCCGAAGCCGAGTGGCTCCTCGCCGATCTGGCGCGAAGCCGCGGCGATCTCGACGAAGCCGAGGATCTGTTCCAGGCCGCCTTCGAGCGCTTCGACGCGCAGGACGACGCGCTCGGGATCGCGAAGTGCCTCGCCATGCTGGCAGTCGTTGCCCGAAGCCTCGGCGAACTCTCGCGGGCGGAGTCTCGGTATCATCGGGCGCAGAAGATCTACGCCGAACACGGAGACCGGAAAGGCGTCGCTCACCAGCTCAACGGCCTGGGCGACGTCGCGCGTTTTCGCGGCGATTACGAGGCGGCGGCCACGTCCTACCGCCGAGCCGTCGACATCTTCCAGTCGCTCCGCCTTCCCTACGACGCCGCGCTCGCCCTGACGAATCTCGGGCTCGTCGCCAGGGACAGCGGCCAGAGCTTCGAGGCCGAAGACGCGTTCCGGCGCGCCCTCGTCGTTTCGGAGCGGGTCGGCTTCGCCTACCTGACCATTGGAGTCGGCCTGAACCTCGCTCACGTGCTCGCCCTGCAGGGACGCGATCAGGAGTCGGACCAGGTCCTCGTTCAGGCTCTGGAGCTCGCCGACGAGGCAGATCTGGTCGACCCCGACTACGCGGCTCCGCTAGAGGCGTTGGGAGACCTTCGAGCCGCCAGCGGGCGCCACCGCGAGTCGGCCGTACTGCTGCAACGCGCCCGCGACATGTGGAGCGAACTCGGTCGGGAGTCCGACATCCGTCGCGTCGATGAGCGCATTCGCGGCGCGGTCTTGGACGACTGACGGCCGGGGCTTCGGACGACCGGCGACCCGGGCTTCGGACGACACCCCCCGCGCTAACCCACTACTCGTCCTCGGCGTAGAACTGCTCGAGGAACTCAGCGATTCGCTTGATGTCCATCGACTTCGAGAAGTAGCCGTGGATGTCGTTGTCGATGCACATCGCCTGAAGGGTCGGCGCGTCGAGGTCGCTGAAGAGCACGACCACGATCTCGTCGAGGTGCTCGTCGCTCCGAAGTCCGTCCAGGACCTCCTGGACGTTGAGCCGCGGCATCGTGATGTCGAGAAGCAGGATATCCGGCTTCTCGTACTCGATCTTCGCGAGTGCACCGTTCGGACTGGCCAGCTTCGCGACTCCGAAGCCGGCGGTGCCCAGGCGCTCCTCGGCCTCTAGGACGTCGAGGATATTGCTATCAAGAATCAGTACCTTGCGTCCGAGCACGTCGCCAACCTTCGCGAACGGTCTCCTGGGTCAGAGTGGCGCAACGCTACTTCGCCGCCGTGGGGAAATCAAGAACGGCTGCGGCACCGTCCTGCGCGCTCCCGATCACTCCCGCGGCAGCCGCGACGGTGACCGCCGAAGCTCCTGCGCGAGGCGGTCGGCCAACACCTTGAGCCCGTCGCTCTCCTCCTCACTCCACGCCACGTCGACGAGCCACTCCTCCAGGCCTGGACCCCCGATGTTGAAGGCGGCCTTGAGGTACTTCGCCCGCAGCTCTTCCCCGATCACGTACACGACCGGAGCCATGGCCTCGTCGTCTGCGTACCGGCGCTCCGGCCGAACCACCTGCTCGCAGCCTTCCCCGACCGGGCTGTCCCGGAACGCGTCCCGCATCGCCTCATAGTCGTCGACCGTAGTCGCGTGTTTCAACGCCTCGGCGACCGCACAGCGGGTCGCCACATCCGAAGCTGCCTGCCAGCGCGCCACGACCGCCTCCCGGACCTCGGTCGTCCTCGCGCGCCCGACCGCCCACAGCACCGGGGTCTCGACCTCCGGCGGCGAAACGCCCAGGAGCGCGACGAGCGCCGGAACTGCGTCGACCGACGGCATCAGCCCGAGCCCGGTCACCAGCGCCTGGAGGAACTCCGGATCATCACCCACAGCCGAGAGAAGTCCGATCATCCGGGACTCGGCCTCCGGATCGTTGAGACGGCCGAGGGCGAGCGCCGCCTCGACTCGCACCTCGCGCCGTGGAGACTCCAGGGCGGAAAGCAGCGCCGGTTGCGCCTCGGATAGTTGGAGATGGCCGGCGGCCCAGGCGGCCCAGGCCGCGACCTCGGGTTCGGGATCCGCGATCGCCTCGGCGACCGCGATCCGGAGATCCGCCGCGCGAGCCGAGTCATCGTGCACCGGGTCGACGAGCCCCCGAATCGCGCGCACCCGGTCTTCTGCCGCTGGCGACCGAAAGAGTGTCAGGGAGTATCC
The DNA here is from genome assembly GCA_964520965.1 of uncultured Myxococcales bacterium. Lineage (GTDB taxonomy): Bacteria > Myxococcota_A > Bradymonadia > REDH01 > REDH01 > CAZFPM01. The sequence continues at coordinate 4,707 of CAZFPM010000276.1, forward strand.
GGTCCGGTTGTAGCGGTCGATGTAATCGCCCGTGACCAGGACGACGGCGAAGTAGTTGGCGACCAGAGCCAGCGCGAAGATACCGTAGAAGTGCATCGAGTTGTCGCGCAACGCACCGATGCCGATCTCCTCAGCCTCGTCGATCGCCTCGGCTTCATCGCGCTCGGACCGCTCTCCCAGGAACACGCGACGGCGCCATGCGTCGCCGAAGATCATCGCGCCGGCGAACATCGCCTGGACATACGCTGCCAGGAGGACAAGGAAGAACTGGCCGCTGATCAGCCCGACGTTCAGCCCTACGCTGTTGCTACGATTCTGAACGTGGTCGCCCACCAGCAGGCCGTACCCGATCGTGGCAAGCAGCGAGGCGACGGCCGCGATCGCCAGACGGCGACGGGAAGCGGCCAGGCTGCTGAGCAACCCAAGGTCGCCGACTGATGCGATCCACTGCATACCTGCCATCACATTGTAGTAAGACCCCGGCACTGGTTGAATGGTTCCCGCGACGAACCGTCCACCTGCGGCGTGAGTAGGTTATACTCCCGCGCCGGCCAACTTGAACACGAGACGGAGCCCATGATGAACCCACGGCTCATTGCCCACCTCCTCCCGATCCTCGCCGTCCTTCTGCTGAGCCTGCCCGCCGCGGCACAGGACGCGGAGGAAGAAGGTGCCGCGATCCTCGATCTGAACGCGGAGTACGCGTCCGCAGCCCGTCGCGCCGAGCGCGGCGACTACTCGGGGGCGATCCGGATCTTCAAGGAGATCGCGGCCCAGGACCCCTATTGGTCCGACGCCGTCTACAACATCGGGTCTCTCGCCGAGCACCGGTCGGCTTGGCAAGACTGCGCGCTCTATTCTCTGCGATACCTGATTCTCGAGCCCAACGATCCCGAGACCCACTCGATCCAACGGCGACACGAGCGCTGCTCCGAGGCAATCGGCCGTGCGGGTGATCTCCACGTGCCAACCACGACGCCTGAAGGAATCCCCGTCTCCCTCGACGGGCTCGTGCTCGGCGACGGCTCGCTCGGGCCGCTGCGGCTGGCGGCGGGGACGTACACGATCAGCACCCAGCACCACGACCACTTCCCCTTCTCGCAGGAGGTCGAGGTCGTCGAAGGCGAGACGACGACATTCCCCGTGGTGATGGAGATCATGCCGACTTACGGTTCGATCAGCCTCGACGTCAGTCAGCCCGGGGCGCGGATCACACTCGACGGCGTCGAGCAGGGGACGAGTCCCCTCGCCGAGTCGATTCGCCTCGAGACCGGAACCTACCGTGTCGAAGTCCTGCTCGACGGCTACCATCCGTGGCGGCGGAACGTCGAGGTGCTCTGCGACCTCGATGACACGATCGAGGTGCGGCTGATCGACGAGTCGGTCGACCTGTCGCGCTTCTGAGCTACTGCTCCGGCTCGAACTCTTCGGCCGTTTCCGGGTCGATGACGTCGAGCCGGCCCGACGCGGGATCGATCGCGTAGCGCCCGTCGACCCACCGTCCGAGGTCGACGAGCCGGCAACGTTCGCTACAGAACGGGAACGCGGGGTTGTCGTCGGGCGGTACGACCGGCGCCCGGCAGGTCGGGCAGCGAAGCTCGATCAGGGGCATTCGGGCGTCCGGGACTCCGGAGTCACGCCTTCGCCTTCGGCTTGCCGATCGTGCCCTTGCCAGTGATCACCGGCATGGGGGACAGGGGCTCGACGAGCACTGCCGGCGGCACCTCGCTCACGTCCTTGACGAAGATGATCTCGAGCTTCTCGCGGACCTCTTCGGCGACGTCGACCAGGTCCTTCCGGTTGCGCTCGGGCAAGATGACGCGCTTGATGCCAGCGCGGTGTGCAGCGAGCAGCTTCTCCTTGATCCCGCCGACCGGCAACACGTTGCCGCGGAGCGTGATCTCGCCCGTCATGGCGGCGTCGTGCCGGACCTGCACGCCGGTGAACAGCGACAGCAGGGTCGTGAAGATCGCGATGCCGGCAGACGGACCGTCCTTCGGCACCGCGCCGGCCGGGAAGTGCACGTGCACGTCGGTATCGGCGAGGAACGTCGGCTCGAGCCCGAACTCGCCGGCGCGCATCTTCAGATAGGAGAGCGCGGCGAGTGCCGACTCCTTCATGACATCGCCGAGCTGGCCGGTGAGTTTCAGCTCGCCCTTGCCCGGCGAGCGGGTCGCCTCGATGAAGAGGATGTCGCCGCCCGAGGGCGTCCAAGCGAGTCCGGTCGCAATGCCGGGGCTCGTGACGCGCTCCGCGGTCTCGAACTCGTACTTCTCGGGTCCGAGGAACTCGGAGAGGTCCGGCCCGTCGACGTCGAAGTCCATCTCGGCGGCGTCGGTCGCGACCATGACCGCGAGCTTCCGACATACATCGGCGATGCGCCGCTCCAACCCGCGGACTCCGGCCTCGCGGGTGTACCGGTCGATGATCTTGTCGATCGCCGCGTCGGAGAATGTGACGTCCCGGTCGTCGATCCCATGATTCTCTAGCTGCTTCGGCAGAAGAAAATCTTTGAAGATCACGACTTTGTCTCGCGGGGTGTAACCCGGAATCTCGATAACCTCCATCCGGTCGCGGAGCGGCGGGGAGATGGTGAGCCCCGGGGCGTCAGTTGGTACGAGGATCTGGGACTGGCGGCGGTGT
>CAZFPM010000277.1:0-7322 GCA_964520965.1 uncultured Myxococcales bacterium
CGACGATGCCGAGGCGGGCTGCGACTGCGAGGAGCGGACGCGCCAGGCGTGCTACACCGGGCCGCCGACGACGCTCGGCGTCGGCCGTTGCCGGGGCGGACTGGCGGACTGCGTCGAGGGCGTGTGGACGGAGTGCGTCGGCGAGCGCCTGGCGGTCGAGGAGGTGTGCGACGGGTTGGACAACGATTGCGACGGCGAGGTCGACGAGGGTCTGCGAAACGCGTGCGGTGTGTGCGGCGTGCCGGATCCGCCGGAGGTGTGCGACGGGTTGGACAACGACTGCGACGGCGCGATCGACGAAGGCCTGCTGCTGACGTGCGGGTTGTGCCCCGGGACGGCTGAGTCGTCGGACATGTGCGGCGACGGGATCGACAACGATTGTGATGGGCGTGTCGACGAGGACTGCGCCTGCGCCGGAGAGGCGGCCTGTTATCCCGGGCCGACGTCCGCCCGTGGTGTCGGCGAGTGCGTGGTCGGGACCCGGTCGTGCGACGCCACCGGCGAGTTCTGGGGGCCGTGCATCGACTTCGTGCTCCCCTCCGTCGAGATCTGCGACGGCCTGGACAACGATTGCGACGGGACGGTCGATCTGCGCGCCGATGGTTGCAGCTTCTGCGGGATCGACATCGAGGCCTGCGACGGGCTCGACAACGATTGCGACGGGTTGGTCGACGAGGGCACGCGGAACCCCTGCGGGGTCTGCCTCGACGAGGTCGTCCCCGAGACCGAGTGTGACTACGAGGACAACGACTGCGACGGGTTCGTCGACGAGGGTCTGACCAACGCCTGCGGCACGTGCGGAGACAGCTGCTACGCCGTGGAGTGGTCCGACCCCGAGGCGTGGCGCATGGGTGAGTTCGACGGTGTCGACGAGGAGAACCTCGACTCGGGCATGCGTCTCGGTTCTTCGCGGTCGTCGTTCCCGGACCTGTGGGTGGCCAATTCGGCGGACCGCACGGTCACGCGCATCAACACCGATGACGCGGCCGCGGTCGGCACCTTCCCGGTCGGCGCCGACCCGAGCCGGACGGCGGTGGACTTCGACGGTAACGTCTTCGTGGCGAACCGGGCGTTCGGCGGACAGGGGTCGGTTACGAAGATCAACGCGCGCGACTGCTCCGGCGACGAGTGCGTCGCCTGGCAGGTGAATGTCGGTGATGTGAACGCAGTGCCACGGGGCCTGGCGATCGACCGCGAGGGGTACGTGTGGGTCGGGACCTACACCGACGGCGTGCTCTGGCGTGTCCACCCGGACACCGGCGAGATCGTGGAGACCCACGACGTGCCGGTCAACGTGTACGGCCTCGCGATCGACAGCGAGGGCGTGATCTGGATCTCGACGATCAGCAACGCCGGTATCGGGGCGTTCGACCCCTCCACGAACACCTACCTGGGGAACTGGGCAGTGCCCGACTGCGGCACGCCCTACGGAATCGCCGTCGATGCCGACGGCAACGTCTGGGCGGGCGGTTGGCGCTGCAATGGGTTGATGCGTCTCGACCGGGCGGCGTTCGAGACCTGGCGGATCGACATCCGTTCGTTCTTCCACGCGAACCTGCAGGAGACACGCGGCGTCGCGGTCGATGGCGACGGCTTCATCTACGTGGCCGCCTCGGGGACGAACCGCATCGGCAAGTTCGACCCGGACACGCTCGAGTGGGCGTGGACGGTGCCGTCGTGCTCGTCGCCGATCGGGATCGGCGTGGCGAGGGACGGGAACATCTGGACCATGTGCCGCGAGTCTGCGGAGGCCCGTCGATACAGCCCGGATGGCGCTGACATGAGCGCGGTCGGGACCGGCCGAGCTCCGTATAGCTACTCCGACATGACCGGGTTCCAGCTTCGGAACTTCACCGCCCCCGAGGGGTATTGGAATGTGACGTTCGACTGCCGGTGGCCCGGGTGCGTGTTCGACCGGATCCTCTTCGACGCCGCGACTCCGGCGGGAACGGGAGTCTCGGTGCGCGGTCGCAGCCGACCGGCGAGCCCGCCGGACGCCCCCTGGAGCGAGTGGTCTCCGCGCTTCGACCTGTCGCCCGCCGGGATCGGCGATCTCGTCCCCCCGGGCCGTTACCTCGAGGTCGAGGTCGAGCTGTCCACTTCGGATCGCGACGTGACCCCCGTCGTCACCGCCGTCGAGGTGCAGTGGCAGCGGCCCTGATTCGCCGTCGGCCGGACGGCGCTCTGTGGCGAGATGGAGGGTCGCTGCTTTCGCCCAAGTCCACGGTGTGCTAGAGGATCTCGGATTCCCCGCGCAACTTGACGGGTTCTGACCCACCTCGACGAGACAACAGAGGAACAGATGCTGAACGGCTGGAACAACACGCTCGGCTCCATCGGTCTGCACGTGACGTTCGTGCTCGTCATCGCGTTGGCTGCTGCGTGCAACGACGCCATCCTCGTCCCCGGGGATCCGGCAGACTGCGACCCGACGACCGACCCCGCCTGCAGCACGACCGACGGTGGTAGCGCCGGCGACGGTGGCGCCGATGCCGGCGGTCTCGATGGCAGCTCGACGGACGCCGGTGGCGACGGCATCACGCCCGATGGCGGTGGTGGCGACACCACGGTCGGCGACGGCGGTGGGGGTGACGATGGCGGCGGCAGCGACCTCCCCGCCGGCGCCGACAGCGACGGCGACGGAATCCCGGACGATGTCGAGGGTAACGGCGACGCCGACGGCGACGGAACCCCCAACTACCTCGACGACGACTCGGACAACGACGGCATCCCGGATAGCGACGAGATCGCCGAGGACACCGACGGCGACGGCGTCCCGGACTTCCTCGATAGCGACTCCGACGGCGACGGGTTCGCCGATGGCGAAGAGGGCGACGACGACCCGGACGGTGACGGCATTCCGAACTTCCGCGACACGGACTCCGACGGTGACTCGCTCCCCGACGACTTCGAGGGCGCTGGCGACGGTGACGGCGACGGCATCGTGGACTTCCTCGACACCGACTCCGACGGCGACGGTATCCCCGACTTCCACGAGGGCGGGAACGACCCGGACGAGGACGGCATTCCGAACTTCCTCGACCTGGATTCCGACGGTGACGGGCACTCCGACGCCGACGAGTACGGGCAGATCCCAGGCAGCGGCCTCCCGCCGGTCGACCGGGATTCGGACCGCATCTTCGACTTCCTCGACCCGGACTCGGACGGTGACGGCCTCGCGGATGCCGATGAGCTCGGGTGCCCCGAATCGACCGAGCGGACGCTCTGGGACAGCGACGACGATGGCTACTCCGACCTGCTCGAGGTCGCGTTCGGCGACGATCCGGAGGATGCCGGCCAGGCCTGCGACGGAGACGAGACGATCGAGGACGACGTCGACTTCTTCTTCCAGCTTCCCTACCTGGACGACACCGTCGAAGGTGACGAGCTGGACTTCAACACCGACGTTCGCCGGGGCGACATCGCGTTCAACATGGACACGACGGGCTCGATGTTCGGCGAAATCTCCATACTTCAGGGGTCGCTGACGGATATCATCATCCCGGGGCTCGAGGCGCGCCTCGCCGATGTGGCCTACGCGTTCACCCAATTCGACGACTTCCCGTGCAACAGCTACGGCGGTGGGGCCGATCGGCCGCTCATCCTGCGCCAGCGCGTCACGACGGACGCGGCGGCTACGGTCGCCGGCGTGCTCGCGCTCGAGCGTCACGGCGGCGGCGACTACTACGAGTCCGGGTTCGAAGCGCTCTACCAGATCGCCACCGGATTCGGCCGCGACAATCCCGCCTGCATCCCCGGCGTCGAGGTCGAGCCCTTCGACGCCGCTCACGGCTACGTCGAAGACGTCGCCGACGGGGAGATCGGGGGTGTCGGTTTCCGCGAGGGGTCGGTCCCGATCATCGTCCACATGACCGACGCGCCCAGCCACGCCAAGGGTGAAGACAGCTATCCCTACGGAGCGACGCGGGTCGAGACGTTCACCGTCATGCGCGCCATCGGTGCCAAGATGATCGGTGTCGCGTCGGGCTCCGACGCGCGGTCCGACCTCGAAGAGATGACCGCCAGTCAGGGGTCCGTGGTCCCGACCTGCGCGTGGGACGGCTTCCGGCCCCTCGGCTGTGCGGCTGGCCAGTGCTGCACCGGCGCCGGCGGTAGCGGACGTCCGCCCACCGCTGACGGACTCTGCCCGCTCGTCTACGACATCAATTCCTCGGGCACGGGGCTGGACGCGTCCATCATCGACGGCATCGAGGTCCTGGTGAACTTCGCGACCTTCGACCTGACGACCCGCGTCCGCATGGACGAAGAGGAGTTCGATGCGACCGGCATCGACACGAGCTGCTTCATCACCAGCGTCGTCCCGATCCGCGCCGAGGCTCCCGATACCGGGTGCGCCACGGTCCCGGAGATCGCTGACCTGAACGGCGACGGCGTCGACGAACACTTCATCAATGTCACGCCGGGCTCGCGCCTGACCTTCTTCGTCAACCCGTACAACCCCTGTGTCGAGCCCACGGATTCGCCCCAGGTGTTTACGGCGTTCATCGACGTCGTCGGCCAGGGTGCGGCGGTGCTCGACACCCGCGTCGTGACCGTCCTCGTGCCGCCTGACGTCAAGCTCTAGTGCTCTTGCTCGCAATTCCCGATCACACCTGCGTCGCCGGGAGCGCTGCTGCCTGCGACGCAGGTGTGTTCGTTACTTATGATCAAGGACACTAGCGGGAGGGCGGCATCTCTGGACGCGCGCCCCACCCGGCGCGCCCAACGTGCTACAGCTCTGGACGACACTACCCCAGACGGCCGCGCAGCACCCGACTCGTCCCTTCGTGACGAGCTCGCGATCGAGCGTACCCGTCTGGCCATCGAGCGTACCGTGTTGGCGCACGTGCGCACCGGGCTCGCGTTCGCGGCCGCGGGTATCTCGGTGCCCTATCTCGTCGATGACCCGTTCGTCGTCTCGATCAGCCGCATCGTCACGGGTCTCGGTGCGATCGGGATAGCCGTCGGCATCGGACGTTTCATCTACGCGTCGCGTCGCATCAACGCTCTGACCGACGACCGGGCCCGATGACCGATGCCGTCCAAGTCCTGCATCGGGCCTTCGCCGCCACCGCCGGGGGCGAGGCCGGGTTGATCGCAGCGGTGGCCGAAGCGATCGCCGAAGGGACCGACGACCTGATGGACGCTGCCGACGTTCGACGGATCGAGGACGCGCTCGTCGAAGACGTGCAGAAGCTGCGCGGGCGTGTCGAGCGAGATCCGCTCGGTCTCGTGCTTACGCCCCCGGGCGTCGCCGATGCGTTGCTCCAGCTGATCGCGCTGAGTTTTCCGGACGAGTTTGCGTCGACCCGCGCGGTGCTCGACCCCGCGTGCGGCACCGGCCGTCTGCTCGACGCCGCCGGGACCCGGCTCGAGGAGACGGTCGATCGTGTCGGTTGGGACGTAGACCCGGTCGTGCTCCACATTGCCCGCGGTCTCGGCTCGCTGCGCTCGCGAAGCAACCGACGCGGGGACCTCTTCCTCGACGAGCACGACGGATTGCGGAACAGGCGGCCGTCGGCGAGACCCGGCTCGCTGCTCGTCCTCTGCAACCCACCGTTCGTCGCCGGCTACGCTCGGCGCTCGCAGGCCGCCGCGCTCGACCTCGACCGTCTGGCCAGCGTGTCGAAAGGATGGGCAACCGGGGCGATCAACACAGCCGTCGCTTTCGTTGCCCGGATTGTCCGTGATCTCCTGAGGCCCGGAGAAGTCGGCGGGCTCGTCCTGCCGGACGCGTTCCTGAATTCGCCGCGATATGCCCGGATGCGCGAGGCGTGGCTCGGCCACGTCGATGCGTTCGTCGTCGGCCGCCTGCCATCGGACGCGTTCCCGGGGCGGGTCTTGCGACCGGTGCTCGTCGCCTGCCGGCGTGCCGAGTTCAACCCGTTCGAGGCCGGTGACGTGCCGAAGGTCACGACGATCGAGTTCGCGAAGTGGGACGAGGGTTGGCCGGCACGACAACGATGGGAGTCGATTCCAGCCGATGTCGTCACGCTGACCAGGTCCCGCGTGATCCCGTGGCCCGGGCCCGGGCTCGGCCTCGCGCACGGCCTCGTGCGTGCCGGCGTTCGCACCCTGGGCGACACCTTCGTGTTACGAGACGGGGTCAACCCCGGCTCCGCCGAGTCGCGGCGCGCGCTGATCTCGACCTCCGGCAATCGGTTGCGAGAGCCGCGCCCGCTGATCGAGGGACGACACGTGACCCCGATGCGGCTGCACGCCCCGGACCATTGGATCGAGTCGGACCCGTCGGTGATCCGGACCGAGTGGCGCAAGGCCGGCGCGTCGCTGCGCAAGCCGGGCTTGTTCGACGGCCCTCGCCTCTATAGCCGCCAGACCGCGAGCCGCCTCGTCGTCGCGTTCTGCGACGACGAATCGATGGCCATCAACTCCGTGCACGTGATCAGGTCGACCGGTCCCCGTTGGCGCCAGCGTGAGTCGCTCCTGCGCTTGGCGGCCGTGCTCAACACCGAGGTCGTCTCCGAGGTCTACCGGGCGCTCTTCGCCGAGGATCGGGAGGCATTCCCGCAGGTCAAGCTGACCAACCTCCGATCCTTGCCGCTCCCCTGGCCGTTGCCGGACGAGGTCGCGGCGGCCGCGGACGCCGTGGTCGACGAGCCCGACGGGCCTGGTGCCGCCGCGCTCGACGCGGCGGTGCGGAGCTGGTTCGAGCAGATCGTCGGGTGATGCGCGTGGTGGAGATCATGCAACTCGGCGCTGCCTGGGCCTGGCTCGCCGCCTGGCTGGTCGCCGTCGCCAGGCGCCCGCAGGAGGCGCCGAACACGACGTTGCTCGGAGGGGCCGTGCTCTCGCTCTCCGGGTGGCTGATGGCGGCGGCGAGCGCCGTCTCGGCGTCGCTGGCGCTGATCGCCGTAGTGTCGCTCCAGGGCGGCTGGCTGGCGGTCGCTACGTCGTCGAGCCCACGCCGTCGCCGACAGGGCGCCACGGCCGCGCTGGCCGGCCTCCTGGTGTTCGGTGCGGGGCTCGCGCGGCGGTGGCTCGGCCTGTCGTGAGCTGCGCCCGACCGAGCCGGCTCCGGCTCTTCGACCTCGCGCCTGGTGGCCGGCGGAGGGCCCGTGTCAGCGGACGATTCGGATCAGCTCGACATCGAACACGAGCATCCCTGCAGGGGCGCCCGGGCGGTTGTCGTAGGCGAGCTCGACCGGAATCCAGAAGCGCCGCTGCTCGCCCTCGACCATCAGCTGGACGCCCTCGGTCCAGCCCGGGATGACCCCGTTGAGCGGGAAGGTCGCGGGCTGGCCGCGGGTAATCGAGCTGTCGAACATCTCGCCGTCGGTCGTCCAGCCGGTGTAGTGCACCTC
>CAZFPM010000278.1:0-7249 GCA_964520965.1 uncultured Myxococcales bacterium
GGGTACATTCATCATCTCGTGCGCGCGCGCGAGGTGCTCGGCATCCGCCTGACGACCCTGCACAACCTCCACTATTACCTCGACCTCGTTCGAGGTGCTCGGGAAGCGGTGTTTTCGGGGGCCTTCGATGCCTATCGAAAGGCCTGCTGGGAGGGCTGGCGGAGCGGAGGTAAAAACAGTTGACCCCCCCCAGGCCCTCTGCTAGCTGACGCGGGCTTTGCGCCCCGTGGTTACGGGGACTTCCACGGTTCTCGACCCTCGGTTCTCACGACGATTTGACCGCACTCCCGCTAGTCGCCCAGGCCATGAGCTCGGCGGATTGCGCCAACGCGATGATGCTCCCGCTCTTCATCGTCGCGATCTTCTACTTCCTGGTGTGGAGACCGCAGCAGAAGCAGACGATGGAAGCGCAGCGGTTCCGTGACGGGCTCAAGGTGGACGACCGAATCGTGACCTCGGGAGGAGTCTACGGCCGTGTGGCCCGGCTGGAGCCGGACGCCATCGAGCTGGAGATCGCACCCAAAGTGAAGATTCGCGTCGCCCGGTCGCAAATCATCTCGACCCAGAAGACCGGTTCCGAGGACAAGAAAGAGACGAAGTAGCGAAGGAGTTCGGCTACCCGCCTCGACTCAACCACGCGGAGACGTGCCCGATGCCAGGCGCATGGTGGACTAAAATCGCCCTATTGATCGCAATGATCGTGATCGCGGCCGTGTCGCTGATCCCGACATTGTACCCCATCGCGGACGTCGACGAACAAGCCGCGGCCGACGAAGAGGGAGACGTCGACGACTCGGAGGTTTGCCTCCGCGGCTGGCCCGGATGGGTCTGCTCGATCTACGAGGCTACGTCGGCGAAGATCACTCTCGGCCTCGACCTCCAGGGCGGGCTGCACCTGCAGTACCAGGTCGATGTCGAGAAGGCGATCAGCGACAAGGTCGACCGCTTCGTCGAGGAGCTCCAGCGCGAGCTCGACGAGGCCCATCCCGACGCCGGATGCGTCGTGACCCGCATCGCGGGCTCCCCGGCCCTGCGCGTGACCGCGGACTCGGCGAGCCCCCTGGATCTGATCGACGAGAACACGCTGATCGTCATGAACCTCGAACTCAGACCCGAGGACGGGACAACCGTCCGCCTCGATGTCGACTCGCAGTTCATCGAGGAAACCAAGCGTTACGCCATCGAGCAGGCCATCGCGACGATTCGCGCCCGCATCGACGACGTCGGGGTCAAGGAGCCGAGCATCTCCCGTCGGGGCGAGACCGACATCATCGTCCAGCTCCCCGGCCTCGACGAGGCTGATTTCGAGAGAATGAAGACCCTCATCGCCCAGACCGCTCAGCTCGAGTTCAAGATGGTCTCCGATGCCAACGGGACCTTCTTCTCGACCGTGCAGATTCCGCCCGACGCCGAAGGCATACGCACGGTCGCCGGACGGCCGCAGGCCGAGACCTTGGAGCCGTTGCGCGAGCTCGTCGCCAGCCTCACCCCGCCCGAGGGCACCAGCATCGCCTACCTGGAGGTCAACCGCTACGTTCCCGAGACGGGCGCCTTGGAGCATGTCGGCTATCAGCCGATCCTCCTCGAAGCCCAGACCCACTTGACCGGTGAGTACGTCACCGACGCCCGCACCGGCACGGACCCCCAGACGAACCGGCCGGTCGTCAACATGACCTTCGACTCCGAGGGAGCCGACATCTTCGGCCGGCTCACCTCGGCGAACGTCGGCCGCCAGATGGCCATCGTCCTCGACGAGGTCGTCAAGTCCGCGCCGACCATCAACGAGCCGATCCTCGGCGGCCGATGCCAGATCTCGATGGGCGGCGGCGGCACCTTCCAGGAGTCGATGCAGGAAGCCCTCGCGCTCGCCATCGTGCTCCGCAACGGCGCCCTGCCCGCTCCGATCGAGAAGCAGTTCGAGACCCAGGTCGGCCCCTCGCTCGGCCACGACTCGATCCGCGCCGGTCAGATCTCCCTGGCCGTCGCGTTCCTGCTCGTCTTCATCTTCATCGTCGCCTACTACAAGATCAGCGGCATCATCGCGAGCACGGCCCTGGTCCTGAACGTGCTCTTCATCCTCGCCGCCCTCGCCCTGCTCCAGGCGACCCTGACCCTGCCCGGAATCGCCGGCATCATCCTGACGATCGGTATGGCGGTCGATGCGAACGTGATCGTCTTCGAGCGCATCAAGGAAGAGCTGAGGCTCGGCAAGACAGCCCGGGCCTCGGTCGCCGCCGGATACGAGAAGGCGATGTCCGCTGTTCTCGACGCCAACATCACCACCGGTATCGCCGGTCTGGTCCTCATGGAGGTCGGCAGCGGCCCGGTCCGCGGCTTCGCCGTCACCCTCCTGATCGGAATCATTTGCTCGCTGTTCACGGCACTCGTCGTGACCCGACTCATCTTCGACTACCTCATCGACCGCGTGAAAGTCGCGCGGATCAGCATCTGAGGCGGCAGGAATGGCCACCAAGCAGTACGACTTCCTCGGCAAGCGCTTCATCTTCGGAGCCGTCTCTCTCGTGGTCTGCGCCGCGAGCGCCGTCCTGCTCTTCGTTCCCGGACCGAAGTACGGCATCGACTTCGCCGGCGGCACGAACATCATCGCCCGCTTCGCCGGCGACGTAGACGACGCAGAGGTCCGCTCGGCCGTCGGCGAGATCGGATTCCCCGACGCCGCGGTCCAGAGCTTCGGCGAGGGCGGGAACCAGTTCCTGATCCAGACCCAGGCCGTAACGTCGATCAACGACGAACGGCGGGCGGAGTTGGAAGGCGCCCTCCGCGCGACCTTCGGTGACGATGTCGTCGTCGAGTACGACGAGAGCTCCGGCGACCGGGTCTACGTGCAGGTCCCCGAGGCCGCGTTCGTGGCCGCCGAGACCGAGGTCGAAGGCCTCACCGACCTCGACCAGGTCGCCCGCCACTCGGTCCTGGGCGACGCCATCAGCGAGCAGGTCGTCGCAGCCCTCGATGGTGCCGATTTCATCGGAACCAACGTCTCGATGTACGGCAACCCCAGCCAACGGCGATTCCAGGTCGGGGTGCAGACCCTCCAGGCCGTCGTCGCGGACGGACTCACCGCCCACTTCGGCGAGCGCTTCCAGTCCGAAGACGCCGAGACCGGCGTCGTCACCGGCGGCATCGACCGCGTCGAGACCGTCGGCCCCCGCGTCGGCCAGCAGCTGCGCAACGATGCGATCAACGCCATCTTGATGGCGCTGGTCGGTATCCTGCTCTACATCGCCGTCCGCTTCGACCTCCGCTACGCACCCGGCGCCGTCCTCGCCCTCGCGCACGACGTGCTGATCACGCTCGGCATCTTCGTCGTGCTGCGCGAAGAGATCAGCCTGCCCATCCTGGCCGCCCTGCTGACCATCGTCGGCTACTCGCTCAACGACACGATCGTGAACTTCGACCGCGTCCGCGAGAACCTGCAGCTGGCGGAATCGCGCACCGACCTGCTCGGCATCGTCAACCGCAGCGTCAACGAGTGCCTGAGCCGAACGGTGCTGACCTCGGTCACGACCCTCATCGCGGTCATCACGATCTTCGTGCTCGGTGGCGGGCTCATCAAGTCGTTCGCCCTCGCGATGATCATCGGCGTCATCGTCGGCACGTACTCCAGCATCTTCGTCGCGAGTCCGATCCTCGTGATGATGAGCAACTACATGGACGCGCGAAGCCGCCCGGACAGCGCCGTCTCGCGCTGAGCGCCCCTCGGCGACGCTGCTCGCAATGCCGGCACGACCGATGATGAGACCGGACCCGATGACTCCCAGCCGACGCCGACTACGCGCCGCCTTCGTCGCCGCCGCAGTGCTCTGCGTGCCGAGCAGCGGCCTCGCCAACGGCTTCGACCTGTTCGGCATGGGCTCCCGAGCGACCGCGATGGGTGGCGCCGCCGTGGCGTCGGCCAGCGACTACAGCGCCGTCTACTACAACCCCGCCGCCATGGTTCTCGGACCGTCGACGGCCGGGGCCGGCATCTTCGCCACCGCGAACAACGTCGGCATCAACCTCTCCGAGCGACCCGACGGATACGGAATCCCCGACCTCGGCACCGCCGGACCGGCCATCGGCGACGAGCACCTCCTCAACGGGAGAGGCGCGGAGGACCTCGGCAACTCCTTCTTCGGCTTCGTCGGCGCCACGTCGAACCTCAGCATCGAGCGGCTGCGCCTCGGCTTCGTCGCCCTGGTGCCGTTCGCCGGCTCCACGACCCAGCTCAGCGTCTTCAACGACGAGCGGGAGCGCCTCTTCACCAACGAGCTGCACTGGGATCTCATGGGCGGCCGTGTCGAGCACGCCGTCGTCGACTTCGCCGCCGCCTACCAGGTGCTCGACTGGCTCGCGCTGGGGCTCGGCGCGAGCTTCATGCCGCAGGCGCGCACCCGGAACTACGTCTACGCCGACAACCCTGCCGAGCTCGACGTCATCGACCTGAACGTGGAGCTGAGCCTCGGCAGCCGCTTCCGGCCGATGGCCGGCGTGCTCTTCACGCCCGGTGAAGAACTCCGCTTCGGCGTCGCCTTCCGTGACGAGCAATTCCTCGCGCTGACCGGGTCCACCAAGGTCGAGGTACGGGGCTTCGAAGGCACCGAGGACTTCCCCTTCCTGCAGCCTCTGGACCTGACGATCCAGTATTCGCCGCGCCAGTTCGTCTTCGGCGGAGCCTTGCACCGCGGCCCGGTCGTCGCGTCCTTCGACATGACCTACAGCGTCTGGTCCAATTACGAGAACCACCACGGCGAGCTCGCCGGGTTCAAGGATGTCTTCGTCCCTCACCTGGGGGTCGAATACCGCCCATTCGAACAACACCACTTCCGCGCCGGGTTCATCTACCAGCCGACCCCGGTGGGTCCGCAGACGGGCCGCACGAACTACGTCGACAACGACCGCATCGTCGCGTCGCTCGGCACCGGCCACCACTGGCCCGTCGGAGAGTCGATCTTCCGCGTCTCATGGCACGCCCAGTGGCACTTCCTCGTCCCCCGCGAAGAGACCAAGGATGCCCTCGACGTTCCTCCTGGCTGCACCGAGGGCGTGACCGACATCTGCGACGAGATCGAAGACGACGCGATCAACCCGGCGACCGGCCTCGCCTGGGAGGGCGCCGACGGACTGCAGACCGGGAACCCGGGTTTCCCCGGCTGGTCTAGCGGCGGCTGGTTGGCGAACGTCGGCGTCGAGGGCACGTGGGAGTTCTGAGCGTCCACAGCCGGTGGCGCGGTTAGGCACCCGGCGACCAGATCACCGACGACGAGACCACCGAGGCCGCGCCCCTGGCGGAGGGGTCAGATGTCGCAGGACGCGTCGTCAGCCTCGATGCGCTCGATCAGCTCGGGACGCGCGAGCAGCACGGTCTCGCAGTCGATGGTCCCTTCCTCGTCGCGGAGGTCTAGCGCCCCGCCGCGACCGTCGATCCGGACGCGCTCGAAGACGTTGCGCGGTTGGTTGTCACGCGTGATGTACTCGCGGCCGCAGATCTCGCCGGTCGCGTCGATGATGTTCTGCTCGGTGGCGGAGTTGACCGAGCCGGCGATCCGGTCCGGGGCCACGAACTCGCCGTGGTGGTTGTTGAGCGTGCGGTTGACCATGTAGGCCCGGCAGATGTCGTCGCCGAAGATCAGCGTAGCGCCCGGATTGCCGTCGGCGTCCGAGTCGTAGATGCGCGGGTCGTCGTCCTCGTAGGGGAAAGGCTCGGTGGCCGGTTCCGCGAAGTCGATGCCCCACACCTCCGGCACCGGGCCGGAGTGCCACTCGGCACCGACGTCCGTGTCGAAGACCTTGTAGCCGCCGGTCACGACCGGAAAGCTCGTCGTCAGCAAGGCGGGCGTGACGGTGGGCTGCATGCTGAGCACCGGGCTCAGCTCGAGGGAGCACGCCGTCCAGGTCTCCGTCGCCACGTCGCGCTCGTTCTGCTCGACCTCGACCAGGTACGTGTAGCGCGTGTACTGCTCGAAGTGCAGGTCCCCGAAGTCGACGCAGGTCGACACCTGCTGGTAGTGGAGCCAGGCCCCCTCGAGGTCCTCGACCACGATCGCATCACCGCCGGCGGGTACTACATCGAGTGTCGCCGCGTCCGCGCCAGCGCCGGTGTCCCGGTCTTCGAATTCCAGGTCGGACGGCGCCGACGGCGGGGCACAGGCCGCCGCGAATCCGACGACGAGCGCGACGACGATGGCGGGCGACGTTGGGCGGACCGAACGCCAGCGAGGGGTCTTGCACGGCAGCGTGAGCACGTTGGGCTCCGGTGGCATGGCGGCGGGAGGGGTCGAAGCGTCCTTCGGGTGCGTATGCTTCGCCTATACCCGATCCATCGGGCCACGGGCCAGTCGGCTCCACCGACCGGCAGCTGCCGGTCTACGCAATCGTCCGGCATGGCTCCCGGATTCGATGTCATGGCAACCGTCGCGCAACCGACCGCGCCGCCCAGCCCCTGTGCCCCTTCCCGTCAAACAACCGCACCCGTATTCTGCGAGCTCACGCGACCGCGGAGACCCCATGGCCGGCTTAGAGAAACTCCCCGACAACCCCTACAACGCTCACACCTGGGTCATCGGAGAGCCAGACATCGGCGAGGGGTGTTGGATCGGCGCCTTCTGCCTGATCGACGGCTCCGGCGGGCTGACGGTCGGCAAGGGCTGCGACATCTCGTCCGGCGCTCAACTCGTCACCCACTCGTCCGCACGGCGCACCGTGACCGAACGTCGGTACGACGAAGTGGATCGCGCCCCGGTGATGATCGGCGACCATTGCTTCATCGGCACCAACGCCGTCGTGCTGATGGGCGCGAAGATCGGCCACCACTCGATCGTCGCCGCCGGTGCCGTGGTCCCGGAATACAGCGAGTTCCCGCCCTACAGCATGATCGCGGGCGTCCCAGCCAAGCGCCGTGGCGACGTCCGCTGGACCCCCGAGAAGCCCTAGCCGGGGTAGCGTCCGAGATTCGCCGAAAGCGCCCGATTCGCGTTGACACGTGGACCGCGCATTGGGTAGACCTTCGCTCCCCGCCGAGACCCTCGGGTCACGGCAGATGTCGGGCCGTAGCGCAGTCTGGTAGCGCACCTGCATGGGGTGCAGGTGGTCGCTGGTTCGAATCCAGTCGGCCCGACCATTGGAAGCCCCCGGAACCACTGTTGTTTCGGGGGCTTTCTGCGATCTGCCTCCGTAGCGCACAACGCGTCTGGGTTCCAAATAGGTTCCAGTCGCGGGTGGAGCAACGTCGCGTCCGCAGCCTGCCGCCCCC
>CAZFPM010000279.1:0-7246 GCA_964520965.1 uncultured Myxococcales bacterium
CCCGCAAGCGCTCCCGGTGAGCGTCAGCTCAAGCGCCCCCCTGAACGGTTACCATTGAACCGGCTCGGATTCTCATCCACAATGGCACAGCAATGTCCCGAGAACGGCGGGCTTCCGTGAACTCCAGACACCCGTGGCCTCTCCTGCTCGCGTTCGCTCTCGCGTCGTGTTCGGATACCCGTTCGACGGCCACCGATTCGTCGGATGCGCTCATCGACACTCGTCCCATCGATGCCATTTCCGAGGTGAAGGACGCCGCGGACGACGTCCTCGACGCCGAGGAGGCGGACCTGTTCGAGGTGGGACCAGGCACCGAGCTCGGCGGATTCGGTGACCCTTGCGATGGCGATGACGATTGCGACTCGCGCTATTGCATCGACACCGACGGGGGCCGCATCTGCACGGTGCACTGTGATGACGACTGCCCGGAGGGGTTCGCGTGTCGGCTCCTCGAGAACGCAGGGGTCGATGCCGTCAGGCTGTGCGTTCCGGCCCACGACGACCTCTGCGACCGCTGTACCAACGACACGGAGTGTGGTGGGGTCGACAACCTCTGCCTGGACCAGATCAACGGCTTGTTCTGCGCCACGCGGTGCGACGAGATCCCCTGTCCCGAAGGGTACGGGTGCAACCTCCGCCCTGGCCCTGACGGTGATGTTGAAATCTGTGAGCCGCTCGATGGCTACTGCAATCGGATCAGGCTCACACGGTCTCTTCTGCTGCCCGGCGGCCGGCGTGGCGAGGAAGGCCCTTATCGCCATTCCGGCTACATACTGATTCTGCCCCACGAGATCACGAACTCCACTTTCCGCGTGAGCGGAGGATTCCGATGAAGACGACGCTGTTGCGAATCCTGGTCGCCCTGTCCGTCTTCCTCGTCGCCGCGACGGCCACTGCCCAAGTGCCCCATACTCTGGGATACGCCGGCCACATCGAGAACGACGCCGGCGCGGTCGAGGGACGACTCAACATCGACGCGAATCTCTATCAGAGCGAACGGAGTGGAACTCCGACCTGGACCGAGTCGCACCGAGACGTCGAGGTGGTGGGCGGCGACTTCTTCCTGTCCCTCGGCAGCAGAATCGACCTCGATCCTGCCCTCTTCGACGCAGCCGATCTCTATCTCGAATTGGTCATCGACGGCGAAGTGCTGGCACCGCGCATCCGCATCGACTCCGTGCCGTTTGCGTTCATGGCAGAGCGCGCGCTCGTCGCCGATGAGGCCGTGGAGGTGGCCTGGGACGGCGTCACCGGTGTCCCGCCCGAATTGACCGGAGGCGACCGCGATACGTTGGCCGAGCTCGACTGCGCCGATGAGGAGTCGCCAGCGTGGGACGTCGACCTCGGCGCCTGGATCTGCGCAACCCCCGGCACGGGTCCGAGAGGTCCGACGGGACCGCGGGGCCCGGCCGGACCCGACGCGCTCGCCGGTCTGTCGTGCAGCTTGGGCGATTTCTTGAGCTGGGGTGCCACCGGGTGGGAGTGTGGCACCGGATTCGCGGGCTTGAGTGGAGCTGCATGCGGACCCGACACCGCCGGAACGATCCGCTGGACTGGCAGCGCCTTCGAGGGGTGCGACGGAACCACGTGGGCGCCGCTCGCCGCGGGAGAGGCTGGCGTGACTCCTGGGAGCATCGTCGCCTGGGGCACCGAAGAGGTTCCCGAGGGCTACCTGGAGTGCGACGGTCGGTCTGTGTCCAGGACGGAGTATCCCGCGTTGTTCGCGGTGCTCGGGACCACCTACGGCTCTGTGGATGCCAGCTCGTTCAATCTGCCGGATTTCCGGGGCGAGTTCCTCAGGGGCTGGAGCCACGGGGCAGGACGCGACCCGGACGTGGGCAGCCGCTCTGACCGGGGAGATGGAACGGTTGGAGACAGCCCGGGGACTCGACAGGGGACGCAGCTACAGAGTCACGACCACCTTCACGGGCGCTACGTCGGTGGGCACCCCGGCTACTCCCTCGATGACCCTGACCAGAACAATGCGCTCCTCGACGACGGGAGCAACAACGAGAGGACCACAGCGGCGGGTGGTGGCGAGTCGCGCCCGCGCAACGTGAACGTGGTGTGGCTCATCAGGTACTGACGAGCACGTCGAACACCGGGGAAGAAGATCGCCGGCATGTCGGCGTCGAAGCGTCAGCGTAGCAATGTCCGGTGCCGAGAAGAAGCCCCGGCGGCGCACGTCATGGAGGGCAGATCGGATCTCCGAAGAGGACGACGAGACTCCACGGCCCCTCCTCCGGGATCTCGAGCCAGCTGAGGGCGTAGCGGTCCTCGACCTGGTGAACCCTCGCCCAGATCTGCGGCCCGCTCCTCGGACCGAACCATCGCGCACTCCGGAGAGCACGGAGACGTCCGGTATTGGTCTCGACTCGCGGTCTGGTACACCAGTCTGCTGGTCTGAACGACCTCCTGGACTTGTGGGACAAGAGGGATCATGAACCGAAACACTGCGGGTGATGTCGGCTTGCCCAACCGCAACGCATACCTGGCCGGTTGGGTGGCGCTCGGATCGTGCCTGCTCATCTGGACCGCGCCTGGTGTGGCGTCCGCGGATGCCCCCTATCCGCCGAGCCCCGTGATCACCGGGGTGAGCTTCGACATGGACACGGTGGTCGAACTCGCACCAGGAAGTGACAACTGGGCCATCACATGGGCCGACGATGACCACCAGTACACGAGCTGGGGAGACGGTGGTGGGTTTGGCGGCACGAATTCCCTCGGTCGCGAGAGTATGGGCTTCGGCCGTGTGGAGGGACCCAGGGATAGCTACAGCACACACAACGTCTGGGGCGGACACATGTCCGAGAACCCAGCCACATTCTCAGGCAAGTCCTATGGCCTGCTCTCCGTCGGTGCGAGCCTCTACATGTGGCGATGTGGGGACGGATTCGATGCAAGTGCATACGCCCTCCAGCAGGTCTACCGGTCCACGAACCACGCGGCGGCTTGGACCGCGGCCACTTGGGATCTCCGGCCGAGCGGCAGTGACGGTGTGTTCTGTCCCACATTTCTGCAGTTCGGGCAGGATTACGCCGGATCGCGAGACGACTATGTCTACACCTATGCGCCCGAGATCCAGAATAGTTCCTGGGATGTTCAAATGCCTGGCGAGATCGCCCTCATGCGGGTTCCCCGGGATCGCATCTTGGAGCGCGCAGCCTACGAGTTCTTCGCGGGCATGGATTCTGGCTCAGCCACGTGGACCTCGGACTTCGGGTCGCGGCAGCCCGTCTTCGAGGATGCCGTCAACGGGGTCATGCGAACCAGCGCGATCTTCATCCCGGGGATCGACCGCTACATTCTGATTACCCAACAAGTCGGCCGCCAACGCGGGGACGGCGGGCACATGGGCATTTGCGATGCGCCCGAGCCCTGGGGGCCGTGGACGACCGTCCTTTTCGCGAATCCCTGGGACATCGGCCTCCAGACTGGAGACAAGACGGTCTTTTGGAATATTTCACCGAAGTGGCTGAGTCCGGACGGAACGTCTTTCGTGCTGGTCTACACAGGTCCGGGCTCGGACAGCTGGGGCACCGTGGAGGGAGTCTTCGAGGTGTCCGGAGTCGGTCCCGCGGATGCCGGAACGGCGGGTCCGGATGCCGGTCATCCGGACGCCGCGCCTCCCTTGCCCGACTCGGGAGCGGTGGACGGTGGCGGATCGACCGTAGACTCGGGCAGGGATGGCGCCGTGGTCCTCGCGGACGCGGCGAGGCTCGACGCGGGAACGCCACCCATGGACGCTGGTGCCGTGGGCGACACCGGAGTCCCTCTCGATCCCGAAGCCGGCGACATCGACGCGGGAGAAGGAAGTTCGGCGGAAGCCAACGGGAACTGCAGCTGTCGGACCGTGGGTTCCCGGTCGCGCGTGCCCTTTGTGCTGTGGTTCCTGGGCGCGGGAGGTTGGGCGGTCATCTTACGACGGAGGTCTCGGCGGCGCTGACTCCTCACGCTCCGTGGGACGTGGCACATGCGGGAGCCGGTGCATAGCTCTTCGGGCGCTTAGCGGACATTGAAGTAGACTCGGGCGGGTTCGGCGCGTACACATCGACGACCGTCCTCGAAGCAATTTCTCCTGATGGTGCCCCGTCTCGTCGGCGCAATATTGTCGCTCTCGCTGGTCGCGTGCTTAGCCGTGTCTGATGTGGGAACCGACGGCGGCCCCTCGACGCGCGATGCTGATCGGCACGGAGACGACCGGGGCGACGTGGACGCGGCGGGCGACGCCGACGGCCGTACATCCAGCCCTGGCGACGTGGAGGAAGACAACCGGGTCGACACGGACATGGACGGGGACGGATGGGAGGAGGGGGACGACTGCAACGATCTTGATGAGACGGTGAACCCGGGTGCACTGGAGCAGTGCAATGGGGTCGATGACGACTGCAACGGGGAGATCGACGACGGGGCTGGTGAGAACTGGTTCGTGGATGCGGATGGGGATTCCTACGGTAGCGAGCCAATCGGCCAGTCCTGCGACCCTCCAGACGGCGCTGTCCCGATCGGGGGGGACTGTGCCGACGACGACCCGGAGATTCACCCTGGGAGTACGGTCTTGGTCGATGGACGGGATAGCAACTGTAATGGGCGACGGGATTGGCATCTCACCATCTATTCGGCCGTTGACGATGTAGGAGAGCTTTGCATGGACGGCGAAGTCATCGGCCCCGCGGGCGGCTGGGTGGAGGGCGCGGTCCATGAGCTCTGGCTCCGTACCGGTCCCCACGCCATGGGCATCCACGGCTGGGACACCGGCCGCGTCATTACCGCTGCCATCGCGCACCTGGAGATATCCGATGGCAGCATGTGGGTCACAGACAGCACCTGGCGCTACGATCCCGACCCCGATCAGAGCGGGGTCGGAAAGGACGGCTGGTGCACCGCCGGCTTCGACGACTCAGGCTGGGACCTTGCCCAGGATATCGGCCCCATCGGTGACCCCAGCAACCCATGGGGCGAATCGCCGAGCCTCTTCCCCGAAGGCAGTCCCGCCCACTGGATCTGGGACCACTTTCCCGTTGATCTCAACACCCAATATCTCCGCACGGTATTCGTACTGCCCTGACCGCGCGGCGTTGGTGCATGAGTCGGCCCCGTCGACCTCCATGCCGAAGCGGCGAATCGCGCCGATGGGGGTGAAGGTTCTGGCGGTAGAAGCATCTCGACAGAGCTCGGGAGAGCCTATGGGAGGTCTGGTGGTGACCCGACGCACAACCTCATTCGGCTGACCCGAGGCACGCTCGCTACGGGGAGGGGGCGATAGAGTCCCACCGACCACGCCAGGTCCGACCGTGCTCGCCCGTCGCGCCGGGGTTCCGGAAGCGATACCGATGGTTGCCGATACCCACTTGTTCTTCCAACGCTCGGGCGCCCTACAGTTCGCAGGCTTCGCCGGTGTCGCGCCAGCCCAGCGCCAACCCGCCGCCCTCTGCGATCGCGCCGTCCATGCGGCCGACCCAGTAGGGCGTGAACATGCCGAGCATGGGCCACTGGGTGTCCATGCCGACGCCTCCGTACTCGCGCTGCACCATCCACGGGTCCATCTGCCACAGGAAGGTTCCGCCGATGCGCTTGGGTAGGGGGAGCGGGTCGACGGACCGGACGGGGATCCCGTCGATCCTGGGCGCCGGAACCTCGATGCCGAGGATGAAGGTCGGCTCCTCGCAGATCGCCCACTCCGGGTCGTCGAGACCGATCTCCTCCAGCGGCACGTCCGGGTCGGGACGGTCGACGAAGTTCCGGGGGTAGCTGCGGTCGGGCTCGAGTTTGTCCTCGGGGTTCATCCCGTAGGTGGCCAGCTGGGCGACCGAAGTCGCCACATACTCCGCCGCGGTCGGGTCGGTCGCGGCGTCGACCATCCGGTTGTACAGTATGCCGAAGAACGCGTCCTCTCGGGGGCCGTTCTCCTTCTGGCGAGCCTCGATACGAGCGACCTCCGCGAGTGCGTTCCAATACTCGGGGAATTCGGCGCGATCGATGCGCGCCTGCAGGTTGTAGAGCGAGGGGTAGCCCAGGCTCGGTCCGTAGTGCGGTGCGCACCACTTCGGGAGCTGGAACGCGCCGTAGGTTCCCAGGACGCCCCAGTAGTCCACCTCGGCCATCAGCTGCGCCACGAACTCCAGGTAACGCTCGTCGTCGGTCAGCGCGTGGGCCGTGAGCGCCCACTGGGTCATGAAGATCGTGTCGCTGGCGCGAACACTCACGTGCATGGAGAACGCCACTGGAACATCGCCTCCACCGGTCTCCCGCGCGGCGAGCGCGGCGAACTCGAAGAGGAAGAAGGGATCGGAGGCGTCGTATTCGAGGGCCGGGTCGACCTCCATCGGCGGACCGTCCGGGCACGCCACGTCGAAGGCGTCGAGGTGGTCCGGGTGCGGCTGCTCCAGCACGTAGAAGATCAGCTCGTCGAGCGCGCCGAAGTCCATGTCGTCGTCATCGAGCGTCAGGTTCGCGGCGCCGAAATACGTCGTGACCGCCTCGAGGATGTCGGTGGCGTCCTGCAGGTTGTAGATCCGCCCCCTCCTCATCCGGTTCAACGTGCACGGCAACTCCGCCTGCAACGTCGCGCGGATCGTGTCCTCGCGCTCCCCTTCGCCGAGCAGGTCGTGGGCCAGCATCAGCCCGGGCAGCCCGCGCACGTACTGATCGCGAGACGTGTCGTATTGGACCACCGGGGTCGTGTCGTAGTGGGTCCCGTCGATCTCCACCCCGTCGAGGTAGTAGTCGGGCAGGCGGTCGTGGAGCGCCTCGTCGATCGGCAGCGCGAAATGCCCGTCGGTTCCGTCGCCGGCGTGGTGGCTGAAGAGCAGCTTGCCCCAGTGCCCGCGTGGCTCGGGCGCTCCCTCTTCCAACATCGCGTAGTGCGACCGCGCCAGCATTCCAGGCACGCTGGTCACCTCGTAGAGGAAGGTCACCGCCTCGGTGCGGTCGAGCATGCGCGCGTAGTCCGCTTCGGTGCCGGTGACGGCGTAGCGGGCGGCGGCGCCCCAGAGCGCGGTCCCGGTCCAACCGGAGGAGTCGCCGCGGCCGTCGTAGCGGCGGAAGTGCTCCGGACGCGACCACTCGCTCTCCGGAGTGCCGGCCAGCACGGCGTCGACGAAATCGACGTCCATCGAGAGCCCGCCGGGCGCGTGATAGAGGTCGAAGTAGCGATCGAACCAGAAGGCCTGCTCCGTCATCGGCGGCACGTCGGCCGCCCAGTCGGCCGCGCCGCCGTCGTAGAGGGCGCACCGGCGCAACGTTG
>CAZFPM010000280.1:0-7169 GCA_964520965.1 uncultured Myxococcales bacterium
ATGCGTCCGGATCAGCCCTGCGGCCGCCACGAAGAACAACACGCCACCGATCACGTTCAGCGAACGGGCGAGTGGTGTGAAGGCCACCACGTCGCCGTCGGTCGCCACCATCGCCGGCAGGTCGCCGCCGAGCAGCAACGACGCGATGCCGAACGACGCCGTTCCGGCCAAGACGATCCATACCCACCATCGGCCGACCGGCCGCACCACCCGATCGGGCAACCAGACCGTCGCGAGGAGCGCGCCGCCGAGGACCGTCGCGGTGCTGTGCAGCCAGACGAACGCAGTGCCGACATGCACCCATGCATGGAGCCCGTCGAGCAACCCCATCGCCGCCAATGCGCTGGCGATCCGGACGTTGAACGACGTGCCGGTCCCCCGACGGTCGAGCGTGTAGAGCATGCTCGCTACCAAGAAACCGACGCATGCTCCCACGGTCTCGATGGACGCGTGGAGCGCGTGCCCCTCCCAGGCCCAACCGGCGAGGAAAGTCTGCCCCGCCACGTAGAAGAACACGTGCAGGGAGAGAGCAGACGCGATCAGAAGCCAGATCGCGGTCCGTAGGCGGGTAGAGCCTTCCACGTTGCGATGCCGAAACCCTCTGCGAGAAACAGGGCGCCACCGGAGCACTTCGCGGGCCGCCACAGCGCTCGAGCGCCCTGCGACCCCTCTGACTCGCGGCGATGGCAGTCGCTTCGAGCGTAGTTCCGGGAATCGGCCGTTACAAGCGGCCCCGAGACCGAGGACGATCAGTCTGACTTCGGGTCGTCGGTTCGGTCAGGGTCGACGAGCCCCTCCGGCAGGGAGAGCGTGAAGCGAGATCCGCGACCGAGTTCACTCCTGGCCGTCAGCCTTCCGCCGAGCCGTTCGGCAGACTGCGCGACGACGACGACCTCTCCGCGCTCGGTGAACTTGCACGCGGCCGGCCGACAGCCGCGCCGACGAAGAGGTGCGATCAGTAGGTCAGCAGGCTGTAGATCGGGCGCCCGCCCAGCTTCGCGCGCCCTTCGAGGAAGCCGAGCTCCATCAGGAACGCGATCTCGACGATCTCGGCCCCACAGCTCTCCACGAGCTTCGCCGTCGCGGCCGCCGTGCCGCCGGTCGCCAGCACGTCGTCGACGATCACCACCCGATCGTCGGCGCTCAGGGCGTCCGCATGGATCTGCAGCTCGTCCGTTCCGTACTCGAGCTCGTAGGTCTGGGAGCGGATCGCGCGCGGCAACTTTCCGGGCTTCCGCACCAGCGTCACGCCGGTCTCCATCTGTGCCCCCAGCGCGGCTCCGAAGATGAACCCGCGCGACTCGACAGCCACGATCTGCGTCACGCCCGCATCGCGGTAGCGCTCGGCCAGGTGCTCGGCGAGGGCACGGAACGCCTCTCCGTCCTGGAGCAGCGGCGTGATGTCCTTGAAGATGATCCCGGGCTTCGGGAAGTCCGGCACATCGGCGACGAGGGACGCGAGGGTCTCGTGGAGGGTCATCGGCGTGGGTCTCGAGGGTTGCGGGCGACGCTCAGGTGACGCCGTCCCAACGTTGCAGGGTCGCGATCAGGTCGTGGCGAGTGAGGTCGATGGTCAGCGGGCTGACCGAGGCGACGCCGTCGTTGTCGGCGTTGCAGTCCGATCCGGGGCGGTCGACGAACACCGGCGCCGACCCGCCGATCCAGAGGTAGCGTCGGCCGCGGGGGTCGAGGTTCACGTCGACTCCGCGGCCATAGTGTCGACGGCCGAGAGACGTGGCACGGACCCCCTGGTCCGCATCGTAGCCCGACGGCGTGTTCAGGTTCAGCAACGTGTTCGGTGGCAGGCCCTCGGCGAGGACCTGGCGGGCCAGCCGAACCGTCAGCGTGACCGCCCCGGAGAAGTCGACCTCGGCGTCCCGCACACCGGTCAGACTCGACGCGAGCGCCGGCACGCCCAGCAGCGCCGCCTCCATCGCCGCGCCGACGGTGCCCGAATAGGTGACGTCATCGCCGAGGTTGGCGCCGAAGTTCACCCCCGACACGACGACGTCGGGGTCGCGTGGCAGCAGGTGGTTGATGCCGACGTAGACGCAGTCGGTCGGCGTCCCGGAGCACCAGAAGCGGGTCTCGGCGGTACGCTTCACGCGCAGCGGCTTGTGGAGCGAGATCGTATGGCTCACGGCCGACCGTTCGCGCTCGGGTGCCACGACCCAGACGTCGCCGACTTCGGCCAGCCCGTCGGCGAGGAGGTTGAGCCCCTCGGCCTGGTAGCCGTCGTCGTTGGAGACCAGGATCAGCGGTCGCACGGACGTCAAAGCAGCTCCGTCCCCACTCAGAGTTCGGGCTCCGGCGCCACGTCGAAGTGGCCCTCGCGGACGAAGAGTTCGTACGCGCCGAGCGTGCCCCCGTACTGCGTGGCCACGATGGTGTACATCCCCGCCGTGGGGACGGTGATCGTCACGCGGGAGTTCAGGTTGTCGGCCGAGTCGTCGTCCTCGGCAACCGTCATGCCGAGCTCATCGAGGACCATCACGTAGGTGTCGATCGCTTCGCTGGTCATCTCGATGGTCAGCGCCTGCCCCGCCCCGGCTTCGAAGCGGTAGAAGTCCGCCGCAGTGCTGCGAGCCAACGAAACGGCATCGGTCTCCTCGAGGGTCGCGACCACGTGGTCGCCCACCGCGATCGTCTCGACGACGACCGCGTGCGTCTCGACCGTGCGCGCTTCGAGCGTATACGGCCCCGCGCCCTCCGCGTATTGGGTCGCCACGACCCGGTAGGTGCCCGGGGCCAGGTATTGGCGGATGATCGGGTTGAACCCGTCGGAGTCGTCGATGGCGGCGAGCTGGACGCCGTCGGCATTGGACAGCTCCAGGTAGCCGTCGACCTCGGAGGAGGTCATGACGATCTCGAACGCACTGCCCTCTTCTACCGTCAGGTCGTAGGCATCCATGGCCGTGCTCCGCAGCGGGTGCAGGCTGTCGGACTCCTCGAGCCGACCGGCGATCAACGTGTTCGGGGCGAGCGGCGTCGCCACCACCGGCCCGATCACCGACGGCCCGACGGTGAGCGAGTAGTCGCTTCCGCCGGACTCGTACGTCACGACGGTGACGATGTATCGACCGGTCATGGGCAGGCTGATGTTCCGGCGCGGACCGCCATACCCGAGGCCCTCGAAGTCGATCTCCTCGCCGGTGGGCGCGAAGACGCGCGAGCTCAGGTCGTACCCACCTCCGAGCTCGATTCTGATGTCCTGGCCCGCCTCGCCCTCGTACCAATACACGTCGACGTAACCGCCGCCGAGCACGGGCCGCGCGTCGCCCGCCTCGAGCCGCCCGCTCACCGCCTCGCCGGGAGTGAGGGTGACCGCGACGACGGGCGCCGGCTCCTCGACATCGACGCGTAGCTCGTAGGCGCCGTCGCCGCCGCCGTAACTGCTCACGGCGATCTCGTATGCGCCGGAGACCGTCGCGACCCGCGACAACAGGCTGTTCAGGCCACCACCGGAGTCGTCGTCCTCGCCGATGACGAAGCCCTCGGGACCCGTCAGGCTGAGGTACGTGTCGAACTCCGCCGAAGTGACCGACGCCACGACCTCTTGTCCGGCGGCGATCTCGAAGGTGT
Organism: uncultured Myxococcales bacterium; assembly: GCA_964520965.1. Lineage (GTDB taxonomy): Bacteria > Myxococcota_A > Bradymonadia > REDH01 > REDH01 > CAZFPM01. The sequence goes on from CAZFPM010000280.1 coordinate 3,583, forward strand.
AGCGGTCACGACGGCCGCCGCCCGAATCGGACTCGTCGTCCCCGGTGAGCGCCCCGCTCACGCTGGTGCCGACCGTCAGCGGCTGGCCGACCGGCCGCGCGGAGAACTCCTCGGTGACCGTCAGCTCGTAGCCGCCGGCCTCGAATCCGCCGTAGGACGACACGAGCACCGTGTACGTGCCGGGCGCCTGAAGCGTCGTCTGGATGCGGCTGTTGGCGCCGACGCCGAATCCATCGTCATCGGTGGCGACATGCTCGCCAGACGGCCCGACCAGGTAGAGATAGGTGTCGAACTCGAAGCTCTGGAGCGTCAGCTCGAGCTGCTGCCCTGCCTCTGCCTCCAGCCGATAGCCGTCGACATACTTCTCGTCCGCGATCATGGCGTCGCCGTCCTCGAGGCGCCCCATCACCGTGGCGCCGAGCTCCACGCTCTCGGGGGAGAGCGGATGACGCACCACCTCGTGCACCGACAGCGTGTACGGACCCGCCCCCTGACCGAACGACGTCGCGACGACGGTGTAACGCCCTTCAGTGGGCACCGTGAGCGTCAGCCGCGCGTTGACGCCGGTCCCCGAGTCGTCGTCCGAGCGCAGCTCGGTACCCTCGGCGTCCAACAAGACGAGATAGGTGTCGAATGCCTCGCTCTCCATCGACACGGCCACCTGTGCGCCAGCGGTCGCCTCGAAGGCGTAGAAGTCCGACGGCGTGCCCCGCCCCTCGTAAATGCGGTCGCTCTCGACGAGCTCGCCCTCCACGGACTGACCGACGCTCAGGTCGGACTGGCTGGCGGTCTGCGCGGCAAGCGGGGCCGCCGCGAGCATCGACAGAACGGCACAACAGAGGTGGGTGATCCTCATCGCTTCTCCATGAGCTGGTGTCGAGGGAGGCTCCGCAGGGAACACTCCCCCAAAACGCTGATTCAGTTCCGACGCCGTAGCACCACCGCGCCCAGCAAGGCCAGCATCATCGACACCGCGCCGCGAGCCGGGTGCGGAGCGATCGCGCACCACCCGCTGCTCCCGCGAGCGCCTGGATAAGCTGCTCCATCGGTTCCGGCGTCGACGTCTCCGCCCGTGCCTCCGGCGCCGGTCCCGCCCGTGCCTCCGGTGCCACCGCCGGCGTCCGTGCCGCCGGAGCCGCCCGTCGACTCGACGCAGCGGAACGCGTCATGGCAGATGCCCGCGCTCCCGGCGTCGATGTTGAGGCAGACGCTCGCCAGGAGCCCGTCGAGCTCCACGTCGAAACACTGCGTGTTCCCAGGACAGGCGGCGGGGTTCGCCGCGCAGTCGATCGTGCAGACGCGACCGGCCGCGCCGACGACGCTACACGCGCCGCCCGGGCAGTCCGTGCTGCTGTCGCAGCTGTTGCAGACGATGCAGTCGCTGGCGACCGGACCCGTCCCGGCGTCGCTACCGCCAGGGCCGGCGTCCGAGCCACCGGTGCCCGTGTCGGTGCCCGCACCCGTGTCCGACCCGCCAGCGTCCGGGCCGGGGCCGCCGCCCACACAGGCGCCGGTCGCCGGGTCGCACGTCTGGCCTGCCGGACAGGACACGCCGTCGCAAGGCCCTGGTTCCGGCGCATCGGCACACGTGAACCCGGCCGGACAGATGCCCACCGTGTCGAGATCCGCGTTCAGGCAGAGCGACACGTCACCACCGCCGCTGATCGAGAAGTCGAAGCAGTCGGTCCCCGGAGGACAATCGCCTCCCGTGCCGCACGCCACCGCGCACACCGAATCGGCGCCCGTGAACGACCAGCAGTCGCCGCCCGGACAGTCGTCCGGAACGTCGCAGGGGTCGCAGACGATGCAGCCGTCGGCGCCGCCGACCCGCTCGCACGCGCCGGTGTCCGGATTGCAGACCTCGCCGGCCGCGCACCCGACCCCCTCGCACAACGAAGGTGTCTCGGTGCACACGTACGTGTTGGGGCACGCCCCCACGGAATCGGCGTCATCGTTGAGGCAGATGCTGAACGGTTGCCCCGAGATTCCGAAGCACTCCGAGTTGCCCGGGCAGTCGTCCGGGGTCTCGCAATTGCGCGTGCAGAAGCCGTTGGCCCCGTCGCTCGCGCACTGCCACACCCCGCCGCCGCAGTCGTCGAGGGTCACGCACGGCAGACACGTCGGGCAGTCGGCGTCGATGATGCACTCGCCATCGACGCAGATCTGGGCTCCGAGGCAGTCGTCGTCACCTCGGCACGGCGGGACGATGCAATCGCCCGTACCGCGGTCGCACTCCAACCCGGTCGCGCAGTCGAGGTCCGACGTGCAGGGGGCCGGCTCGCACCGTCCGGCCTCGCAGACCTCGTCGGGATCGCAATCCCGGGCCGTCGTGCACCCACAATCGCCGGGATAGAGCGTGCAGACCCCGGTCTCGTCGTCGGCGTGCAGGCTCCGGTCGCCCTCACCGGTGTGCACCGGCCACATCGTCGAGCCGCTGACGCTGGAGTGGCCCAGCCCCAGCCAGTGCCCGGACTCGTGGGTGGCCACGGCCTGCAGATCGACCGTCGAGACCGTCTCCGAGGTTCCGAACGTGTGGGTGGCGGCGTTGAACACCATGTCGGCGGTGAGGCCGAAACAATCGCCGCCGCGGGTCGACCACCGCGTCAACGTGATCCCGAGGGTCGAGGTCGCGTCTCCGAGCTCGCGCGGCCACGCGCCCGTGCGGAACGAGAAGATGTACTGCGGGTTTCCGCCGTCCTCGCCGACGCCCGTGGTGAGACCCAGGTCGGTCGCCGACCAGTCCGAGCAGCACGGACGCGCCCACTCGTCCATCGAGTCGGCGAAGATCCGTCGGACCGTCGGGAGGTCGATGCGGGAGTAGCCCACCTGGTTCACGTGATAGCCGCTCGGGACCGAGTCCCACGTCGGCGCACACCGTTCGAGCGGCGTCCAGGCGACCGCTGTTGCGGGCGCGAGTGCCACCAGCGCGAGCGAGGTGATCGCGACGCAGAGGAGCGCCCGGAGAGCAGGCCGATGGCACGATGCCGGGGAGATCCGGTTCGTCATCGGGCACCCCCCGCCGCGGTGCGGACCCGGTCGACGAGCTCATCGAGTGCCATGGACTCCGGCCCCAGGAAGACGATGTCTCCTCCTTCGCGGGGCAGGAGGCCGATGTTGCTCAGGTCGCGCACCGCCGTCGCTGCGCCGGGCACGTCATCGACGCGCCGGATCGGCTCCGCTTCGAGTATCAGACCGCTCGCGACCAGCGACGGCAGCTGCAGCAGGTCGGGCTGGGCCGGAAGCGGCGGCACCGCCTCGACGTCGATCGCGAACTTGCTCTGGCCCAGCGCAGCGAGGAAGAGCCCATCGGGCGTGTCGCCGACCAGGAAGAACACGGCGTGTTCGCCCAAGCGGACGCGGGCATCGCCGGGCACGTGCTCCACGACGCCGTCGAGCTCCCCAGCCCACTGGCGGAACCGGACCTCGTCGTGAGCCTCACCGGCCAATGTCTCCTCGACCCGCACGGTCCACTCGGTGGTGATCCGGTCGTGGTTGCCCACGAAGACCCGCGAATCGACGACGACGCCGCGCACGACGACATCGCTGATCTCCGTCAACGCCTCGACATCGAGGTAGTGCATCGTGGC
>CAZFPM010000281.1:0-7155 GCA_964520965.1 uncultured Myxococcales bacterium
GAAGATATACGTGCGAAGCTGGAACTGGCTGCTCTCTGCGCTCATCGCGTCCTCATGATTGCTCGTCTCCGGACGCAGTCACCGCGTCCACGATGCCCACCACGAGCGAGCGGACCGGCGCGAAGGCGTCGGTGCCCAACATCTGGCGGGAGGAGTTTCCCTCGTCCTGAATCAACACCGTCTCGCCAACGCCCGCGCCGACCATATCGACCGCGATCACGTAGCGGCCGCCGTCGAAGCTGCCGTCGGGGCGGGTGTAGCGGACCACGAGCTGTTTGCGCCCGTCGTAGAACGGGTGTTGCTGGCTGCTGACCATCGTGCCGATGACGACGCCGACGTTCATGCGCCTTCTCCGGCCTGCGGGTCGGTGGCGTACTGGTCGACGATGCCGACGACCGCCTTGTCGACGGGCACGAACCTCGGATGGTGCAACAGCGCAGCCTCGCGTGACGACTCATAGGTCACCAACGCCCCCGGACCGGCCTGTCCGTACCCATCGGGGCCCGACGCGTCGGTGGCCACGAAGGGCGTGCCCTCGGGCTCGAGGTCCGTGTCGAGGGGCCGCACGAGCAGGAGCTTCAGCCCGTCCATTCCGTCGGCCTTGGTGCTGGCGATCACGGTGCCGATGACGCGCCCGATCTTCATCCGCGCCACCCCTGGTAGAAGTGCGTCCCCCGCCCGACGTGCTCGGCGACCATGGGGTCGACGTTGCGGATCGTCTGCGCCGACCATCCCTCCGGCCGGCCGCGGCGCAGCGCCGTCTCCGCGTACTCGACGGCTGCCTCGACGTCGTGGTTCTCGCCCCACAGCGTGGCGATCGCGCCGCCGCCGAGTCCCTCGGCCACGCGGAGCTGCACGAGGTCGACGTGTGCGCCTTTCAGCGCCGCGTCGACGACCCGGAGCATCGTCGGAGACGTGCCGGTCTGGAGCACGCCGAGCGTGTCTCCGGGGCTCGGCCAGCGTCGAGCGTCGTCGAGCACGGCCGGGGCGATGCGCGACTCCGCGTGGGGGAGCATGACGGCGTCGGAGAGGGCGTCGCCAGCCGCGACGGCCGCTCGCCGAAAACTCGTCTCGACCGGGCCGACCTCGCCCCCGAAGAGGATCAGATAGCGGCCGGCCTGGACGGTCCCCGACGCATACACATCGACCTCGGCTTCCTTGACGAGGAGGTCGAGCGCCCGCGTGCCACGGGGTACGTCGTCGATGTCGAGCATCGCGAGCGCCGGGCCGCGGGTAGCGTTGGGGGTGGGGGAGGGCATCGATGTGTGGTTCAGACGATGCGGAAGTGGTCGACCATCGTGCAGCGACGCCAGCGCGAGAACGAGAGCGCCGTCGTCAGTCCCTCGCCGGTAGGCGACGCGATGGTGAATGACGTCCAGCCCTCGCCGCCAGCGGCGAGGCCGGCCACACACCGTCCGTTCTTGACGAAGATGCTGCAGTTGCAGACCCGGGCCATCTTGGACAGTGCGCGCAGATCGTGGCTGTGCATGCTCGCCGTGTGGAAGCAGCCGCCCTCGGCCGCAACGGCGAGGTCGATCGCCGCGTCCACATTCGACACGCGGGTCACGGGGAGCACCGGCATCATCTGCTCGGTCCACACGAGCGGGTGGTCGTTGTCGACCTCGACGAGGACACAGCGGGCCTCGAGTCCGGCGCTGATGCCGAGCTCGCCGAGGATGACCGACGCGTCCTTGCCGACCAGCTTCGAGTTGATCTTCGCGTGCCCGCGCGGGCCGGCCATCTCCTTGAAGATGACCTTCTCGAGGCGCGCGATGTCCTGCTTCGGCAGCAATACGCCGCCGTGGCGCTGCATCGCGGCGAGGAGGTCGTCGGCGACGCTGTCGACGACGATGCACTCCTTCTCGTCGACGCAGATCACGTTGTTGTCGAACGAATGCCCGTGAACGATATCGAACGCAGCCTTGTCGATGTCCGCGGTCGGATCGACCACCGTCGGCGGGTTCCCAGGGCCGGCGCAGATCGCGCGCTTGCCTGAGTTCATCGCCGCCTTCACGACCCCGCCGCCACCGGTGACCACCAACAGGCGGACCAGCGGGTGGTGCATCAACTGACCGGCCGACTCGATCGTCGGCTGCGCGATGCAGGTCAGCAGATCCGGCGGCCCGCCAGCGCCCGTGATGGCCCGGTTCAGGATCTGGATGCTGTGCATCGAGACCCGACGAGCCGATGGGTGCACGTTGAACACGACCGAGTTGCCGGCCGCGATCATCCCGATCGCGTTGCAGATGATCGTCGACGTCGGGTTGGTCACCGGCGTGATGGCGCCGATGACGCCGTAGGGTGCCGGCTCGGTCAGCATCAGCCCCCGGTCGCCCGTCGCAGCGTAGGGGTCGAGGATCTCGACGCCGGGCGTCCGCTCGGTGACGACATGGTTCTTGATGACCTTGTCCTCGACGCGGCCCAACCCGGTCTCCTCGTGCGCGAACTCCGCCAGCGCACGACCCTCGCGGCGGCAGACGTCGCGCATCGCCGCCACGATCTTGCGACGCAGATCCAGCCCCTGGCGCTCGTACGCGAAGAACGCACGCCGCGCCGCATTCACCGCCTCGTCGATCGTCGTGTAGACGCCGTCGCCCAAAGAGTCGGAACCGGCCTGGGCAACCCCCGCGGGCTGGTCCGCCGGCACTATCTCGGCCGCGATGGCCTGGGCGAGCTGTCGAATCGCCTGTGGGTCGATCGGCATGGCTACTCCGTATCGCCGTAGCCGTGGTCAGCGCTGTGCTTGCAGTAGACCTGCTCGCCGTCGATCGCCCACTCGTCGACGATCGCCATCACGACCGCGTCACAAGGCCGATTCCGGGTCATCTCCGTCTGTCGGGCCGACGAGCCGGTCGCGTACAACACGTACTCGTCCACACCCGCGCCAACCGCGTCCGCCGCCACCACGAACCCCGAAGGCGCCAGCGTCTCCGGATCCGCATTCTGCAGCAACAAAAGCTTGAACCCGGAAATCCCCGGGTCCTTGCGAGTGGACACGACCGTCCCAATCACCTTCGCAAGAAGCACGACGCCCTCCGTCTTCCGAGCAGAGCCGATCCGCTGAGGGGGCGCCGCGCGGGGCTCTGCCCCACACCCCGCAAGGGAACTGAGTTCCCTTGACCCTCCACCTCTTTGGAAATCCTGCGGATTTCCAAAGATGGAAGGTGCAGGAAACTCAGTTTCCTGCTGGGGTTTGGGGCAAAGCCCCAAGTTGCACCTACTCGGCGGTTCGGCATGGGTGGTGGGCTGTCGTTATTTGCCCTTGATTTGTTTGGCGGCTTCGTCGGCGCGGCCGAGTGGGAGCACGACGTCGACGTTGGCGTGGGGACGCGCGATGACGTGGGTGCTGACGATTTCGCCGACGCGGCCGGCGCCGTTCGTGCCGGCTTCGACGGCGGCTTTGACGGCCGCGACATCGCCGCGGACGACGGCGGTGACGTATCCGCCGCCGGTCTTCTCGTATTGCACCAGCTCGACGCGTGCGGCTTTCACCATTGCATCGGCCGCTTCGACGACCGCGGCGAAGGAACGACACTCGATCATGCCCAAGGCTTCAGTTGCCATCATCCACTCCTATGGGGTTGTGGGTCTCGTGGTTGTGTCAGGGGTTGTTGTCAGTAGCCCGAAGAGGCGCCGCCGGAGACCTTCTCACCTCGGGCCTCCTTGGCGATCTTGATGCCTACGGAGGCACCGATGCGGGTCGCGCCTGCGGCGACCATCGCGGTGGCGTCGGCGAGCGAGCGGACGCCGCCCGAGGCCTTCACCTCGAGCTTGTGATCGACGGCTCGCGCCATCAGCGCGACGTCCGCTGCCGTGGCGCCGGACTTGGAGAACCCGGTCGAGGTTTTCACGAAGTCTGCCCGTGCTTTCCGGGAGAGCTGGCACGCGACGACCTTCTCTTCGTCTGTCAGCAGCGCGGTCTCGATGATCACCTTGAGCAGGGCGCCACTCTCGTGTGCCGCCTCGGTCACGTAGCGGATGTCGTCGTAGACCGTGTCGTGGTCGGCGGACTTCAGCGCGCCGATGTTGATCACCATGTCGAGCTCTTCGGCACCGTCGCGGAGAGCGCGGCGGGCCTCGAGGGCTTTGTTCTCTTTGGGCGTCGCACCGAGCGGGAAGCCGATCACGCAGCAGGTCTTCACGTCGGTCCCGCGCAGATTCCCTGCGACCCGTCGCACGTGGATCGGGTTCACGCACACCGACGCGAATCCGAACTCGCGCGCCTCTTTGCAGAGCTGGTCGATTTCGGTGTAGGACGCCTCGGCCTTCAGAAGCGTGTGGTCGATCAGCCGGGCGACGTCGGGCGGGACCTGGGGTGTGCCCAGCCGCCCGCGGACGCGCGCGCCGTGCTTGCCGTGGCTGGTCAGGCCGCGCACCGTGTCGGCGGCGGACGTCGGGCAGTGTCGATCGCAGACGTTGCAGGTCGTGCAGACGTTGCCGGGCGCGCCCGCGGCGCCATCGATGCCGAGCCCGCCGATGCGCTGGAGCAGATCGGGGTTCCGGCTGAGGACCTGGGTGATCTGATCGACGAGTGTTGCGTTGGTGTCGCTGGCCATTGCGGCAGACTCCTCGGTTCTCCCCGTCCCGTCCAGTGCGTCGATCAGACCGACCCGTCGCAGGTGTCGCTCGACGGTGCACTCCCGGGAGAGAAAGGTGTCGACGATGCGGACGGCCGCGTCGACGTCCAGGTAACCGGCGCCCAGGGTGAGCACGTGGGCGCCGTTGTGCTCGGCGGCGTTGATCGCGGTGGCCTCGTTGAACGCCATGCCGGCGCGCACTCCCTTGACCTTGTTGGCCGCCATCGCCGAGCCGATGCCGGCGCCGTCGACGACGACGCCGCGCCAGGCATCGCCTCGCGCGACGGCCTCGGCGGCCCGGCGGGCGAAGACCGGATAGTCGCACGCGTCGGTCGAGTCGGTGCCGACGTCGATGACCGGCACTCCGCGCCCCTGCAGGTGTCGCTTGAGCGCCTCCTTGATCGCGAACCCGCCGTGGTCGGCGCCGAGGACGACCGGCCTGCTCATGTCGTCCTCCCGCCGGTGCGCGACGCGGCGTAGACGATCTGCGCGAACGACCGCGCGTCGAGGCTTGCGCCGCCGACCAGCGCTCCGTCGATGTCCGGGCACGCGAGCAGCGCCGCGGCGTTGTCGGCGTTCACGCTGCCGCCGTACTGAATGCGAGCGGCCTCTCCGAACGCCGGGCCGAATCGGCGGGCGAGCCAACCGCGGATGAAGGCGTGAACGGCCTGCGCCTGCTCCGGGGTGGCGGTGAGCCCGGTGCCGATGGCCCACACCGGCTCGTACGCGACGACGAGGCTACCGAGGCGCCCGGCGTCGTACGTCGCCAGCGCGGAGCCGAGCTGCTGCTCGATGACATGGATTGTCCGCTCCCCCTCTCGCTCGGCCCTCGACTCGCCGACACAGAGCACCGGGTTCAGGCCATGAGCGAGCGCGGCGGCCAGCTTGTGGCCCACGCGCTCGTCGTTGTCGCCGAACCACGCCCGCCGCTCGCTGTGGCCGACGAGCGTCCAACTGCAGCCGAGGGATTGCACCATCGGGGCCGACGTGCCGCTGGTGTAGGCCCCCGACGCCTTCGGGTGGACGTCCTGGGCGCCGACCTGGACACCGGAGCCGCCGAGCTTGCTCTGGACGACCGGGAGGAAGGGAGCGGGGGGAAAGACGACGATGTCGACGCCGTGGTACGAGCCGAGCGCGTTGCGCAGATCCGCGGCGAGCTGCCGAGCGGAGCTCAGCGTGCCGTTCATCTTCCAATTGCCGCCGATGATGGGTTTGCGCACGGTCAGACCAGGGTCCGGAAGAGCTCGGGTCGCGGGTCGGGTATGACTACCTTGTTCACGAGCAGGCCGCGGCGTTCGACCACGGCGGCGCCGGCGTCCATCGACATCGTCACCGCGTCGACGTCGCCGGTGAACACGAGGTACGCCTTGCCTCCGAGGGCCATCGCCAGCCGGCAGCCCACCATCTCGACGAGCGCCTCCTTGGCGACCTTGTCGATCGCCTCGACGAGGGAGGCGACGGAGAAGGACTCGAGGATGCCGATCGCCTTGGCGTTCTTCATCTCCAGGGTGATCGTCGATGAGAGCGCGGGATAGACGTCGGGGTGCACGTTGTCGATACGGACGGTGTCTACGGCGCACTCGGCGGCGATGTCGATGCCCGCATCGAGGCTGGCTTCGACCTCGGCCTGCTCGCCGGCGACGAGCACCATGAACTTGCCCGAGCAGATGCTGCGGGACATCACGAGCTGGACGTCGGCGGCCTTGAGCATCGCGTCGGTGACGTGCATGCCGCGGGCGATGCTCGACAGTTCGATGAGCGCGAGCGCGGGCGGCGGCGGCGTGTCGAAGCTTCGCCAGGTCATCGCTCGCTCCGGATTTCGATGTGATCAGAGACGTGGGTCACGGTGCCGGCGATGCTCGCGTGGACCGGCACGCTGAGGGCGTTCTCGGCCGCGGCGCCGATCTCCTGTCCGGCGGCGACGCGATCCCCCTCGGCCACGACGGCGACGGCGGGGGCGCCGATATGTTGCGACAGCGGAATGCGGACACGGCTTGGCGACACGGTGACGCCGTCCATCGGGGCGGGGCGGTCCCACTCGGTGAGCCCGAGGCGTTGCACCAGGCGTTGGATCGGTACTCTCCGTGCCGCGCGGAGCGGGTGGGGCGAGCCGGCGTGTGGCAGGAGCGGCGGCTTGTCGGTGCGTTCGCGCCAGGTGACCTTGCTCTGCACGCACATCTCCATCACCGGCAGATCCTCGGGACACGCATAGAGCGAGCAGAGGTTGCATTCGCAGCACTGAAGGCCGAGCTGCGCCCACCCGGCCTCGGTCTCGCCGGCGAAGCCGACCGAGCGCATTACTTTGTGGGGCTCGATCGCGTAGCCGAGCAGGTAGCGCGGGCAGAACTCGGTGCAGTAGCTGCACTGATCGCAGGCCGACTGGGAGATGATCCGGTTGCTCTGCAGGCTGCGCATCCGTCGGCGGACCAGGGTGTGGTCGCGCGGGAGGAGGATATAGCCGCCGCTTCGCTTGGTGACGATCGCGTCGGGGCCTACCAGCTTGCCCATCATCGCGCCGCCATCGAGCAGCATCCAGTCGTCGACCGTCGCTCCGCCGGCTGCTGCGACGCACTCGGCG
>CAZFPM010000282.1:0-7144 GCA_964520965.1 uncultured Myxococcales bacterium
CTCGGTGCGACGCGAGGGGCCCGGATTCCACCTGCGCGTCCACTGGGCCCTGCTCACCCATCCGATCACGGTCGCCGATGGCGTCGCGCACGTGCTGCGACACGGTCGCTACCCGGCCCCGCTGCTCGACCGCATCCACCTGTCGGCCCGCGACCCGGGCACGAGCGAGCCCGGTCGGCGACTCGATCCGATCGGCTACTGGCGAGACCTGACGGCCGTGTTGGGCGAGGTGATCGCGTTCGCTGATCGGCCGATCGCAGCGAGCGACTTCTCCATCGGGTGGGGCCAGGACGGTCGAGGTCGCGCCCGGCGCACGATGCGTCTCGGCCGCGCCGATGCCGACCGACGCGCGATCGTCGTTCACCCAGCCCTCGACGCCGCCCACGTCCCGGACACGGTGGTCGAGATGGTGGTGTGGCACGAGCTCTGCCACTGTCTCGAGCCGCCGTTGACGGTGGCCGAGGCACGCGGGCGCCGGGAACATCGCGTCCACCACCGAGGGTTCCGCCAGCTCGAGCACCGCTACCCCCACCTCCGCGAAGCCAACCGATGGGTACGACAAAACCTGGAGCGCCTCCTCACCGAGCGCTGACGATCGCCTTGTTGTGCCTGGCCCTCGGCTGCCAGTCGGGCGGCGGCGCTCCCGAGGGCGAGGCCCCCGGACCCGGCAGCGGCGTGCCGACCCCGTCGGAGGAGGGCCCGCCGATGTCCGACACGGCCGCACCGCCGACCGAGACGATCGTCATCACGGCCGGAATCAAGGGCTACACCGAGCCTTGCGGGTGCACGTTGGACCTGGTGCTGGGCGGCATCGACCGCGTCGTAGCGTTCGCCCGGGATCCCGGCGGGCCGGCACGCCCCCTCGTACTCGACGCCGGAAACCTGCTCTTCGAGCACGACAGCCTCGACCCCGACATGGTCGCGCAGGAGCTCCGAAAGACCGAGGTGATCGTCGCCGCGGTCGACGCGATGGGCACGGCGGCGACGGTTCCGGGTCCGACGGACCTCGCGAATGGGCTCGACTTCTATCTGCGCACCCTTGGCGAGACGGACGTCGTCGTCGTCGGCGCGAACATCGCCGGACGCGACGGGCTGCCCTTCGCGGTCTCGTACATCGTCGAAGGCGCGGGCGACCTGCGCGTCGGGGTGATCGGCGCCGTCGACCCGGACGCCTTCGCCGGCTCCGAGGCGGTCGAGGTCGGCGAGCCGGTCGCGGCGGTCCGCGACGCGGTCGCGGCGTTGGCGCCCGAGGCCGTCGACGTGACCGTCCTGCTCTTCCAAGGCGACCTCCCCGCCGCGCGCCGCCTCTTCGGCAACATCGACGGCGTCGACTTCATCGTCGTGGGCAACGACCCGCGCCACACGGACGAGACCGAGCGGGTCGGTGCCGCCGTCACGCTCGAGGCGTTCGACCAGGGACGGACCGTCGGGCGGCTGCGTCTCGCGCAAAGCGGCCAGGGACATCCCTCGGAGGGTTGGGTCGGAGCCCGCGCCGGGAGCGACGAGGAGATCGCCCGCATCGAGCGCGTGATCGCCGGCATCCGGGAGCAGCTCGACGGGATGCCCGAGTTCGCTCCCGGCGAGGAACCCCCGATCGTCGCGCGCCAGCGCGAACGGATCGACTCGCTGCAGGCGGATCTCGACGCGATGCGGTCTCGGGGCCTCGACTGGTCGGCGCCACGGAGCTTCGACTGGGAGCCGATGGAGATGGTCCCCGATCTGGCCACGCACGAGCCGACCACCGACGCGATGAACGCCTATAACCTGGCGCTGCGCGAGATCAACCTGGCGGGCGCCGAGGCGCCGCTGGCTGCCGCGCCGGGCACTCCGACCTACGTCGGCGCCCAAGCGTGCGCCGGGTGTCACGCAGAGGCGACAGCGTTCTGGCAGACGACGGCCCACGCCGACGCGATGCACACCCTCGTCGAGCGCAACAAGCAATACGATCGGTCGTGCGTCGGCTGCCACGTCACGGGATGGCGACGACCCGGCGGCTCGGCCCTCGGCGACCTGCGCGGGCTCGCCGACGTACAATGCGAGCAGTGTCACGGCCCGGGGAGCATGCACGTCGCGACGAGGGAGCGGCGCGCGGCCGAGGTCGGGATCCAGCGCCGATCGACCGTGGAGACGTGCGTTGGCTGTCATAGCCCGGAGCACTCGACGACGTTCGACTTCGACAGCTACCTCGCGCGCATCGTCGGCCCCGGACACGGCGGCTGACGAGCTCGGGGGGATCGTCTCGACGACCGCGGTCGGCGCTCGGACGGACCGTCTCGTCGACCGCGGTCAACGCTCGGACGGACCGTCTCGCCGGCCGCGGTCAGCGCTCGAACGCCCCACGCTGTTGTTCCGCCTGCGCGCGCACGCGCTCCTCGGGCTCGAGGGCGAGCAGGCCGATGTTCTCCTGGTAGGCGCCGACGTGGGCCTGGGCCATCAGGGTCGCGAGGCGCTCCTGCACGAAGCGATTGCGGGTCCGCGACAACACGTACGCCTCGGCGATTCGTTGCCTCTCGCCGTCGTCGGGCATCTCGGCGGGCCGCTCGGCTTCGACCAGGATCACGTGCCAGCCGAAATCGGTCTCGACCGGCCCGACGAGCTCGCCGATGGGGGTCTCGAAGAGCGCGTCGGCGAACGCCGGGACGACCGAAGGCAGCCCCTGCCAGCGTATCTCCCCGGCGTACTCGCGTGGCGCCTCGACGTGCAGGTCGTGAACGACGCCGAGGCCCTCCATCAGCGGGTCCTCCGGGTCGATGGCGGCGGCATCGAGGAGGTCGGCGGCGTGAACGCGGCGACCGAGGGCGTTCAGTCGGTCGGCGATTCGAGCGGCGATCACGCCGGCGCGGTCCAACGTGGCGGCGTCCGGTTCGTCGACGACGGGACCGACGAGCACGTGGCTGAATCGCCGCAGGGTCGGCGTTCCGAAGAGCGTGCGCCGTCCGGGATCGTCGACGAGCTCGCGGACGTGGTCCGGATCGGCATCCTGAAGGGCCGGGTTCTCCCACACCTCGGCTCGAATCCACGCCAACGCCCGTGCCCGCATGCGAGCGTCGAGTACACCGATGTCGAGGCCGGGAGTCTCCTCGTCGGCGAGCGCGGCGACGACGCGCAGGTCGATCAGATCGCCGAGGGCGTCGTCGACCGTGAGGGTGGGGAAGAGCTGGAGATAGACCGCGAGCTGTCCAGCGAGCACCGGACGGTCGTCGACGGTTGCGAGAACGAGGTCCGGGTCCACGTCTTCGCCAAACACGGCGAGAGAGATCTGTTCCCGCTCCGGCCCCGGATCGCCGGACACGATCGACTGCTGGACGCCCGGCTCCGAGCAGGCGGACGCAACGAAGAGCAGGACGAGGGCGGTTCGTCTCATCGCTGGCCGTCGACCCAGGCGGCGATCTGGGCGAGCTCGGTCGACGTGCGGAGCACGAGGAACGAGAGCACGATCGCGGCGACGCCGCCTACGAAGTCGCCGTTCGCGAGCATCGTGATCGCGGCGGTGACGACGCCGATGGCGACGACGATCAAAACGAGCGTCAGCGTCTGCAGGATTGCTGGGGACACCGGTCGCGGGGAGGAGAGGATCACCTATCGCCGAGGAGTATAGCGATGGCGACGGCGATTCCCACCGCGACGAGGGCGCGACGCACGAGCCTGCGACGGCGGCCGGCCGGCCCCAGGTCGGCGGCGAGCTGGGCCTCGAAGCGCTTGCGGTCTCGCTCCTCGTCGAGCAGCGGCGCCACGAAGAAGGCGTAGAGGGCCATCGCCCAGACGAAGACGAGAGAGAGGTGTACGAAGAGCACCGAGGGCCGACCGCCCGGCGCGAAGTGCGCCTCGGGATCGCGCAGGATGATCGCCATCAGCGGCACGACGAGCAGGCCGACGGCGCCAGCGACCCGAGCGGCGAAGAAGGCGACGCGCCGTCGTTCGGGGGGTGCCTGGGGGGTCGGCTCACGCCGAAGCGGCAGCGCCGGGACCGTTGGACGAGCGAGCCACGCGGAGGTGGCGGCCAGATAGAGGACGAGCGTGCCGATCCAACAGAGCCACGGGCCCGGGGAGCCCAGCGCCGTGGCGGCCTCGGGCGACAGGGTCACGATCGGTGCGAGCAGCGCGACGGGGAAGGCCAGCAGCAGTGTCGGCGCGTTGCGGGCCAGGATCCCGCCGACAAGGATGGCGGCGGCGATGATGCAGCTGAGCACGTGCCCGAAACGAGGCTCTCCGGCCACGAGCTCCAAGAGCGCACCGAACGAGGTCTGGACCAGAAGCAGCGCCCCGGAGCCGCCGGCCACCACCGGCCAGGGGCCCGGTCGCCAGCTCGGCGCGTCGGTCAGGGAGTCGGACACCACTGCGGGTGGGTCATTGGCCGACGCTTCCGGCATGTCACTCCACCGCGGCGGCACCCCGGATCGGCCACTCGAAGGTCAACTCCTCGCCCTCTCGAACGAAGTCGACCGTCAGCGTGTCGCGTGTGGCGACCTCGGTCCAGGCGGCCATGAATTCGTCGGGCATCAGCACGTTGCGGCCGTTGACCCGCTGGACGATGTCGCCCGGAAGGAAGCCGCCGGCGAGCAGGAAGCCGGACCCCGGAAGGAAGCCGCGCAGCTCGTAGCCGACAGCCTCGTCTCCGCGACGAAAAGGCGCCAGCTCGACGACGCCGAGGAGCGCGTGGGGGCCCTGGGCGACGAACGCCTCGATCTCGGCCCGACGGATGGAGCCGTCGGCGGGGCCGCCGGCAGCCTCGGCCGGTCCGACCGAGACCACGGGGAGGCCCTCGGGACCGATCGCGGGCCGCTCGGGTTCCGACGCGGTGCCGGAACCGTCGGTCGGGATCGACTCGGCCCGCGTGCGCAGTGCCTCGAGCGCGGAGCGGTTTGCCTCCCGCTCGTCGGGATCGCGGCCCTCGCCATCGAGGATCGAGTCTTCGCCACGGGCCTCGAATGCCGGCGCGCAGCCTGCGGCGGACAGGGCGAAGAGGAGGACGATGACCGGGATACGCATGTTCTTCGGTGGTTCGAGCGTCACGCAGATGGGTTGCACCACACCCGGGTGGACGTGTCAAAGGACGGAGACCGGTCGATCTCGCGAGAGCCGGCGGGTCGGCCCGAAGCGCGCGTCCGTGGTGCTCGGGCGGGCGCACGGAGTGGGTAGAAAGTTCCGAGCGGCTGCACTAGAGCACCGATCAGGTAACGGGACCGAGCGGGTCCAGATCGGTTCGTTCGAGACCAAGAAGCGAGGAGAAAGCGTGCTGGTAGCACGTGTTCGACGAGCGACGCTGGGATCGCGCGAACCGGTCGGACGTGCGACGGGAGGTTACCTGATTGGTGCTCTAGAGCCATGCTTCCCCCGGCGGGTTGCCGGATGCCCCGAGGACGAGAGCGATGGCGGATTACAGGCCCGAGGAGATCGAGCCGCGCTGGCAGCGGTACTGGGAAGACGAGAAGACGTTCCGCACCGACGACGACTTCACGCGACCGAAGTTCTACGTGCTGGACATGTTCCCGTATCCGTCGGGCGCCGGTCTGCACGTCGGGCACCCGGAGGGCTACACGGCGACGGACATCCTGTCGCGCTACAAGCGCATGCGTGGGTTCAACGTGCTCCACCCGATGGGCTGGGACGCGTTCGGCCTGCCGGCGGAGCGGGCCGCGGTCCGCGAAGGTCGGCACCCGGCCGAACTGACGCAGGAATACGTCGACAACTTCAGGCGGCAGATCAAGCGGCTCGGCTTCTCGTACGATTGGGATCGCGAGGTCAACACCACCGACCCGAAGTACTACCGCTGGACTCAGTGGATCTTCCTCAAACTCTACGAGCGCGGTCTGGCCTACCAGGCGGAGATCCCGGTGAACTGGTGCCCGGCCCAGGGCACGGTTCTGGCCAACGAGGAGGTTCAGGACGGCAAGTACGTCGAGACCGGCGACCCGGTCTATCGCAAGAAGCTGCGCCAGTGGCAGCTGAAGATCCCGGTCTACGCCGAGCGCCTGCTGAACGACCTCGACGACCTCGATTGGCCGGAGCCGATCAAGGAGATGCAGCGGAACTGGATCGGGCGCTCGGAAGGCGCCGAGGTCGACTTCGCCGTCGAGGGCGCGGACGAGGTGATCCGCGTATACACGACCCGACCGGACACGCTCTTCGGGGCCACTTATATGGTGCTCGCTCCGGAGCACCCGCTCGTGGCGACGATCACCGAATCCGAGCGGGCCGGAGAGGTCCGCGAATACGTCGACCAAGCCAGTCACAAGTCGGACCTGGAGCGGACCGACCTGGCCAAGGACAAGACCGGCGTCTTCACCGGAGCGCACGCCCGGAACCCGGTCAACGACGAGCTGATCCCCATCTGGATCAGCGACTACGTGCTCCTGACCTACGGCACCGGCGCGATCATGGCCGTCCCCGGGCACGACCAACGTGACTGGGAGTTCGCCCGCAAGTTCGGTCTCGATATCGTCGAGGTCATCTCTGGTGGCGACATCGAGGTGGAGGCCCACTCGGGCGACGGCACTCTGGTCAACAGCCAGATCCTCGATGGGTTGAACGTCGCCGACGCCAAGGAGCGCATCAGCGAGTGGCTCGAGGAGCGGAAGCTCGGGGAGCGGACGGTGAACTACCGGCTGCGCGATTGGCTCTTCAGCCGCCAGCGCTACTGGGGCGAGCCCTTCCCGCTGCTCCACACGGAGGACGGGACAGTGCGCACGGTCGCCGAGTCGGCGCTTCCGGTCGAGCTCCCGCACATGGACGAGTTCAAGCCGACGGACGACGGCGAGCCTCCCCTGGCCCGGGCGACGGATTGGCTCCGCACGACGGACCCGGAGACCGGTGCCCCGGCGATGCGGGAGACGAACACGATGCCGCAGTGGGCCGGCTCGTGCTGGTACTACCTGCGCTACATCGACCCGCTGAACGACGACGCGCTGATCGCGCCCGAGAAGGAGCGCTACTGGATGCCCGTCGACCTCTACGTCGGGGGCGCCGAGCACGCCGTGCTGCACCTGCTCTACGCGCGCTTCTGGCACAAGGTGCTCTTCGACGCGGGTGTCGTGTCGACGAAGGAGCCCTTCCAGCGCCTGTTCAACCAGGGAATGATCCTGGCGTTTTCGCACCAGGACGCGGCCGGCAAGTACCACGGGCCCGACGAGGTCGAGGAGCGCGA
>CAZFPM010000283.1:0-7124 GCA_964520965.1 uncultured Myxococcales bacterium
CGTCGCAGGTCTCGTCGGCTTCCGGATGGATGGCGTCGTCGCCGTCGTCGCAATCGCCGCCGACGGTCACCCACCCTTCCTCGGGCGAGTCGCACCCGACGATGCCGGACTCGGAGTCCCCGAATCCATCTTCGTCCTCGTCTCGATACCAGGTCGGGGGGTCGATGGCCCCGACCTCGTCGACCAGGTCGTCGCAATCGTCGTCGATGCCGTTGCATCGCTCGTCGGCGCCGCGGAACACCTCGGCGGCGGCGTCGTCACAGTCGAAGTCGTTGCCGACGAATCCGGCGGTCGACCCGCAGGTATCGGTGGGTGAGTCCGGGTCGCCGTAGCCGTCGTCGTCGCGATCGGGGAAGAGCACGATCCCGCCGACGGCCCCCTCGCCGTCCGTCACGCCGTCACAGTCGTTGTCCACCCCGTCGCAGATCTCGGTCGCAGTCGGGTTGATGCCACGGGCCGCGTCGTCGCAATCACCGGCGACGTCGACATGTCCGGCGGGTCGGCTGCACGCCTCCGTCGCGCCCTCCGGGGCGCCGAACCGATCGGCGTCGGCGTCGCGGAAGAACGTCCGCGAGTCCAGCGCCTCCTCGTCGACCTCGCCGTCGCAGTCGTTGTCGACGCCGTCGCAGAGCTCGTCGCCGGGGGGAGTCCGGGGCACGCACTCGTTGAGGCCGGACACGCATGCGATGCGTCCGGCGCTGCAGCCGCCCGGGAAGCCGGTCTCACAGTCGTCCCCCGACTCGATCGGGTTGTCGTCCACGGCTCCGTCGCAGTCGTCGTCGTCGCCGTTGCACACCTCGGTGGCGCCGGCGTTGACCGCAGGTGCCGCGTCGTTGCAATCGTCACCGCGGCACCCCGGCCCGACCCCGTATCCGTCCTCGTCCCCGTCGAAACAGAAGTCCGCGTCGATGCAGGCGCTGTAGGCGTGCTCATCGTCGTGGATCAGGATGCAATCGAAGCCCTCCGGGCAGCCCGCATCATCTTCGCAGCGCGTGGTGCAGAAACCGTTCCCGGGCCCGGGCAAGAGGTCGACACAGAGGCCGGCCGCACAGTCTTCGTCGTCGTCGCATCCGAACCCGAGATCGCCGTCGACGGCGACGTCGGTCCCGAGCTCGACCGCATCGCCCGAGTCGGCGCCATCGGCACGTTCGATGACGTCGATCGGCGCGATGTCCCGGGAGACGTCGGCGGCGGCGTCCGGCGTGCCCGCACCGGGCGGGTCACCGCACGACATCGCGGCGACCGCAACCGCGATCAGCGCCGCGAGCCGCGGCATCGGCCCTGGCTGCATCCTGGCGTTCGTCGCGTACATCGTCGGGTGGAGGGAGGGGCCGGACAGCAGTCTCCGCAATCCGTCGACTCGTCAAGGCAAAAAGGAGCGCCACCCGTGCGGCGGGCCCGCCGATCAGGGCGGTGCGTGCTCGGGCGGACCGGGCACCGACGTCCCCGGCCCGGACCCGCCGACGGTGGGGGTGGCCGCGTCGAGCATCGCCCTCACGACCCCATCGCCTGCCTCGAGCTCGACCCACGAGGGGCCGAAATCGGCGAGGACCGCGCACGGCAGTCGGTCGACCGTGATCTCGAGCGTGCCCGGACCGCCACCGCCTTGCAGGGTCACCTGCTCCGCCGGAAGTCCACCTGAATACGCCACCCCGGTCACGGCCGTGATCGTCGCACGACAGGCGCCCATGTCGGTCGTCAGCAGCCGGACCTCGCGCGTGTCGCCGGCGGGGCCGGGACGCACCACGTAGCGGTAGGTGCCATAGGCCCCCTCGTACATCTGGACTCGACCTGCCGCCGAGCCGACCCGCTCCGCGAAGTAGGCCGAAGCGGCGACGGGCATGCTCGACGAGTCGGCGCGTTCCGCCGCCGCGCAGTCCTCGGTCGCATCGGCACCGGCGCACGCGACCATGGGCGACCGGTCGACCCACGGCTCGTAGGCGCGCACGAACGCGAAGTGCTCGCCGTGCAGGTCGACCGTGGACCATCGGCCCGCAGTGTCCGGCGGCTGTCCGATCCCGTCGATGATCGCCACCGCCCGCGCCGACCCGCCAGCCGCCCCTGCGGGAATCATCAACCCGGCGATCCGGGCGTCGAGGCGAGCGTGCGTTCCATGAATGGCCCAACCGATCGAACCGGCCGGCACGAGGGTGCTCAAGGCGGCCCCGAGCGGCTCGATGTCGCTCAGCGTCCGACGGTAGTCTCGGGCGTGCCGCATCGGGGCGAGGACGCCGAGGAAGACGCAGGCCAGCACGAGCCACGAGAGGCCCGGCAGCAGGTGACCCGGACGTGCGTCGCTCACCCGGGCGAAAGCGGCGACGAAGAGAGCCAACAGGCCGACGACCGGTGTGAGATACCGGACCTCGAGCGCGCGCAGGCCGACGACCGCCCCCGCCAGGACCAGGAACAGGAACATCGCCGCCGTGAGGCCGACCACGGCGACGGGATCCCACTGGCGCCGACGGGCCGCGAGCCCTGCCGCGAACAGGCCGACGCCGAGTCCGATCGCCCACCACGCGGCGCCGCTGTCGCCCACCGCGGCCGCATTCTCGGCGACCGTGCCCGAGGACACGGCGAGGTGACCCGCGGCGATGACCCCCACGACCGCGGCCAACGCGCGCCCCGGGTGTCGTGCCGTCGCGCCGACCGCCCCGCACCACACGAGGGCGACGAGCAGCCCGATGATGTGCGCCTCCGCGAGCAGCATCAGCGCCAACCCCGCCGCGAGGTGATCACGGGTATCGCCGGTCGCCGCGGCACGCCGAGCCGCGATCGCGAACAGGGCACCGCCGAGCGGAACCAGCCCCGGATTCCACAGGAAGTGCAGTGGAATCAGTGGGGCGAGCACGGCGAGCCAGAGCATCGCGATCGCCAGCGCGACCGATCGCGATCCCGTCTCGCGCCGGCATGCCGACCAGATCACGGCGAATCCGGCAGAATGCAACGCGAGCAGCACGTGGCGCATGCCGGCGAAGGGCACCCCCGCTCCCAGTGCCCATCCGAGCAATCGAGACCAGAGCGCCCCCTGACGCACCGCGCCCAGACTGGTGCGCGCTCCCAGCGCGCACACGTATCCGTGCTGGCAATCCCGTGCCAGCTCCAGGTCGGTGACCGGGTCATGGAAGAGCGGGCTCTCGGGCACGCACCAGGCCACGACCGCAAACGCGCCCGCGCCGGCGAGGCTGACCTCCAACGTCCGCCGGAGGCCACCGCGGCCGTCCCACCACCGGGCGCGCGCATTGCCGAACACCCGTACGGCGACCCACAGGAGCAGCGCGACAAAGACGACGGTCGCGAACGGTCTCAGCCGGTCGGCTCCGGCGCGAGACCGGCCGGCGCGGCTCCGGGGCGCGACCGCGACCGTGCCGTCGAGGTGTCCCTGGACAGCGTCGAGGAGCTCGGCCGGAGGTCGGTGCCCTGGGGCGGCTTGCACGAACAACCCGTCGCCGGAGCCGAGGGCGATGGCGCCCACGGTGATCTCCACGCCGGTGCGGGCTCCCGACGAGTCCTCCAAGACGTAGCGTTGGAACTCCGGTCGCACGACCCGCTCCACCACCGTCCACGCACCGACTTCCTCTCCGACTTCCAGCGCCGGCGGGGAGGCGTCGACGTCGCGCTCCGCGGTCGTTTCCCCGCCCTGAGCCGTGGCCGACGCCGTCCACGCGACCGACGTAGCGGCCACGCACAGGGCGAAGACGACGGGCAGGAGGGTAATGTCTGGTCGTTCGAGGTGAGCGGATTGCCGGTCTGCACGCATGTCGGGCGGTGGCGACGGGCGAAGCGAGTCTGCGCAGCGGAGACGCGGGGTCGTCGGGCCAGTCTCCGGGCGGCGAGCACCGAGTCCCGATCGTTCGAGGCCCGGCCCACGCAGCCTCGTCTTTCGTGCGGCGATACTCACCCACTTGCAGGTTTTTCGCCAGCATCCGCGTCATGCAACGCGCCGCTCCCACCGGATCGAGCGCTGCCGCCAGAGGGGCGGCGCTTCGCTGTTGTGCGCCCGCGGAGCGCGGAGTAGTGAAGACCGGCGCCCGACGGCCTGCCCCGCCTCACCGGAGGCTCCCGGACACGGCGGACCCGACACGCGACACCGAAGGACCCTTCGCCCCGGACCAACGATGCAGCAGGTGTTGACGGACTTCTTCGACCTGGACTCCGACCTGACGGAGGAGCAGCGGGCGATCGCCGGCGAAGTACGCCGCTTCGTCGATCGCGAGGTGATCCCCCGCTTGCCGGAGCTCCAGGAGTCTGCTCACTTTCCGCGCGAACTCCTGTCGAGCCTCGGACGCTTGGGCATCCTCGAGGCGCACGTGGCCGGAGACCTGGACCCGGTCGCCTACGGGCTGGTGATGCGCGAGCTCGAGCGCGCGGGCTCGACCGTGAGGAGCTGCCTGAGCGTCCAGAGCGCGCTGGTGCTCTTTCCGATCATCTCGTTCGGCACCGAGGAGCAGAAAGCGCAGTGGGTGGGTCCGCTCAGCCGGCTGGAGAAGGTCGGCTGCTTCGGCCTGACGGAGCCGGACTTCGGGAGCAACCCCTCGGGGATGCGAACCCGCGCAGAGACGACGCCGGACGGTTTCCGGATCAGCGGCTCGAAGTGCTGGATTACCAACGGTACGATGGCCGACGTGGCCGTGATCTGGGCGAAGACCGAGGGCACGATCCGCGCGTTTCTCGTGGAGACCGACCGGCCGGGATTCGAGGCGCGGTCGATCAAGGGCAAGTGGAGCTTCCGTGCGAGCGACACGGCCGAGATTTTCATGGACGAGGTCGAGGTCCCGCGTTCGGCGCTCATGCCCGGATCGACCTCGGTGGGGAGCGCGCTGAAGTGCCTGAACCAAGCCCGCTACGGCATCGCCTGGGGCGTGATCGGAGCGGCGCGCGCCTGCCTGGAGGAGACGGTCGACTACCTGTCGAACCGGCCGCAGTTCGATGGAAAGCCGCTCACGAGCCACCAGCTGATCCAGAACAAGCTCGCCTGGGCCGCGACCGAGCTGACCTGCATGGAGACGTTGGCGTTGCGCATGGGGCACCTGAAGGCCGCTGGGCGCCTGCAGCCGCACCAGGTGTCGATGGCCAAGATGAACAACTGCCGCAAGGCGCTCGAAATCGCACGCACGTGTCGCGAGTTGCTGGGCGCCAACGGCATCCACAACGAGTACCAGACGGGCCGGCACATGATCGACCTGGAGACCGTCATCACGTACGAGGGCACCGAGCACATCCACTCCCTCGTGCTGGGCTGGGCGATGACCGGCGTGAAGGCCTTCTCCTGAGGTGCTTGCCGAGGCACGTGGATCCGGTGTCCGGCAGGGCCGAAAGGCGGTCCGAATGGCGTTGCGAGGCCCCCGACAACATGGTAGCGGAGCAGTGAGTTCGCAGGTCCACATCACCTCGGGCCTCCGGCCCTCGAACGCCGCCCGACGTTCGGCGTCGGAGAGGGTTCCGTGGGCACCCGCACCTCCACCGGCCAACGGTTCGACGGCCGGATTGGACCGGCGGGTGAGGTCGTCCCAGAACGCGGAGTTGGCATGAAGGCGATCACGGCATGGGGCCAGGTGCTGGTCGAGCCCGGAAAGCCGTTCGAGCGTCGTGAGTTCACGATCGAGTCGGTGCCCGCCGACCACGCGGTCGTGGAGGTCGCCGGTTGCGGCGTCTGCCACACCGACATCACCTTCTTCACCGGCGCCGTCGGGACGAACAAGAAGCCGCTCGTGCTGGGTCACGAGATCAGCGGTCGCGTCGTCGCCGCGGGCGACGCCTGCAGCGACCTGGTCGGGCGCGCCGTGGTGATCCCGGCCGTGCTCCC
Organism: uncultured Myxococcales bacterium; assembly: GCA_964520965.1. Lineage (GTDB taxonomy): Bacteria > Myxococcota_A > Bradymonadia > REDH01 > REDH01 > CAZFPM01. Next base: position 5,804 of record CAZFPM010000283.1, read on the forward strand.
CTGCGGCGAGTGCGATCTGTGCCGAAAGGGCCGCGACAACATCTGTCGCGCCCAGCAGATGCCCGGAAACGACTTCGACGGCGGGTTCGCTTCGCACGTCGTGGTGCCGGCGCGCTTTCTCTGCACGCTGCCCGACGACCTGGGCGACGTCGAGCTGTGGCATCTCTCGGTGGTCGCCGACGCGATCACGACGCCCTACCAATCCCTCGTGCGCAGCGGGCTGGAATCCGGCGACCTCGCCGTCGTCATCGGCGTCGGCGGCATCGGCTCGTACCTGGTGCAACACGCCCGCAACGCCGGCGCCAAGGTGATCGCCCTCGACGTCGACGACGACAAGCTGGAGGCGTCGAAGTCGCTCGGCGCGAGCCACGCGATCAACGTCCGCGGTATGAGCGAGCGCGACGTGAAGAAGGCCGTCCGCGGCCTGGTGAAGGCCGCGGGGCTACCGGGTAACGGTTGGCGGGTCTTCGAGACCAGCGGTACCGGGGCCGGTCAGGCGACGGCCTTCGCGCTCCTGTCGTTCGCCGGCTCGGTCGGCATCGTCGGCTTCACGATGGAGAAGGTCGAGGTGCGGCTGAGCAACATCATGGCCTTCGACGCCGACGTGTTCGGCAACTGGGGCTGCCGCCCGGAGCATTACTCCACGGTGGTGGCCGACGTCCTCGCCGGCCGTGTCCGAGTCGCCGACCAGGTCGAGCGTCGGCCGCTGTCGACCATCGACGAGGTCTTCGCCCAGGCGTTGGACCACCAGCACACGAAGCGCATCGTCCTGATCCCCGATTGAGCACGCCCCCGGGCGGGCACACCCCACCTCCGCTGATTACACGGCCACCGGCCGACCGCAGAACGAGGAGAGAACATGAAGGACCATACCCTGTTCCCCGACTTCCAGTACGAGGCGATCAAGGTCGAAAAGCGACCCCTGCTCGACACCTCGGGCAACCCCGTCGAGGGGCTGTGCAACTACTGGATCATCCTCAACAACCCGACCCAGTACAACTCGTACACGACCCAGGCCGTGAAGGAGGTCATCCTCGCCTTCCGGCAGGCGTCCGCGGACCGCTCGGCCGTGACGGCCATCTTCACGGCGGCCGGCGACAAGGCGTTCTGCACCGGCGGCAACACCAAGGAATACGCCGAGTACTACGCGGGCAATCCGCAGGAGTACAAGCAGTACATGCGGCTGTTCAACGACATGGTCACCGGCATCCTCACGTGCGACCTGCCGGTCATCAACCGCGTCAACGGCATGCGCATCGGTGGCGGCCAGGAGATCGGCATGGCCTGCGACTTCTCCGTCTCCGGCGACCACGCCCGCTTC
>CAZFPM010000284.1:0-7087 GCA_964520965.1 uncultured Myxococcales bacterium
GGGTAGGCATCAGCTGACGGCGGCGGCGCGGGCTCACTCCCCCCTGAACGCTTACTTCGAGGGGATCGGAGTGCCGCCCGATCGCGAGGCGGCAATCCGCATGTGGCAGGCGGGCTGCGAAGGCGGCATCGCTGGGGCGTGCGCCGCGGTGGGCACGCATGGAATCGACGAGACCGACGCCGTCGAGACGGAGACAGGGTCCGAGCCGGACGAAGACGAGGAGTGACCCTCGGCCATCCGCATGTGCCGGGCGACGTCACCGCGCCGGGTGCCGCGCGCCGGCGCGACGAACGCGCAGGCACCCGACCCTAGTCTTGCCGCACGTAGACGACCTCGAGACCGAGCTGCGGACACGACAGTCGGTCGGGGGTTTCGAGTCGGCACTCGAAGGTCGCATGGACGCGACCCACCTCCTGAAGGCTCAATGTCTGGAGCGCGAACCATCCGTCGGGCTCGAGGTCGGTGATGTGGTAGCCGCCGCGCGGCCCTTCGTCGCCGTCCGTCGTCTCCTGAAATCCGTTCCCCTCCGAGAACACCCAGACCTGCTCGACCATGCCGCCGACGAAGGGCGATTCGTACTCGGCGATCCATGTGCCGACGAGAGCCGCGCCGATGCTCTCTTCCGTGGGTTCGGGGGTCTGCGCTTCGGTCGGTGTGGGGGTGAAGCCGACGGCGAGCGCCAGGGCGAACACGACGCCTCTGGGGTCCAATCGTCTACTCACCTCGGCCCCTCTGCCTCGCTGACCGGCGCCTCTGTCGATTGCCGGCGCCGCCGGAGCACGAGCAACCCGGCGAGCACGAGCCAGGCGCCCGCAGGACCGGCCGGGCCGACCACGCGGCAACCACAGCCTTCGTCGCCCGGCGGATCCCCCGTGCCGTCGCCGCCATCGGCGTCGCTTCCGTCGACGCCGAACGCGTCCGGGTTGGCGAAGGCACCATCGGCCTCTTCTTCGTCGGAGATGCCGTCGCTCGCGTCGACGGTGTCGGCAACATCGGCGTCAGTCGGGCCCGCGTCGCCAACGTCGCCGCCGTCTCCGGGACCGTCATCCCCCGGGCCGAGCAAGCAATCATCGGGGCAATCGCCGAGTCCGTTGTCCGGGCCGAGATCACAGTCCTCGCCAGTATCGACCACGCCATCACCGCAGGTCCACAGGCTGCAATCGCGGCGGCACGCGTCGGGGACCACATCGGAGTTCAAGTCGCCGTCGTCACACTCTTCGATGCTGTCGAGGACCCCGTCGCCGCACCAGGGTGCGACACAGTTTTCGCGGCATGCGTCCGGGTCGTCGTTGGAGTTCAGCTCGCCGTCGTCACAATCCTCGCCGGGGTCGACCACGCCGTCGCCGCAGGTGGTCGAACCGCATAGGGTCGAACACGGGGCCTCGGGGTCGTCTGCGTTCTCCTCTCCGGCGTCGCATGCTTCGCCCGTGTCGACGACGCCGTCGCCGCAGAAGGCCGCGAGGCAATCGAGACGGCATGCGTCGGGGTCGCTGTCGGACCTCAGATCGGCGTCGTCGCACTCCTCTGCGGTGTCGATCACGCCGTCGCCGCAGAAGGGTGCGATGCAGTCGGAGCGGCAGGCGTCGGGATCTTCGTCGGAGTTCAGGTCGCCGTCATCGCACTCCTCGTCGGTGTCCACGACACCATCACCACAGAAGGCCTCGACACAGGTGGTGCGGCAGGCGCTCGGGAGCGCGTCGGAGTTCGCCGCGCCGTCGTCGCAGGCCTCGACGTCCTCGTGCACGATGCCATCGCCGCAACGAGCCCGAACGCACGTCGAACGGCACGCGTCGGTTTCGATGTCGTTGCCGTCGTCGCACGCCTCGAATCCGGACTCGACGAAGCCGTCGCCGCAGCGAGCCAGCTCGCAGCTCGACGGGCAGGAGTCGGTGTCGACCACATTGCCGTCGTCGCACTCTTCGACATCCCGTTGCACGACGCCGTCGCCGCACATGGCCTCGGTGCAGGTCGTCAGGCAGGCGTCGCGCTCGTCGAGGTTGCCGTCGTCGCAGGCTTCGACCCCGAACTGCACGTGTCCGTCGCCGCACGTGGCGGGCACGCAGGCGGTGAGGCAGGCGTCGTCCTCGCGCTCGTTGGCGTCGTCGCACTCCTCGACGCCATCCCAGACGTGCCCGTCGCCGCAGCGCGGGTTCTTGCAGTTGCTGACGCACTCGTCGAGGTCGTCATCGTCGCCGTCGTCACAGTCCTCGATGCCCGCTCTCACGAGGCCGTCGCCGCACACGGCGGTCTCGCAGGCGCTCGTGCACGCGTCGTTGTCGAGGGTGTTGCCGTCGTCGCAGCTCTCGGCGCCGACGCGGACGGTCCCGTCGCCGCACACGGCATCGCGGCAGGTGTTGGTGCAGCTGTCCCGCGGGTTTCGGTTCCCGTCGTCGCATTCTTCGTCGGCATCGACCGTTCCGTCGCCGCAGTCTTGCGGTGCGCAGTCGCCGCGGCAGCCGTCTTCATCGGCGGTGTTGCCATCGTCGCATGCTTCGACGCCCACCCAGATGAAGCCGTCGCCGCACGTGTTCGGGACGCACTCCGCCAGGCACGAATCGTCGTTGGCCGTGTTGCCGTCGTCACACGTCTCGACGCCGATCCATACGAACCCGTCGCCACAGCTGGGTGCCGTGCAGTCGGCGAGACAGCCGTCGGTGTCGTCGAGGTCTCCGTCGTCGCACGCTTCGCTGCCGATGTGCAGTGCTCCGTCGCCGCACCGCGCGCCGCGGCATGCGGCGGTGCAGGAGTCGGTGGGGTCGCCGTTGCCGTCATCACACTCTTCGCCGGTGTTGACGACACCGTCGCCACAGAGCTCGGGCGTGCAGGTCTCGGAGCATCCGTCGCCGCCACGCAGGTTCCCGTCGTCGCACGCTTCTCCGACGTCGACGACGGCGTTCCCGCAGACCTCCAGCGCGCACTCGGGGGAGCAACCGTCGCCGGGGGTACCATTGCCGTCGTCGCACTCCTCGCCGGCGTCGCGGTTCCCGTCTCCGCAAGCCTCGAGCCAGCAGTCCGTCGAGCAGCCGTCCCCGGACCGGAGCCCTCCGTCGTCGCAGGTCTCACCGGGATCCACACGTCCGTTCCCGCAGACCTCCAGGCGACAACTCGCGGAGCAGCCGTCGCCGCCGACGCTGTCGCCGTCGTCACATTCCTCGTCCTCGGTGACCGTTCCGTCGCCGCACCCCTCTGCGACGCAGGCCGACGTGCAGCCGTCGCCGCCGACGGTGTTCCCGTCGTCGCAGCTCTCCCCGAAGTCGATGATTCCGTTGCCGCAGGCCTCGACCGCGCAGGTCTCGGAACAGCCGTCGCCGGGAAGCACGTCGCCCAGATCGCACGCTTCGCCGAGATCGAGGACGCCGTTGCCGCACTCCTCGGAGAGGCACACGTCGGAGCAGCCGTCGCCGGCATCGGTATTTCCGTCGTCACAATCCTCGGCGATATCGACGAACGTGTTGCCGCAGACCTCCAGGCGGCAGGCCCGTGAGCAGCCGTCGCCAGCGAGGGCGTCTCCGTCGTCGCACTCCTCTCCGTCGTCGCGACGACCGTTGCCGCAGATCTCGAGTTGGCACAGCGAAGAGCAACCGTCGCCGCCGTCGGTGTTGCCGTCGTCGCAGACCTCCCATGGATCGGCGACGCCGTCGCCGCACGACTCGACCACACACGTCGACGAGCAGCCGTCGCCGGCGTCGATATTTCCGTCGTCGCAGAGCTCCCCCTCATCGAGCTCACCGTTGCCGCACGACTCGTCGAGGCAAGCATCGGAGCAGCCGTCGCCAGCGACGACGTTGCCGTCGTCACAGCCCTCGCCGACCGCGACATCGCCGTCGCCACACGTCTCGACCGCGCAGCGGGCGGAGCAGCCATCACCGCCCTCGACGTTGCCGTCGTCGCAGGTCTCGCCGACGTCGACGGTGCCGTTGCTGCACACTTCGTATGTGCAGGTCGGGGAGCAGCCGTCGCCACCCTCGACGTTTCCATCGTCGCAGGCCTCGCCGGCGTCGACGCTACCGGAGCCACACACCTCGGACGCGCACAGCCGGGAACAGCCGTCGCCGTCGACGTTGCCGCCGTCGTCGCAGGCCTCGCCGGCGTCACGCCTGCCATTGCCACAACCCTCGGCGCGACACACCGACGAGCAGCCATCGCCGCTCTCGGTGTTGCCGTCGTCGCAGGTCTCGCCTGCGTCGCGATATCCGTTGCCGCACTCCTCGAGGGTGCAGGCCGACGAGCAGCCGTCGCCGCTTCTGTTGTTGTCGTCGTCGCATTCCTCGCCGCCGTCGAGCACGCCGTCGCCACAGGAGCAAACGGCGGCGCCGGCACAAGGCTCAAGCGCGCAGGTTTCCGTGCAGCCGTCGCCGGCAACCACGTTTCCGTCGTCGCATTCCTCGCTCGGCTCGACCACTCCGTTGCCGCAGGCCTCGAACCGGCAGAGGAACGAACAGCCGTCGCCGGGCACGGTCCCGCCGTCGTCGCACTCCTCGCTGGCGTCGCGCACTCCGTTGCCACACACTTCGGCCGCACAGGTCGCCGAGCAACCGTCGGCATCGACGGTGTTGCCGTCATCGCACTCCTCGCCGGTGTCCAGAAGTCCGTTGCCACACACCTCGACGGCGCACGTTGCAGAGCACCCGTCGCCGGCCGCGACCGCGCCGTCGTCACACTCTTCGCCGGCATCGACGACCCCGTTGCCGCACACCTCGTCGCGGCAGCCTGCCGAGCAGCCGTCGGCATCGGAGGTGTTGCCGTCGTCACATTGCTCACCGGCGTCGAGGCGCCCGTTGCCGCATGCCTCCGACCGACAGGTCGCGGAGCAACCGTCGCCGGACACGCTGTTGCCGTCGTCGCACTGCTCGCCGGGGTCGTGCCGGCCGTTGCCGCACGCCTCGAGGGTACACCCGGCCGAGCAGCCGTCCGCGGACACCCGATTGCCGTCGTCGCATTGCTCACCGGCGTCGAGACGCCCGTTGCCGCAGCGCTCGTTCCGACACGTCGCCGAGCAGCCGTCACCGGCGCGGGTGCCGCCGTCGTCGCAATCCTCGCCGAAGTCGACGATTCCGTTGCCGCACACCTCCGGTCGGCAGGCCGGCGAGCAGCCGTCGCCCGGGGTCAGGTTTCCGTCGTCACATCGCTCGCCGAGGTCGGCCACGCCGTTGCCGCAGACCTCGATCGCGCAGGTCGCCGAGCAACCGTCACCTCCCCGAATGCCACCGTCGTCACACTCCTCGCCCACAGCGAACACCCCGTCGCCACAGACCTCGATGCGGCAGTCCGCGTTGCAGCCATCACCGCCCGTTCGGCCGCCATCGTCACATTGCTCCCCGGCGTCCAGGCGGCCGTTGCCACACCCCGGCAGTGCGCACGCCGCCGAGCAGGTGTCGCCATCGAACGTGTTCCCGTCGTCGCACTGTTCGTAGGCGTCGGTGATCCCGTTGCCGCAGACTTCGGCTCCGCAGCGCGGTGAGCAACCGTCGCCGGGGAGGTCGTTGCCGTCGTCGCACTGCTCCCCGAACTCGATCCAGCCGTTTCCACACACCTCGAGGTGGCAGGCCGGCGAACAGCCATCGCCGAACTCGGTGTTGTCGTCGTCGCAATCCTCGCCTTCGTCGACGACGCCATCGCCGCAGTTCGGCACCAGGCAGTCGGAGTTGCAGCCGTCATCGTCGTCGCCGTTTCCGTCGTCGCATACCTCGCCGAAATCGAGCACCGCGTTGCCGCAGATCTCGCCGCGGCACCGTCGGGTGCAGCCGTCGCCGACCTGCAGGTTGCCGTCGTCACACACCTCGCCCAACTCGACGATGCCGTTGCCGCACCACTCCGCCCCACAGGTCGCGTTGCACCCATCACCGGGCGTGGTGTTGCCGTCGTCACAGTCCTCGCCGGGGTCGACCGTGCCGTTGCCGCATTCCTCGTTTCCGCAGAACGCGCTGCAGCCGTCCTCGCCGCGGCGGTTGGAGTCGTCGCAGGTCTCGCCCTCGTCGACGACGCCATTTCCGCACGCCTCTACCCGGCACCCGGACGAGCATCCGTCGCCCTCGGCGCTGTTGCCATCGTCACACTCCTCGATCGGGTCCCGCACCGCGTCGCCGCACCGCTCGGCAGCGCACATCGCCGAGCAACCGTCGCCGGCCACGCGGTTGCCGTCGTCACACATCTCGCCGGCGCCCGTCGCGCCGTCGCCGCAGATCTCGAACGCACACGCGGCGTTGCAGCCGTCGCCGGGAGCGGTGTTCCCATCGTCGCACGCCTCGCCGAGATCGAGCCGCCCATCGCCGCAGGCCTCGGGGCGGCACGACAGCGAACACCCGTCGCCGTTGTTGCGGTTTCCGTCGTCGCAGATCTCGCCGGCGTCGGCAGTCCCATTGCCACACACTTCGAACCGGCACGACTCGTCGCAACCGTCACCGCCGACGACGTTGCCGTCGTCGCAGGACTCGCCGACGTCGACCGCCCCGTTGCCGCACGCCTCTCCGGCACACAGGGGCGAGCAGCCATCACCCGCGGCGCGATTGCCGTCGTCGCACTCCTCGCCGAGGTCGACGACACCGTCGCCGCAGAGCTCGAGGTTGCACGCTCCGTCGCAGCCATCGCCGGCCGTGGTGTTGCCGTCGTCGCAGGTCTCACCGAAGTCGAGGAAAGCATCGCCGCAGGTGCCCGGCGTGCAACGCGACGAGCACCCATCGCCGTCGCGCAGGTTGCCGTCGTCACAGACCTCGGTGGGGTCGCGTCGGCCGTCGCCGCAAACCTCCAACGTGCAGTCGGACGCGCACCCGTCTCCGGCCGTGATGTTGCCGTCGTCGCACGACTCACCGACATCGATCAGGCCGTTTCCACAGAACTCACCGGTGCATGACGGCGAGCAGCCGTCGCCGGCGACCAGGTTACCGTCGTCGCAGTGCTCCCCGACGTCGCGAACCCCATTTCCGCACGACTCGAGCACACAGGTCGCCGAGCAACCGTCGCCGGACAAGGCGTTGCCGTCGTCGCAGGCCTCGAGGGGATCGACCATGCCGTTGCCGCAGGCCTCGAGCCGACACGAGGGCGCGCAGCCATCGCCGCCGACCCGGTTGCCGTCGTCGCACTCCTCGAC
>CAZFPM010000285.1:0-7031 GCA_964520965.1 uncultured Myxococcales bacterium
GAGGCCTTCAGCGCCGCCGCGATCCGGATCGCCCGTTGCAGCGCCTCCGGATCACCGGCGGCGAGCAGCTCCGCGTCGGCCTCGATCTGCCCCAACTCCTCGTCGCCGGCGATGAATGCCGACTTCACGACCTCCGCCATTCCGCTGCGGAGCTCGCGCGGCGGGAGTGTCGCCAACGAGCCCACCCAAGCGACCACGGCGAGCGGCTGGTGGAAGGTCCCCACCAGGTTCTTGCCGACCGACAGGTTGATCCCGGTCTTCCCTCCGATGGCCGCGTCCGCCATGGCGAGCAACGTCGTCGGCACCTGGATGATCCCGATTCCGCGCATCAACGTCGACGCCAGGAATCCGGCCAGGTCGCCGACTACCCCTCCGCCAACGGCGACGATCTTGTCGTCGCGGTCCAGGGGTTCGGCGAACGCGCCATCCCACAATGCAGCAATGGTCTCGCCACTCTTCGACTGCTCGCCGGGAGGGAAGACCAGAATGCGGGTCTCGCGCCCCTCGCCTCGCAGACAGTCGACGAGCGGTTCGGCGTAGAGGGGTGCGACGTGGCTGTCGGATACGACGATGAGTCGCCCAGACGGCGCAGCTCCGGACACGAGCCCGCCGATCGCCCGCACGCCGCCGCATACGATACGCACGGGATAGTGGGCCGAGGCCGTCGAGACCGCGATCGGAGCTTCACCCATCGCGTCCTCCGAGCGCAGCCAGTCGGGCGGCGATGGCGTCGGGGCGCTCATGATCGGTGTCGACCACGACGTCTGCCGTTCGATAGGTCGGGTCGCGCGCATCGTAGAGGGCGGCCAGCGCAGCGCCAGGGTCGTCAACCAGGAGCGGCCGCATCGCGCGCTGGTCCGGGCCGTCGAGCCGAGCCGCTGCGATCTCGGGGGAGACATGCAGGTACACGACGTTGGCTCCTGCGTCCCGGCACGCCTCCCGAATGGCCGGGTTCATCCAGGCACCGCCGCCGAGCGCAAGCACGAAATCACCGCGATCGGCGAGCACATCGCGCGCGGCGGCCAGCTCGAGTCGGCGGAATTCGTCTTCCCCGTGCCGAGCGAAGATCGCGGCGATGGAGGAGCCGGCGCGGGTCTCGATCAAGGAGTCCAGATCGACCGTGGCCACCGCTCGCGCTTCTCCGAGGAGTTGCGCGACGGTGGTCTTCCCTGCCCCCATCGGACCGACGAGGACGACCCTAGCGCTCTTGCTCACAATTCCCGATCACACCTGCGTCGCCGGGAGCGCCGCTGCCTGCGTCTCTCCTCGGACCAGTGGTCCCGCCACAGGACGCTCGTCGCTCCTGGGCCGAAGCGCTCTCGGCATAGCAGGTGTGTTCGTTACCTATGCTCAAGCGCACTAGTGTTCGATTTGTTGGATGTCGTCTCCACCCAACGCGTCGATCGAGAGGTCCCGGTTCACGATGCGCGGCGTGATGAACACGAGCAGCTCGTTCCGAACGTCGGTCTGGGACGAATTCCTGAAGAGCGGTCCGATGACCGGCAGGTGGCCGAAGAACGGGACTCGGCTCTGCGAGTAACCGGAGTTGCGCTGGAAGATGCCGCCGATGACCGTGGTGTCGCCATCGCGGATGAGCAGCTGCGTGCTCGCCTCGCGGCGGATGATCGACGGGTCGCCACGGGCGCCGGTGTTCTCGAAGTCCGGTTCGTTCTTGCTGATGTTGACCTCGAGGAAGATGTTCCCGTCCGGGGTCACGCGCGGCGTGACGTCGAGGTTCAACGAGGCGTCGAAGAAGACCGTCTGCGCGCCGGCAGCGGAGACGACGCTCACGGGGATCGACACGCCACTCGTGATCACCGCTCGGCCGTTGTTCGTCGCCATGATCCGCGGTGCGGACACGACCTTCGCCGTACCGGAGTTCTCGGCGGCGCTGAGACGCAGATTCAGGTTGAGTGCGCCGGAGAGGCTTCCGAAGGTGAACCCGAGCGCGCCACCAGTACCGGTACCCGCGGGCGCCGGCAGGTTGACCGCGAAGTTCGGGCTCGACGACGTACCGGCGGTCGGCTCCTGGCCGTCGCTGGCACCACCGGCGATACCGACGGTCGACGGGAAGAGCAGCCCGGTCGAGTTGCCGAGCGACTGGTCAGCGACGTAATCACCACCCCACTGGATACCGAGTTGCCGCCGGAACTGGTCGTTGGTTTCGACGATGCGCGCTTCGATGAGAATCTGCGGTGTCTGGTTGTCCAGCTGCTCGACGAGCGTCTGTGCCGTGTCCAGGTGGTTGACGACATCGGTGATGACCAACGTGTTGTTGCGCCGGTCCACCGTAACGTCGCCCCGGTCCGAGAGCACGGAGCTCACGAGGGACGCGAGCTGTTCGGCCTCGGCGTAGTTGACCGGCACCAGGCGCACGCGGAGCGGCTCGAGGCGCCACGCGTTCTCCAACATCTCGATCTCACGGTCGTACTCCGCCTCGAACTCGGTGATGGGCGCGACGCGGATGATGTTGCCCTGCTGCTCCCAGCCGAGGCCGAGACTGCGCAGGATGACCACGAGCGCATCGTCCAGAGGGACGGAACGGAGGCGCAGGGTCACCGAGCCGGCCACGTCGGAACTCGACACGATGTTGATGTTCCCCTCGTCCGCGATCAGGCGGAGGATGTTGGCGACATCGGCGTCACGCAGGTCGATGGTGACCCGCTTGCGCGTCATCCGAGGCCGACGCAGGAAGGGGCTGTCGCCGCCTCCGGATCCCGAAGCGATGGAGTAGGGGCTGGCCGTGGACCCGTAGCTGGTCGCGGCCGCGACCATGGGCTCGGCGTGGCTCGTCGGCAACGTCGTCGAGGCCGCGACGGCTGCGAACACCTCGGCTTCCGGACGTGCGGCGAATTCCCAGACGAGGTTGCCCGCATCCTGGCGCAGCACCTCGGCCGCGTTGCGAGTCATCTCGGCGACGACGCGCACGGCGCCGTCGGCATCGGTGTAGCTGGAGACGAAGGCCACCGGCCCCTCGAACGCGCGCGTGTCGAGGGTACGGCGAAGCGCATCGGGCAACTCGGCGCCAGCGAACGTGATGGCCGACCGGCCGTCTTCGAGCGGAAGCGCGGCGTACTCGATGGACCCTGCGGTCTCGATCACGACTCGGTCCATCCCGTCGACGTGCTCGAACCGGATGTCACGGATCGCCGGACTGGTCCACGCCTCCTGCGGTGCCTGGACGGGCGCCGGCGTCGGCGCGGGCATGGCCTCGAGAGCGGCGATGGTCTCGGCCTGGCGAGCGATCACGTCTTGCTGGGCTTCCTGCGACGCGCGGGCCTCTGCCAGTGCATCGGCCAGCTCGGCCTCGGCACGCTGGCTCTCGGAGACGAGGGCTGCGAGCTCGCCTTCGCGGGTCTCGAGCTCGGCGACCAGCTGGGCGTGCTCGGCGGCCAGCTCGGCCAGCTCGGCCTCGGTGGCACCGGCGGCCTGCTGGGCAGCGATGGCGGCCTCGAACTCGGCAGCGCGCGACTCGGCCTGGGCGAGCGCGGCGTCGCGCTCGGCGAGCGCCAGCTCGTTGGCGGCGGTGTCGGCCTGCAACGACTCGATGCGGCCAAGCGCGGCCTGGCGCTCCGCGTCGAGCGAGGTGAGCTGCTGCTGCTGGGCGGCGATGCGGGCCTCGGCGTCGGCGCGGTCTGCCACGAGGGCATCGACACGCGCGTTCGTGATCTCGATCGTCTCGGAGTACTCGGCTTCGAGAGCTTCGGTCGCGGTCAGTGCGGCAAGCCGCGCCTGTTCGGCCCGCTGGCGGTCCAGCTGAGCCTGGAGAAGCTCGGCCTCGGCGGTCGATGCGCGCGACTGCGCGTCAGCGAGGGCGTCAGCCATCGCGTCGATGCGCTGCTCGCCGAGGAAGATCTCGCGGTGGAGGAGTTCCATGTCCTCGGCGGTCGTCGGCGGGCCGGTGACGAAGAGATTGCGGCCGGAGCCGTCGACGGTGATGACGAGGTCGTCGCCGTCCGTGTTGACGTCATAGAGCGCGTCCTGGTCGAAGCCGACGACGACGCGGGTAACCGTGGCGAGCTCATCCTCGTATTCGACCGCGGCGACCTGCGAGACGACGCCGTTGTCGATCGTGACCGGCGCGATCTCCTGCTGGAGCCGCGTTTCGGAGATGTCGACGAAGAGGCGCAGCGGGTTTCTCAGACGGTAGACCGAGTAGGTCGCGTGCTGTTGGCCGGCCACGCGGATCTCGGTGGCTTCGTCGAGCTCCGAGACCGTGATGCCGGAGACCAGGTTGGCGTCGTCCGCCTGGGCGAAGCCCGGGGGCGCCGGCAGGAGGGTCAGCGCGAAGATGGCGACAATCAGCTTTCGTTGCATCGATCTCTCCGGGCGCAGCCCGTCACGCGGCTCGGCGGTGTTCCAGGGCCGTCGAGTGCGGATCATGTCGGGATTCCGGCGGCGGTTCGTCATCGGATGTCGATTATCTCTGCGGCGAGCCGCTCTTCGTTGAGGATGAGCACGGTCTCTACGCGCTCGGCTTCGTTGAAGCTCATCTGGGTAACGACGACCTCGTTGTCCCGGATGTCCGTGATCCGATTCGTGCAGTCGGGGCCGATCTTGGCTCCTTCGCTCACGATCACTGCCTGCGAATCCCTGTTGGCCGTGAACATCGCGCGCGGGACCGGCGTGCCGGTGATCAGCGCCATCAGTGCCAGCTCGGAAAGGTCGGTCTCCCCGAGGGGATCGTCGTCGATGTTGCAGTCGGGGACCACGGCATCGGGGGTCGGGTTCGGACCGCCGGATCGCGTCGGGCGAGGCGGCGAGAACGGGTCGCGGGATTCCGGGGTGAAGGCCTGACGATCGATCTCGTTGATCATCGCCTGAACCCGGTTCTCCGCCGGTGCGGCAGCGGCTGGCGCGGCCGCCGACGCGGCGGCCGGCGCAGGCGCGGGTGCCTCCACCCGCTCGACGTCATCGCCACAGGCGACCAGCATCAGCACGATGGCCGCGGCGACGGGACAGTGTCGCGTCACTCTGCGCATGCGTCACCTCCTGTCATCGACGAGGCATCGGCGTAGTAGGTGTTCAGCAAGCACTCGACCTGGAGGGTCGGTGGCCCGATCTCTTCGAGCTGCATCCACGCGACGCCGCGCTCGGCGCCTGTACCGCCGCCCTGGATCCGCCACGGATTCGCGCTCCGATTCACGCGGAGCCCGATGTTCGAGACGTTGACGATGCGTTGCTGGCGCCCGATGAAGTAGAAGAAGTCGGCGATCTGGTCGTAGGTGCCTTCGAGGGTCATGGAGACCGGGATCGTCGTGTAGTTGATCCCGGGCATGTTCTCGTTGCGCTCGAAGCGCTTGATCTCGAGACCGGTCAGCTCGCCCTGCTGGTTGATGCTCTGGAGCAGAGAGGGGATCTCCTCGCGCGGCGGCAGCTTCTCGAGGAAGGTCGCTTGGCGGGTGCAGAGCTCCTGGATCTCGGCCCGGATTCGCTCGATGTCGTCGGTGCCCGCGCGAAGCTCTGCCCGCCGGTCCATGAGGTCGTTGGTTCGCCGCCGCTCGTTCTGGATCTGCTCGTCCATCTTCGACGAGAAGAGGAAGAAGTAGGCGACGAAGACCCCGAGCATCAACAGCACGAGGAGCAACAGCTTCTGGCTGAGGGGTACCTTATCGAATTGGTCGAGGAATTCGCTCATGAAACCAACCGCCTAGCTCTCATCTTCGTCGAGGAGTCCGTAGTTCACGTTCGCCGTGATCTCGAACTCGAAGACGGGCCCGATGCCTTCCGCGTTGGCCGCGGCCGTACGGTTCAGGCGCACCCCGGTGAAGTAGTGCGAGCTCGCCAGGCGCACCGTGAACTCGGCGACATCGTCGTTGGTCATGGCGCGACCCATGATGTCGACCGATCCCGTGTCCTCGTCGAACGACGTGATCCAAACCGAGCGCGGGTCCCAGCTCGTATCCCAATTCCGGCGCTGCTGTGCGACCCGCTGGAGGTCGTTCGCCGGCGCGTTCAGCATCTCCTTCAGCTCGTCGAGCACCTGCACCGGACCAGCTCGGTTCGCCTCCAGGTCCTCGAGGATCCGTGCGAGGTTCTCCAGCTGCTCCTTCTGCGAGTTCAGGCGACCGATGACCTCGTTCTGCTGGCTCAGCTCGTCGACCTCGACCTGGATCTGATCCGCTGCCTCGCGCTCGTCGGCGAGCTCGCCCGACTTGCCGCTGTAGAGCGTGAACAGTACCGCGATCTCGACGCCGATCAGCAGCAGGCCGAGCAGCAGCTGCTGCTTGCCGTACTGGCGTATCGCTGTCCGCCGAACCGGCAGTAGGTTGATGCGAATCATGTCTCCAAGCTCTTTCGCAGCGCCAATCCAACCGCGACGCCAGCGCTCGGCGCGACGGTCTCGAGGTACTCGGGCGTGAAGGTCCGCTCATCGTACGAGACGTTCGCGAACGGATTGATCAACTCGACCGGAACACCGCAGGTCCGCGACACCGTCCGCCCGAGGGCCGGCAGGCGCGCGCTTCCGCCGCTCAGGTACACTTTCGAGAAGAGCGACTCCGCGGAGGTCGCGGCGTAGAAGTCCAACGAACGCTGAACCTCACCCGCGATGGCCTCCGCCACCTGCTGCACGACGCGCTCGACCTCTTGCGGTACCACCGAGTCCTGTTGCTCGACCGTACCGCCTCGCTTGTAGGTCTCCGCCTCTTCGTACGTGATGTTCAGCTGCTTCTGGATTTCCTCGGTGAAGAGGTTCCCGGCCATCGCGATGTCGCGCGTGAACGTCGTCACGCCGTCGGCGAGCACGTTGATGTTCGTCACCGCGGCGCCGCAATCGATCAGAACCACGGTCTCGCCGGTGGCGAGGCCGTAGTTGATTTCGAACATGTTCTGCAGGTCGCAAGCCTGGACGTCCATCACCAACGGCTCGAGGCCCGCTTCGCGCGCCACGTTCACGTAGTCGTTGACCGTCTCCTTCTTGGCAGCGACCAGGAGCACGTCCATCTGGCCCTGGGCCGCGCGCGACGAGAGCATCTCGACATCGAGGTACACGTCGCTGATGTCGAAGGGGATGTACTGCTCCGCCTCCC
>CAZFPM010000286.1:0-6966 GCA_964520965.1 uncultured Myxococcales bacterium
CAATCCGGACGACGTGATCGCCGACTTCAGCGCAGACGCGTTGCGACTCTACGAGATGTACATGGGCCCACTCGACGCCACCAAGCCGTGGCAGACCGACGGTGTCCGCGGAATGCACCGGTTCCTCGCGCGCGCGTTCCGTCTGTTCACCGACGACGAGGGCGGCCTCGCAGCCCGCATCGTCGATGCCGAGGCGACGACCGAAGAAGCCCGGCTGGCCCACGCGACGACGAAGAAGGTCGGCGACGACATCGAGGGAATGCGGTTCAACACCGGGATCGCGGCGCTGATCGAGATGTTGAACGAGCTCTACAAGCACGACCGGATCGCGCGGCCGACGGCAGAGCGTTTCGCGCTGCTCCTGTCGCCCTTCGCCCCGCACCTGGGGGAGGAACTCTGGCGGGTGCTCGGCCACGGGGAGTCCCTCGCCTACGAGCCCTGGCCCACGGTGGACGAGGGGTTGTTGGTCGAGCGCACGATCACGCTCCCGGTCCAGGTCAACGGCAAGATGCGCGGCACCATCGAGGTCGCGCCCGACGCCGACGCCGAGACCTGCGTGGCGCGCGCCCGCGAGCTCGACAAGGTCAACACGGCGCTGGCGGACCGGCAGCTCGTGAAGACCGTCTTCGTGCCTCGGAAGATCCTCAATCTGATCGTGCGGTGAGGCCGCTCGGGGCCCGATGTCCGCCCCTTGTCAACCCGGCGACGGTTGACTACGTTTCGCCAGCGGCCTTGGCGCGCCATGCGCGCAAGTGCCCGAACAGTAAAGAGTAACGCTGCGCCGACCCGGCCGCGGCGAATCATCACACCGACTCCTTTGGAGATCGCCGGGGAGAAAGGTTGAGCCACATGGCACATGGACCGATCGAAGCAGCGACCAGAGCGACACGGGCCCCGCGCGGCGGAAAGACGAGCCGGCGACCGGCGCGCGGGCGTTCGATGCGCGGCGGATTGTCCAAGAAGGCGCTGCTGGAGATCTACCGCCTCGTGTATTTGTCTCGCCGGCTCGACGACCGCGAGATCAACCTCAAGAAGAAGAACAAGATCTTCTTTCAGATCTCCGGCGCCGGCCACGAGCTCCCGTTGATCTGCGCCGGCCGCCTCCTGCGACCCGGACGCGACTGGTTCTTCCCCTACTACCGGGATCGCGCGCTCGTTCTGACGCTGGGCATGACGCCCACAGAGGTCCTGCTCCAGGGCGTCGGCGCGGCAGCGGACCCGAACTCCGGCGGCCGCCAGATGCCCTGCCACTGGGGGCACGTCGATCTGAACATCCCCGCCGTGTCGTCTTGCACCGGGACCCAGTTCCTGCACGCCGCCGGCGCTGCGCAGGTCCGAGATATCTGCGAGGCCGTCGACGGGCTGAGCGACGGGACGATCTCCTACGCGAACGACGAGGTCGTCTTCGTGTCGTCGGGCGACGGCACGACGAGCCAGGGGGAGTTCTGGGAGTCGATGAACACGGCGTGCAATCTGAAGCTGCCGGTTCTCTACCTGATCGAGGACAACGGCTACGCGATCAGCACCCCGGTCGAGGTCCAGACGGCCGGCGGATCGATCTCGCGCCTCGTGTCCGGATTCCCGGACCTGGAGATCTTCGACTTCGACGGGTGCAACGTCGTCGAGACGCACCAAGCGATGAAGAAGGCCATCGAGTACGTGCGCTCCGGGCGTGGGCCCGCGATGTGCCACGCGCACGTCGTGCGGCCCTACTCGCACTCGATGTCCGACAGCGAGACGCTCTACCGGCCGCCGGAGGAGCGGGACGCCGACGCGCGCCGCGATCCGATCAACGCGCTTCCGGCGTTCCTGCTCGACGAAGGAATCCTGACGGAGGCGGAGCTCCAATCGCTGCGCGCGGAGGTCGACCTCGAGATCGATGCGGCCACCGAGGCAGCGTTGGCGGCTGCGAAGCCCGAGCCGGAGACCGCACTGCGCTTCGTGTTCTCGGAAGAGGTCGACCCGACCGGCGACGCGTTTGCCACGGAGCCCGTGTTCTCGGGCAACGAGGGCACGATGGTCGACCAGCTCAACGCGACGCTGCGGTCGGAGATGGGACGTGACCCGCGGATCGTCGTGTTCGGCGAAGACGTCGCCGACGCCAGCCGGGAGGAATATCTCGACCGGGTCAAGGGCAAGGGTGGCGTCTTCAAGGTCACGCACGGTCTGCAGACCCGCTTCGGCGGCGATCGCGTGTTCAACTCGCCCCTTGCCGAGGCGAACATCATCGGGCGCGCGATCGGCATGGCGCTCCGCGGTCTGCGCCCGGTCGTCGAGATCCAGTTCTTCGACTACATCTGGCCGGCGTACATGCAGCTCCGCAACGAGCTGGCGAACTACCGGTGGCGGTCGAACGGGGCGTTTTCGGCGCCCGTCGTGGTCCGGGCGCCGATCGGTGGTTACCTCACCGGCGGCGCCCCCTACCACAGCCAGTCCGGAGAGGTGCTCTTCACGCACATTCCCGGCCTGCGGGTGGTGATGCCGAGCTCCGCACTCGACGCTGCGGGCCTGTTGCGGACGGCGATCCGGTGCGACGACCCGGTGATGTTCCTCGAGCCGAAGCACCTCTACCGCCAGACCTACAACAAGTCGCAGAATCCCGGCGACGACTTCATGATTCCCTTCGGCAAGGCGGCGACCGTCCGCGAAGGCAAGGACCTGAGCATCATCACCTACGGGTGCGTGGTGCAGCGGGCGGTGAAGGCGGCCCGAGAGGCAGAGAAGCTCGGCATCGACGTCGAGATCATCGACCTGCGCTCGCTGCAGCCCTACGACTGGGACGCGATCACGGCCACCGTCCGCACGACGAACAAGGTCATCGTCGCCCACGAGGATCACCTCTCGTTCGGATACGCCGCCGAGATCGCCGCGCGCATCGCCGACGATCTCTTCGAGTTCCTCGATGGACCGGTGCGGCGCGTCTGTGGCAAGGACTCCTTCGTGGCCTACGCGCCCGTCCTCGAAGAGGCGATACTGCCCCAGGTCGGAGACCTGCTCGCCGAGATCCAATCTCTGGCCGCCTACTGAGCCCCCGCCGGACGGCTCCACCATGACCCAGCTCTCGTTCAAAGCCGTCGTCATGGCGGCCGGGCTCGGAACCCGCATGAAATCCGAGCTCCCGAAGGTGATGCACCCCATTCGGGGGCTCCCGATGATCGCCTACCCCGTGGACCTCGCCCTCAGCGCGGGGGCCGACGAGGTCGCGGTGGTGGTCGGTTACGGGCGCGAGCTCGTCGAGCGCTTCCTCACCGAGCGCTACGGTGATCGCGTCTCGTGCCACGTGCAGGCCGAGATGCGCGGCACGGCCGACGCCGTGCGAAGCGCGTGGGCCGCCTACGCCGAGTACGACGGCGCTGTGATGATCCTCAGCGGCGACGTCCCGAACCTCAGCCCCGGGGATGCGACCGCGCTGGTCTCGCTCCACGCGACCCGACGTTCGCCGGTCACCATGCTCACGGCGCACGACCTGACGCCCAACCAGTACGGCCGCATCGTCCGCGACTCCGTCGGCGAAGCACTCCGGATCGTCGAGCACAAGGACGCGACCGAGGCCGAGCGAGCGATCACCGAGGTCAACATCGGGACCTACCTCGTCGACGCGGACTTCCTGCGCGCCGGCCTGATGTCCGTCGATGCCGACAACGCGGCGGGCGAGTTCTACCTGACGGACCTCGTCGAGACGGCGTCCGACCGGGGGACGCCCTGCGGGATCATCGTGGGTGAGGACATCGAGGCGCTGCACGGGGTCAACGACCGCCGCCACCTCGCCCGTGCCGAGCGCTACGCCCGGCGCCGAGCCAACGATGCGCTGATGGCGAGCGGCGTCACGATGATCGACCCGGACACGGTGTACATCGACGCCGGCTGTGTCGTCGGTCACGACGTCACGCTGGAGCCCAGCGTTCGGCTCGTCGGCTCGACGGTCGTCGGGGCCGGGGCCGTGATCGAGGCTGGCTGTCGTTTGCGGGACGCGGTCGTCGCAGGCGGGGCCCGTGTGCTCGCCAACACGGTCGCGATCGGGTCGCGGCTCGACTGACGCCCGGGAGATGGCGGGTCCGGCAGGTGCCGGCGGCCTCGACTCCCGCTGGCAGGCGACCGACTGGCGACGCCCGGCCGAATCGCCGACAATGCGAGCACCCAAGCAGTATCGGAGACCTCATGTGCGGAATCGTCGGGTATATCGGGGAGCGTGAGTGCGGCGACATGCTGATCGACGGCCTGCGGCGCCTCGAGTACCGCGGCTATGACTCGGCGGGCGTCGCGATCCACGACGGCGGCGCGGTGGTGCGCCTGCGCGCGGAGGGCAAACTACGCAACCTCGAGCGGGTATACCGGGCGGAGTCGCCCAAGGGCCGCGTCGGCATCGCCCACACCCGGTGGGCGACCCACGGTCCACCGACCGAGCGCAACGCGCACCCCCACAAGGTCGATGCGATCACGCTGGTCCATAACGGAATCATCGAGAACTACGGAGAGCTGCGCGCGGAGCTCGCCGGCGACGGAGCCGAGTTCGAGTCGGAGACCGACACGGAGATCCTCGCCCACCTCGTCGCACGGGCGTGCGCCGAGACGCGGTCGCTGCGCGACGCCGTGACGGCGGCTCTGGCCCTGGTTCGCGGTTCGTACGCGGTCGTCGTGCTGGACGAGACTCGCCCGGAGACGCTCGTCGCCGCCCGCTGCGCGTCGCCGCTGGTCCTGGGCATCGGCGAAGGGGAGACGTTCGCGGCGAGCGACGTTCCGGCGATCATGAGTCACACCCGCGAGGTGGTGTTCCTGGAAGACGGGGACATCGCCGCGCTGACGGTCAGCGGCGCAGAGGTCGTCGACGGGACCGGCGCGGTCGTCGAGCGCGCTCCGCGGCGAATCCTGTGGGATCCGATCTCGGCCGAGAAGCAGGGTTTCAAGCACTTCATGCTCAAGGAGATCCACGAGCAGCCGGCACGCATCGTCGACACGCTTCGGGGGCGGATCAACCTCGACGACGCGCGGGTGCAGCTCTCGGAGGTCCGCCTGGACGGGGATTTCGTGCGGGCGATCGATCGGGTGGTGATCCTCGCGTGCGGCACCTCCTATCACGCGGGTCTCGTGGGGAAATACGCGATCGAACAGGTGGCCAGGATTCCGGTCGAGGTCGATCTGGCGAGCGAGTTCCGCTACCGGTCGCCGGTGCTGACGGAGCGCACGTTGGCGATCGCGATCTCCCAGAGCGGGGAGACGGCGGACACGCTGGCCGCGATCCGCGAGGCACAGGCGCTCGGTGCTCGCAGCGTCGCGATCGTGAACGTGATGGAGTCGACCATCGCGCGCGAATGTCAGAACGTGATCTACACCCAGGCGGGCCCGGAGATCGGCGTGGCGTCGACCAAGGCGTTCACGACGCAGCTCGCGGCGCTGTACCTGCTGGCGATCTGGCTCGGCCAGGAGCGGCGGACACTGGCCGACGAGCGCCGACGCTACCTCCTGGAGGAGCTGCGCAAGGTCCCGGGTGCGGTGGAGGACGCGATTCGGCTCGAGGGGCAGATCCGCGAGCTGAGCCGCGAATTCACGGGGGCCGCCGGGTTCCTCTTCCTCGGCCGCGGAGTGCTCTTCCCGATCGCGCTCGAGGGAGCGCTGAAGTTGAAGGAGATCAGCTACATTCACGCCGAGGGCTATGCCGCCGGCGAGATGAAGCACGGACCGATCGCGTTGATCGACGACGACCTGCCCATCGTAGTCCTCGCGCCGCGGGGATCCCTATACGAGAAGGTCCGCTCGAACCTCGAAGAGGTGAAGGCGCGCGGCGGACGGCTGATCGTCGTCTCTTCGGAGGCGGATGCCACGCTCGTGGACTACGCGGACCACGTGCTGACGGTGAGCCCGATCGACGAACTCTTCCAGGCCGTACACACGGCGGTCCCGCTTCAGCTGCTCGCTTATTGCGTCGCCGATGCGAAGGGCACCGACATCGATCAGCCGCGGAACCTGGCCAAGAGCGTTACCGTCGAGTAGGTGCGCACCCGGGTCGATAGAGCTCGGCCGTCTATCGGGGTCCGGGCCCGATTTACGCGGACGCCCAGGCTAGACAACGTCGAGCGAGGGCATATCTTCGGCCAGCGCTCATGTTAGAATGGCCGTAACGCACGCCCGGTCGATCGCGCCACACGAGAGGCGAACCTTGCAAGCCACCCCGCCAGACGTCACCGAACGACACGGGAGCCGATAGATGGAGCAGGCACAGTTCGAACAGGCCGTGCTCCGGATGGTACACAGCGGCGGGGCCGACCGACTCACTCCGAACGCTGTCGCCTACCAGATGCGCCTGAGCGTCAAGGACGCCGAGCGCATGCTCGACAAGATGGTGACCAACGGCGCGCTGGAGTTGGACAGCGACGACGACGGGAACCTCTTCTACTTCGTGCCGGGCCTCGGCTCTGCCGGCGTGTTCACCTCCGGAACGTCCGCGGCCAGCCCCGCCGAGATCCCCAAGCCTCCGCCACCTCAGCAGCCCCCATACGGCGGCTACGGACAGCCGCCCGCGAACCAGTGGGGACAGCAGTACGGCGGGCCTCCGCACGGCCCCCCCGGGCAGGCAGGCAGGCCGGGTCCCCCGGGCCCCCCGCCGCACGGCGCTCGTCCCGGGCCGCCACCGGCGCATCCCGGCGGCTACGGCGGTGCGGCTCAGGCGCCATACGGCGCATACGCCCCGCCGAACCCCTCCGGTCGCCCCCCCGCCTCGCCCTATGGAGGCTACGGACAGCCCCCGGGAGCTCGGGGTCCGGGCGCCTATGGATATCCGCCACCGCAGGGTGCACAGCCGAACCCCTACGGTGCGTCGCCCGCTTCGTACGGTCAGCCCCACCCCGGCGCACCGGGGCCTGTTCGGCGGGACTGCTCGGATTTGGCATCGGGTCACTCTCGGTAGGGGACACCACAACCGATCGCGGAACGATTTGCTGATAGGGATGCCCCAGCGGTCGGGCCATTGGG
>CAZFPM010000287.1:0-6964 GCA_964520965.1 uncultured Myxococcales bacterium
GGGCTCACCGGATCCGGTCGGGAAGCCGCCGCCAGTGTTCTGGAGGCGTGCTGGCCGGAGATGACGGACCGGATCACCGTGGTCAACGAGATCGTCGCCCACGCGACCGCGGCGATCCGTTGCGATCCCGATGGCGGCCGGAGCCTCAGCATCGTCGAGATCGGGGGCCAGGACGCGAAGTTCGTGCAGGTCGTCGGAGGCAGAATCGTCGAGAGCGACATGAACAAGGCGTGCAGCGCGGGTACTGGCTCGTTCCTCGAAGAGCAGGCGGCGCTGCACGGGGTCGAGCGGATAGAAGACTTCAGCGAGATGGCAGCCGCGGCAAAGCAGCCGCCGGACCTCGGCCAGATGTGCACGGTCTTCGTCGCCGACTCTGCGGGTGAGGCGCTCTCCGAGGGGTTCTCGACCCACGACATCTTCGCGGGTTTCGAGCACTCCGTGATCCAGAACTACATCAATCGCGTTCGCGGGCAGCGGTCGTTCGGCGATCGGATCTTCTTCCAGGGGAAGCCGGCCACCAGCCCGACGCTCGCACGCACCCTGGCGTCGATCACCGGACGCGACGTCGTCGTTCCGCCGAATCCCGGGGGCATGGGCGCATGGGGGATCGGGCTGTGCGCGATCCGCGACATCGCCGGGCTCGACGCTGCACCCTTCGATCTCCGCGACATCCTGGACGCAGAGGTGGTCGAGCGCAACGAGATTCGATGTCGCGACGCCCGCTGCGCGACGTTCTGCATCGTGGACCAGACCGAAGTCCGCATCGGCGCTGCCCGCCGAAAGGTCCTCAGTGGGGGCGCGTGCCCGAAGTTCGAGGTCGCCAGCGGCAGGCGAAGCAAACTCCCGAGGGAGGCTCCAGCGGCGTTCGATGCGCGGGCGGGCCTACTGGCCGACTTCGATCGCGAAGGCCCGATCACCGTGGGGATCCCGCAGGTCGGTGCACTCCACGAGATGATGACCTGGTTGACGACCTTCGTGGCCGAGCTCGGCCTCGGAGTGCGCATCCTCCGGCCCGACAAGAAGACCCTGGCGCTGGGCGAGACCCAGTGCTTCGCGACGGACATCTGCTCTCCGGCCAAGGTCGCGCACGGCCTCTCGCCGGACGGTCTCGACGTCATCCTCTTCCCGAAGATCCTACAGCTCCCAGACCGACAGGGTTGCGGCGGAAACACGTGCCCGGTCGAGCAGGGGATGCCGGACATGATTCAACATGCCCTGGCGGCTCGGGGCAGCGGATTGCGGGTCATTCGACCACCGCTGTCCTTCGGCAATCGAACCTCGCGCGCGGTCTTCCTCAGCCAACTCCGGCGCCTGGCGAAAGGGCTCGACGCCCCCGTGATGCGCGTGCTGGGGGCCGCAAACGCGGCGGACGAGGCACAACGCCGACACGAACGCGATCTCCAGGCGATCGGGCAGCGCACACTCGACTACGCGCGCGAAAACGACGTTTCCGTCGTCCTCATGTGTGGTCCGCTCCACGTGATCCACGACCCCGCCATCAACACGGGAATCCCCCGGATATTGCGCGAGAACGGCGTGTTGGCCCTGCCCATGGACTGCTATCCGCTCGGCGATGAGAGCCCGCCGATGGGCCGCATGGTCTGGGCCGACTCCCGGCGGGCCCTCCAGACGGCGGCGGCGGCGCGCGAACGCGGCGGCGTGTACCCCCTGCTGCTCTCGTCGTTCGGATGCGGGCCGGCCGCGTTCTCCGAGCCCTCGTTTGCAGCCCTCATGAGCGGCTATCCCCACACGATCCTCGAGACCGACGGACACGGTGGCAAGGCGGGATTCGTGACCCGGATCCAGGCATTCATCCACACGATTCGAAGCCACGACGGTCGCCCCTCACCCGCGCCGGCTGACCGCATCACGATGTTCGAGCGCCAACGCCGACCGTCGATCGAGCTCGAGCGTGACTCGAAGCTGGTGACATACTCAATGTCCGATGGCGTGGCCCCACTGATGGCGGCCTTCTACCGCTCGGTCGGCTTCGACGCGGTCGCCGCGGGCCCCAACGATGAGGAGAGCCTCGCGCAGGGCCGCCGCGATTGCTCCGGCAAGGAGTGCGTCCCCTACCAGCTGATCTGGGGCGCGTTTCGGGCTAGGCTCGAAGCCGACCCGACCGACGAGCGTACGGTGTTGATGCAGGCGACTCCGGCCGGCCAATGCAAGAACTGTATGTTCACGGTCAAGGACGAGCTCAACCTGGACCGTATGGGAATCGGCGACCGTGTCGGCGTGCGCGTGGCCGGCGGCGAGCCCGAGTTCGGCGCCCTGTCGGTGACCAAGCTCTTCAGCGGAATGGTGGCTTGGGACATCCTCTACCAGCTCACCGCATGGTACCGGCCCAGCGACCCGGAAGGCGTCGACGCCCTCTACGCCCTGTACCGCGATCGACTGGTCACCCACATGGAGGCGCCGGAGGAGACCGGGCTGTCTGCGGTGCTCCATCGCCGACGATGGTGGAAGTCCCTCACCGCAATGCTCGACGAGGTCAGCGCGCGCTTCGCCACCTTCAAGAGCGGCGTCTCGGCAGCCGACCGGACCGTACTCGTCACCGGCGACATCTACCTTCGCATGGACGAGTTCGGCAGCAACGATCTGGTTCGAAAGCTGAACCGCATCGGCCTCCGGGTCCTCGTCGAGCCCTCGCACGCGTTCGTCGAGTATGTGACACGCCCGCGAGCGCCCACGATCGAAGGCTCTCCGCTCCCGCCGCTCAAGCACGGACACGTGCGCCTCATGCAGGCGACGATTCGCTCCAATCTCTATGAGCGGGTCCGCAAGGAGCACGCCCAGATCCCCGATTCGTCGATGAACCACGGCCTGGACGCCGCGAGTGAGCTCGTCGATCGATACCCGGCCGGAGAGACCCCGCTGACGGTCGGAAGCACCCTTCACCACTGGAACGAGCGCCTTTGCGACGGCGTCGTCGTGATCGCCCCCTGGGGGTGCGGCCCGACCCACATCTCCGAGAGCCTGCTCCGGCACAAGCGCGAGATCCCGCTGCTCTTCGTGTACCACGACGGCACTCCCATCGACGAACGGCGGCTCGAGGCATTCGCTTTCCGAATCCGCCGCCAACCGAGGCGGACTCCGGACATCCCGGGGCTCGAGGTCGCGCCCGTTCCGTCAGCCTGGCTCAGCGCGGCCCGACCTCCAGACTGACCGTCGCGTCCATCGCCTGACCGAACGCGCTCTCCGTCGTGTGCAGCCAATGATACGCGTCAGCCTGCAGGCGGAGGGTCAGCTGCACGCTGCGCGGGCCCGGGTCGAATCCGCCGGACTCCCCGGCTACGACCTCGTCCCATTCGAACGCGTACGGGGCGAGGTGTGAGTTCGTATCCGACGCGAAGCAGCCGGACACGTCGCCGAGGAAGCCGCCCGTCCCGCCGTAGGCAACGCTGAACTCGTAGAAGGGGTCCGCCCAGCCGGTGCCGCCGGACTCTCCCGTGACGGTCGTCTCGGCGGTGCCGTCACAATCGACCAGCATCGACCGGTCGCTCTCCAGCACCGTGTGTACGGTGGCCCGGATCGTGATCGGAATCGTCGTCCGCGCCTCGCAGAAGACGAAACGTCCGCCGTCGAGTGGGCCGGCGCACCCGGGCTCCGGCGCGGCAGGGAGTGGCCCCGCGGCGGGGCGGAGCTGCACGGTCGCGTCGAGGGTATAGCGCTCGTCCGCGACGCGGGTGATTGTCACAGAGATGAGCCCTCGCACGAACTCCCCGCCGAGGGCGCGCGAGTAGCGGCACTCGTCGTCGACCTCGCCGAGCTCGGGGCAGCGGACGTCGAGCTCGACTTCCGAGCCCGCCTCGAGCGTGGTGCGCTCGCTCCGCCATGAGAACGGGCCGTATTGGTTGTACGCCTCGACGCCGGTTTCGTCGTGTCCGGCTCCGTCGGGGCCGCAGGCCTCCAGGTCGACGACGCGATCCTCGCCGATCGACAGCGGCAGCCCTTCGCCGTCTTCTGCACACACTTCGTGTATCCGTTCGCCCGCCCGAAGGGCAAAGGCTTCGATCGCGGCGCCGCTGCCCGCGGGTACGGTCCACACAATCGGGTCGTCGGGGCTGACGAGAGAGCGCTCCATCGGGGTGCCGTCGATCGAGATCTCGATCTCCTCGGCGCCGTCGAACGCGCTGGCCGGTGCCGAGAGAACGAGGTCCGCGGAGCCGCCGCTGCCGTCGGGTCTCGGCAGCAGGTCGGCGAGCTCGTCGGCCGGCCACTTCTCGGTCAACACGTCGTCGGCCTCGGGCCACACGGCCGACAGCACGTCGATGTCGCGCAGGTCGCTACCCGCAAAGGCCATCCGTCCGTGGCCGACCCGGCCGTCACCGTTGAAGTCGAAGCGTGGGAACACGGCCTCGCCCGGCGCGTTGGCGCAATCTGCCGCCGCACGGACCACCTCCGTCGGATGCGGAGGGTCGGCCACCAACGTCCCCACGCAGCCGTCGAGATTCAGGTCGCGCTTGAAATGCCCGACCGGGCCTTCCAGGCGGACGTCGAGCGACGGGTCGGCCTCGAGCATCACCTCGGCGAGCGCGTCGCGGTAGGCACGGAAGTCGGCCATGGACACCTCGCCGTCGCCGCGACGGTCGTCGTCTGTGTCGACGGTGCGCGACACCTCGGGTGTGCCGCCGGAGCCGATGATCATGCGGGCGTTTCCGTCCGTGGTGCCGTCGTCGACGTCGACCAGGGCGCGCTGGATGTTCGAGTCGCCGTTGACCCCATCGATGCCGATCGCGGCAGCAAATGCGTCGATGCGGTGAGTCCCGCCGGTAGCGGCGGTCGTGCCGTCGCCCACGACCAATCCGCGGAGTTGGGTCACCGTCAGCGATGGGTCCAGGTGCCACAAGGCCGCCACGAGCCCGGTGACCGCGGGCGCGGCGAATGACGTACCCGAGCTCGTGGCGTGCAAGGCGTCCGAGCCGTCGGCCCACCCCGGGCCACTCGCGCACGCGGCGCTGTCGTAGTTGCTTCCGTTGCTGGCCTCGACCGACCGCACGCACTCGCCCGGCGCGGCCACGCTCCCACCGCGCGACGAGAAGGTGCTGATCGCGTTGTTCCAGTTCGTGCTCTCGACCGACAGGAAACGCCCGCCGACGCGGTCGGCGACGTTGTTGATCGGGCTGTTGTACACCGAGGTGTAGTGCGGCCCGGCGTTTCCGGACGACGCGACGACGAAGAAATCGTCGCGTCCGACCATCGCCGCGTCCAACTGCAGCTCGTACATCCGGGCGTAGAAGCGAACGACGTCGGCCCACGAGTCGCGGCGACCATCCCGGTCCACGTCGAATCCCCGATCGTATCGACGGTCTCCATCGATATCGACGCCGAACTCTGCGAACTTCCACTCGCCGTCGTCGGCGCCGCCGCTGCCGTTGACGTCGTCGTATACGAACTCGTAGCGCGCGTTCGAGTCGAACTCGCCGTACGCGAACGTCTCCGGCAGGAACGACCCGTCTTCGGCCCGCCAGTCGCCGTGGAAGAAGTCGGCACGACGGTAGGTCCCGGAGAGGCCGTATGAATTGTTGATCGCGCGGACGGTCGGGTCGTTGACGACCAGCCGGGTGATGTTGTTGAGCTGGCGACCCCAGGTCGTGTGGCTCCACCAACGGAAGGCCTGGGAGCGTCCCTGGATCGCGGCGAGCCAGGGGTTGATCCCCTCGACCCCGACACCGTCGTCCCACGTGGCCCCGATCACGCCGGCGATGAACGTGCCGTGCTCGTGGACCGGGACCGCCCGGCTGCCGGTCTGCACGATCTGGAGCACCACGGTCCCGTCGGCGCGACGGAAGTCCGGATGCGTCGACGCCGCACGCCCGGCCGCGACGTCGGTGAAGCCGGCGTCGATGACGGCCGCGGAGATCCGCGTGCTCGCCGGATCGCGGCGCACGAGCGTGTCGAGGTTCCACAGCTGTGGCGCCCGAACCATCTCCAGGCCCCAGTTGCCGTGATCGCCGGGACCCGACGGGTACGCCGGTACGTCCCACTCCCAGCGCCCGGGGTCGGCGGCGTACGCACCGAGCCGCTCCTCTTCGACGCCGTGCTCGGGCAGCGCGAGCTCCAGGGCGGACTCGTCGGCGAGGGCGTCGATGATCGCGCTCAGCGCTTCGAACGAGTCGGTGTCGAAGCGGAGTAGCAGAATCCGTCCTCCCGGCAGCGCACCGGTGATCGTCGCCCCGTGCCGCGCGAGCAGGTCGTTCATCGACCGGACCGTCGCATCCTCCGCCGTCGCGACCAGGACCTCGCGGATGCCGAGGGCGATCGTGTCGTTGAAGACGAAATCGTCGTCTTCCGGGTCGGCCATCCAGATGACCGGCAGATGCTCGGATGCCAGCGCATCGGCCGGCCCCGGCACGGTGGTGAGTTCGGTGATCGGCGGCCCCACATCGGTGTCTTCGACGATGTCTGGGTCGACGTCATCGTCAGCATCTGCGTCGGTGCCCCCGGTGTCGTCGCCCCCGGTGTCGTCGCCCCCGTCCGGCGTCGCGTCTGCTGAGGCATCCCCGTCGGGGCTCGCGTCGGTCGCTGGATCCGTCGGGGCGTCGGCGGTCGCATCAGCCCCACCGGCTCCGTCGCTGGCGTCCGCTGCGTCGGCGGTGTCTGCACCGTCGCCGGGATCCGCCTCGGCGTCGACCGCGGAACCTGGCGACGACCCATCCCCACCGCAGGCTGGGGCGAAGAGCGCGACAAGGGTGAAGAGTAACAGCCAGGCGGCCGTCGAAATGGTGGGCACCCCGAAGGTCGCCGGGATCGCCCGCAAGTCGATGGTCATCGGAGCCTCCGTTTCCCTCCCACCCTAGCAGAACTCGGGAGCTCGGACCGAGCAGATCGAGGTCTGTGAGATATCCAGGCTGGTGCTCTTGATCATAAGTAACGAACACACCTGCTATGCCGAGAGCGCTTCGACCCAGGAGCGACGAGCGTCCTGTGGCGGGACCACTGGTCCGAGGAGAGACGCAGG
>CAZFPM010000288.1:0-3726 GCA_964520965.1 uncultured Myxococcales bacterium
TCAACTCACCGCATCCGCCGCAGGGGTTCGTGAGGTCGCCGCTGCATACGAGTCGGTCACCATCACACACATACGCTCCGCACATACCGTCGCCGCATGGTTCACCGACGCGTGACTCGTCGCATCCATCGATGTCTGGAACGTCGGGTGCGGTATCGGCATCGAGCTCGTCCGTGTCCGTATCGGAGACGTCGCCATCCGGCTCGGTGTCCTCGCTGGAATCGTCGCCGGTGTCGTCGACCTGCTCGTCGATCGTGTCGGCCGGGGTGTCCCCCTGTGGGGTATCGAACGACACGTCGGGGGTATGTCGATCGGTGCCGCTCCCGTCCTCCGGCGCACATCCGCCGACAAGGGCGCACAAACCCAACAGCGCCGCTACAGCAGCGATCTGCAGCGGCGCGCTCGGGGAAGATCTTCGTATGGAGGGGTGGTTGACGTCCATCATGCCGGTTGAGTCGAGGAGACACGCCGCGTCTGCGAAATTGCCAATTTCACTTCCAAGTCCGGGAGGTAGCGCGGGCGGCGATGTCCAAACATCCTTCGTCAGGGGGGTGGGTGACGTTGGATCGACAAGGGCAATCCTACTCACAGACGGCCGAAGCGTCAAAGGGGCGATGGTCATTTTCTGGCCTTTTTTCGCATACTTGTAAGACAATTGGTACACAGTGTGCGCATCCTCGCGACACCACACACAACGGCGCACCAGTGCGGTGTTGTCGTCTCGATGCCTCTCACGTCGCACACCCTCCCCGCTGCCCCCACGCCCCCCTTGCGGAGCCCTTCCGCGGGACCTAGTGATCGACCCGTCCCGCGACGCGGTCGCCGAGCCACGGCGGCATGGGTCGCGCCCGGAAGGACCGCAGTCATGCGACCGGTCGGTTGCCCAGCGGGGACGCCCGAACCCAGGTGACTTGGAGCGTGGCCACATGAGCGTGAAACTCGATGACGCGGAGGTCCAGAGGCGGTTGGCGCGGACACCCGAGTGGCGCCGCGAAGGCGACGAGATCGTCCGGGAGTTCCGCTTCGACGGGTTCGACGCGGCGATGGACTTCATTGGAGAGGTGGCTGATATCGCCCGCAGTCTGGACCATCACCCCGACCTGTACAACGTCTATGACCGCGTCGTGCTGCGGCTCACGACGCACGACGCGGGGGGGCTGACAGCCAAGGACTTCGCGTTCGCCCTTGCCATCGATGGCCTCTCTCAGTGTTGATCGGACTCGACGACGTCGGCGGGCGGCGATTCGTCGGGTGCGTCGCCCCGGGCCACGTTGACGAGCGCGTAGAGGGCCACGGCGAGTGCGGCGAGGAGCAGTCCTATCGCGACCGGCGCGTAGCGGACCGTGCTCTCGTCGTCACCACTGCCCGGTTCCGCGGCGACCACGGCACGGACCTCGGTCGGCACGGCGTCTTGGACCTCGGCGGCGGAGTCGGGGTTCTCCAGGGGGGCCGTCACCGCGAGCGCCTCTTCTCGGGCACGTTGCTCTGCCTCCTCCCGCTCGCGCAGGCGGCGCTTGGCGCCTTCGCCGAGAGGAGGACGAACGATGCTGTACTCTTCGATGGGTGCCGGACGATCGCCGACGACGACGATCTCGACGGTGATGTTGTCCGGCCCGCCCTCTTCGTTGGCTCGATCGACGAGGCGACGTGCCGCCTGATCGGGTTCGAGTTCGCAGACGGTGCGGGCTATCTCCTGCTCGCTGACGAGACCGTGAAGCCCATCGGAGCACAGGACGAAGACGTCGCCGGATTCCAGCTTGATCGGGTTGACCCTGGCTTCGACCTCGACGGCCTCGCGACCACCGAGCGACCTGCTGATGACGTTGGCGTTGGGGTGATTCTCGGCGGCTTCCGGCTCGAGTATGCCGTCGTCGATCAGCCGCTGGACCATCGTGTGGTCGCGGGTGAGCTGTTCGATGGCGGAGCCGCGAAGCCGGTAGATGCGACTGTCTCCGACGTGGGCGATCCAACACCGCCCCGTCTCGGGGTCGGCGGCGAGGACGACGACGGTGGTGCCCATGCCTCGAAGCTCGCGGTTTCGCTGAGCCTTGTTGAAGATGACCGAGTTGGCCTCCTCCAGGGCTTCGACGAGGCGCGCGGGGACCGGCCCTTTGGCGAGGGCGAGCTTCTCCTCGATGGTGGAGACCCCCAGGCGTGACGCCGTCGATCCGCCGGCGTGACCACCCATTCCGTCGCAGACGATGTAGAAGTCGACGCCGTCTACACTCGTGCTGCCAAAGGCATCTTGGTTTTCCGTTCGCTCGCGTCCGACATCGGAGAGCGCAGCGAACGCGAACTCGACGCTCATTCGGCCTCGCATCGCAGTTGTCAGCCTCGAGCGTGTCGGCGGGCTGCTGGTTCCGGGGTAACATAGGGTTGACGTGCTTTCAACTTCGGGCACTTCGCGATAGGGTGACGGCCACGTTCCCTCCGCGCAGCACGCCGACCGCTCCCCAGGGGGTCGGCTGGTTTACCCGCACCCGTCAGCCGCCGAGTGCATCGCCACCCGCAGCCCGGTCGCCTCGACGTCCCCGTCGTCTCGACGGCAGAGACGGGCGGCTTGGTTCGGCGCATCGCGGGTTGGCCCGGCGGGGCGTACCAGCGACGGGTCCGATGAGTTCGGTGCCGTGTCCGAAGTGCGGGGAGGACAATCCCGCGGAGTCGGCCCAATGCGAGTCGTGCGGCCATCTCCTGGCCCGCGCACGACCGGACGGCGTAGCGGGCTACCTCGAGAACATGGGCCCGGGGACGCTGGTCAAGGGCACATACAACGTCATCGAGTTCGTCGGTGAAGGCGGCGCCGGAGCGGTGTACGTGGGCGAGCACGTTCACCTCGGGAGCCTCGTCGCGATCAAGGCGCTCTACCCGAAGTTCGTCCGCGACGACGACATGCGTCGCCGCTTCCTCGAAGAGGCGATCATCCAGGCGAACCTGAACCACCCGAACATCGCGCGAGTCAACGACGTGGTCGACGACGGTCGGCACTGCGCGATCATCATGGAGTTCATCGACGGCTCCAGCCTCGACAAGTACCTCACCGCCCGCAAGACCCCCCCCGAGGTCGACGAATCCGCCCGGGTGTTCCTGCAGATTCTCGACGGCATGAGCTACGCCCATGCGCAGGGGGTCGTGCACCGCGACGTCAAGCCCGGCAACATCCTGCTCGCCGAGGGAACGACGGGCATCGTCCCGAAGGTCACGGACTTCGGCATCGCGAAGGTGCTCTCGCAGCACCGCCGGACCGAGACCGGCACCGCGATGGGGACGATCTACTACGCAGCACCCGAGCAACTCACCGACGCGAAGTCGGTCGATCACCGCGCCGACATCTACTCGCTCGGGTGCACCTTCTACGAGATGCTCACGCTCGCGCTTCCGTTCGAAGCCGACACGATGTTCGCGGTGATGAAGAAGCACCTCGAGGCCCCGCGGCCGGACCCCCGCCACGTGAACTCGACGCTCGAGGCGGGCGTGTCGGCTGCGGTGATGCGGGCGATGGCGGTCCAACCCAAGCACCGCTACCAATCGTGCGCCGAATTCGCCGGCGAGCTTCGGCAATGCCTCGGAATCGCGCCGGCGGAAGCGGGCGTCTCCCTGAGCATGCCGGGGCTGGAGACCGACGACGCGGGAAGCGGGATGCGTCCGTTGCCGAAGCTCCCCGACGCCGCGGATTCGCCGTCGCCGCCCGATGCCGCGAATGGAGCAATCATCCTGGCTCTGATCCCA
>CAZFPM010000288.1:3736-6889 GCA_964520965.1 uncultured Myxococcales bacterium
CCGCTGCCATACGCGCCGAGGCTTCGTCCGTGAGCCCACAGTCCGGGACCTCGACGCGCCCGGGGTCGACCGGGTCGTCGACGGGGTCGCGATCGGCGCCGCCGCCCTCGTTCTCCGGCGGGCAATCCGGTCTCCGACCGCCCGCGGACCGGAGCGGTCGACACCGCTCCGTCACGACTCGTTCGTCGGCACAGATGCGCGCTGCGACGCCGAAGAATCCCGTCGCGCTGATCCTGTGGGGCGTGATCGGGGTCCTGGCCGTCGGACTGGCACTGGCGGCACTTGCGGCGAGAGAGGAGCCCGAAGACATCGAGACCGAAGACGTCGTCGTGGCGACCGAGGATGCGGCCACGCCAGAGCCCGCCCCCGAACCCGACGTGGTCGAGGATGTGGTCGCCGAGCAGGACGACGGACCGGCAGAGGCCGAGGTGGTTCCTGCGTTCACCGAGCTTGAGGAGTGCCGCGCGCTCGCGACGCAATACCTCGACTTCGATGTCCTCGGAGATGTCACGATCGGCGCGGCG
Source organism: uncultured Myxococcales bacterium (assembly GCA_964520965.1). Classification (GTDB taxonomy): domain Bacteria; phylum Myxococcota_A; class Bradymonadia; order REDH01; family REDH01; genus CAZFPM01. The sequence continues at coordinate 4,261 of CAZFPM010000288.1, forward strand.
ATCGAGCACCTGGAGCGACGGCAGCCGGCGTGCGAGGCGGTGATGGTCGGGGCGGCGGAGGGCTCGCGATTCGACACGATCGTGGCGAACCTGAACGCGATCCAGACCCGGGCGGTGTTGTACGAGCTCCGCGCGCGCCGCGCGCAGGGACGCCTCGACGAGTACTGCCCCGATCTCCTGACCGCTGTCACCGACGTGCACCGTGGGCTGTTGCGCATCGGCGAGGCGGCGGAAGATCCGGCGTTGATGGCGTACGAGGTCGGATCGCTCGCTCCGCGCAAGCGCACCCTGACCCTTCTCTACGTCGGCCATCTCGCCGAGTTCTCGGATTGCCCGATCGCTCCGATACCCGAAGAACTCCTGGACCCCGAGGAGTTCGTGGTCCCCATCCCCGAGGCTCCCGAGCCCGAGGGGTCGGGGCAGCCACCCCCCTGAGCGCGCGCGAGGCGACCCCGCCGCCTCGTCAACCGACTTCCACGTCGCGGTATTTCAAGATCGACATGACGAGGAGGACCAGGAAGGCGAGAAAGGCGCCGAGGGTCCCGGTGGCGGTCCCGAGGCTGGTCCGCGCATGGGGTCCGGCCCGCACCCAATCGTCTGGCGCGCTCCCGTCCACCGCAATGTCGGCGAAGGCCTCGGCGCGGACGCGATCGAGCGGTTCGGCGCCGAAGCTGCGGTCGATCGGCGTGATCTCCTCGGCGTTTTGAACGGAGACGCAGAAGGCCTGGCAGATCGCCTGATCGGCCGGCGTGACGTAGGGGACCTGGCCGCCCTGCAGCGCCTCGAGACCACCGGACGTCTCGGTCTCGGTGGCCTGGTCGGGGTCTCCGGAGTAGTACGTGAAGGAGAACCCGGTGGCACCGGTGCTCCAGACACACTCCGGGATTCCGCATTCGTCGCGGATTCGATCGAGGTCGTCGTCGCCGTATTCGGCGTAGAGTATCGCCTCGTAGCCCCAACGAGCGGCCATGAGGTTCGAGAGGATCCGTGTAGCGGGCTGCAGCTCGTGGATCGGCATGATGACGCCGCCGAGGATGATCTGGGGGATCAGAATCAGCGGGACGAGCGCGACGGCGGCTTCGCCGGACGCGACGACCGCCGATAGGGTCAGGCCCATGCCCAGTCCGACGAGCGAGGTCAGCAGGAGAATGCCGTACATGACGAGGAAGCTCCCCTCGAGCTGTAGCGGCAGGTAGACGATGGCGAGCAGCACGAGACACTGCGCGGCGCAGACGAGCCCGAGTACGGCCAGTTTCGAGAGGGTGTAGCCGCGGATGGTGAGGTTGACCATCCGTTCCCTACGGTAGATCGCCTGTTCGCTGACGATCTCGCGCGCTGAGTTGGAACAGCCGAACCAGACGGCAGAGGCGACGAGCAGGAATAGCGCCGACGGTCCACGTGCCAGACTGTCGAAGTAGCTACCGCTACCCATCGTCGCGGCATAGACGAGGGCCAGGATCCCGCCGATCACCGGCGCCTGGACCATCAGTATGGCGGTGTTGACCCGGTCCTTCCACTTGATGAGCGCGGTGCGCTTGGTCAGGACACCCGACTGTCGGAGCATGCCGCGCCGCAGGGTCTTGTCGACGCTCCGCTTCTCCAGCTCGACATCGGGTGTACCCTCTGCGCGATCGTGGATGTACTCGCGGAAGTACCGGGAACGCTCGTAGGCGTCGCGTCGCGAGGAGACGACGGAAGCGACCCGCGCCACCTGGGCGGCCGGCGGGGCATCGAGGGCGCGGCGCTGGTCGCGGGCCAGGGGTTTGAGGGCGTTGCCGGGGTCGGCGAGGAGTTTCTCGCGCTCTGGCCCGCTGACCGCCTCTTCGTTGAAGTGAAGGATCGAGTCCGGGTAGGCGGGCCCGTAGTACACGAGGCTGCCGCGGAAGAGATAGATGACGGTGTCCATCAGCCGGTAGGCCTCGAGCGAGGGCTGATGGATCGTGAGCAGGATCGTCTTGCCGGTGTCCGCGAGGGCGCGGAGCAATCGCATGACGTTGATCGTGTCCTCGGAGGCGAGCCCGGAGGTCGGCTCGTCGAGGAAGAGGAGCGAGGGCTCGGTGATGAGCTCCTGCGCGAGGTTGACGCGTTTGCGTTCGCCGCCCGAGATGCCCTTCTTGACGGCGTCCCCGATAATGACGTCCCGCGTATGTTGGATCTCGAGTTGGTCGAGGACGTGGGAGATCTTGCGGTCGATCTCCTCGCGGGTGGTGTCGGCCGGCAGCCTGATGCGGGCGGTGTAGTAGAGGGACTCGTAGACGGTGAGCTGGGGGTAGACGATGTCGTCCTGGGGGACGTACCCGATGTTTCCGCGGAACGCGTTGTAGCTCTCGTAGAGGTCGAGTCCGTTGATCAGGCTACGGCCCGTCGAGGGGGGCATGTAGCCGTTGAGGGCCATCATCAGGGTGGTCTTTCCGGCCCCTGACGGCCCCATCAGACCGACGAACTCGGTCGGGTAGGCGGTGAAGCTGACGTCGTCGAGGATGCGCTTGTTTCGGCGGGGAGCCTGGGGATCGCGGACGTCGATCGAGATGCGCTCCGCCTGGAGCATGATGTCGCCGTGGTAGCCCTTTCGGACGACGCCGGCTTCGGGGTCGAGGCGGACGAGGTAGCTGCCGAGCGAGAGCTGGTC
>CAZFPM010000289.1:0-1135 GCA_964520965.1 uncultured Myxococcales bacterium
ACGGAGCGGACCGGGTCGCAGACCAGCGTCTGGGCCGGCCTGCTCGACGATGCCCTCGCACGGGCGATCGACCCCGGCCTGGTCGTGTCCGTTCCCCCGTTGCGGCTCGACACCGACTTCCAGGACATCGACACCGTTCGGGTGTCCAGCGGGGAGTCGACGTTCTCGGCGGCCTGGTTCGGGACCCGGGCGGGTCGCTACGACCTCTGGCTCAGCCGGTATGCCGGCGACGGAACGCCTCTCTTCGTCCCGCTGGCCGTCGCCGGCGACGCCGCGTCGACGATCGAGGACTTCCGGGTCGTCTCCACCTCGAACGGCGTCGGCGTGTTGTGGCTCGACGAAGGCGAGTCCGGCGGCCGCGACCGGCTCTACTATCGTCGCTACGAGTGCGCGCGCTGAGCGTGCGGCTCGCTCCAGCGCCCGCCCACACCCCACGGCTGCGCCCCGCTCACTGCGGTGGCGCTTCGATCGGGCTTCCGTAGAGCACCTGGACGCGGTGCTCGCCCGGTTCGAGGGGCAAGATGTGGAGCACGCGATCACCGGTCAGGCCGAGGGACGAAGTCGGGGCCGATGCGCCATCCACGATGAGGCGCTCGACCGGACGGCCCTCGAATCGAGCGGGGAACGCCGCCGACGGGGTCAGCTCCACTGCCTCTGCGTCGCCTCGCGTCGGACCCACGGCTCGAACTTCGATCGTCAGGCGGCGCTCTTCGCGGGAGAACGTCGACGACACGGTGCTCGCTTCGCGGCGGGCCAGGAAGTCGACGTAGTCGGCGACCGTCGTGACCCAGAGCTCCTGCGACGCCGACAGCTCGTAGGCACGTCGCCATCCCTCGAGCGCATCGTAGCTCGGACGTCGCGCCATCACGTCGGGGCGCCAGTCGCCAGCGATCGTCGTGTGATAGCCCTCGGACGCGTCGACGATCAGCTGCCGAACCCTTCCGATCGAGTAGCCCCGCGCCGTGGCGTCGACGGACGTCGGCAGTTCGCGCACGAGGAATCGGTTCCCGTTGGTGTCGAGCGGGCGGAACGGACGTCCGGTCCCAAACTGGTAGCCGGTGTCGTCTTCGTAAGGGCTCGCCCACCCCGGAGCCGCCCCGTAGCTCGTGTCCAGCAAGATGCCGACCGCGTCGAA
>CAZFPM010000289.1:1145-6874 GCA_964520965.1 uncultured Myxococcales bacterium
CCCGAAACGCGCTGACCCAATCCGCCACCCAGTGGCCGTCGAGGCTTCGTGATGCCACGACCGGGCCGTAAGGGATGAGGCCGTGATTGAGGGCGTCTACCTGCTCGCCGAGATTCATCGGCCGGCGTACCGGGCGGAAGTCTCGCAGCCCCCACCGGCGCAACGGGACCGCCGGGTGACCGGTCGGGATCCACTGGAGCTGAACGTCGATGTCCGTGCGTCCGAGGCGGGCAAGCGCCTCGGGCGTGAGGCTGTCGGCAACGCCGAAGACGGTCGACCGATGGCCGGCGTCGTGCTCCCAATCGGTCATGTACTCGAGCCGGCGACCGTATCGCGACTCGCCGTGAGCGACCAGGAGTGCGCCACGGCGCGATGAAGGGTACGCCCAGAGACGGGGCACCGGCCGGTGTGTGTCGGCGAGGTAGAGCAGATTTCGCTGGAGCAGATCGACGAAGGGGATCTCCGAGCCGCGGAGCTCGTCGTCGCTCACCAGGGCCGACGTTCGGGGCGGGAGGTCATCGAGGGACTCACCCTCCGCCGCCTCCGGGTAGCGCAACGTGAAGTCGTCTGCGGGGAGGCCCTGGGTCATGTGGACGGCAGCGCGCCCGAAATCGAAGAGGAGCAGGATCACCTGGCCGCGCCCGAGGTGGAGCGACACGACGCCCGGCTGCCCGTCGACCTCGAGCAATACCTGGTAGTCACGGCCGCGGGCGAGGCCCGACGGGTTGTAGGGGAGGAGCGTCGTCGTCAGGGGCATCTCGAGGATGTCCGCCCGCATCTCGCCGCGGCTCAGCGAGCCGTCGAAGCTCGTGATGCGCCGGGTGTCCCGGCCGCGGCCGGCGGCGAGCGGTTGCCCGATCAGGCCTCGCCACGGTCCCTCGGGTTGTTCGAGGAAGACCACGCCGCCGTCTTCGACCCAGTTGCGCACGAACTGCGTCTGGGTCGGGTCCAGCTGCGAGGCCGCCCGCTTTGGAATCAGGACCCACGCGCAGGGGTCCATCACGGAGCGGCTCAGCTGGCTGGTGTCGACGATCCGGTACGGACCGACCTCGCCCTCGACGACGTTCAGCCACGCCTGGTCGTGGGAAAGCTGGTCGAGCGTGCGTGCCTCCGGGACGGCAGGGATGACGACGAGCACGTCGGCGCCCGTGTCTCCTTGGGGCGCCGGTCCGATCCGGGTCTGGTCGGCCACCGGATCCAACACGATGGGTCGCGAGCGCGCCATCCAGCCGAGCGCGACGAGGATCGCGACCAACGTCAGCGTGGCCTCCAGGCCGATCCCACCTCGACGTCGTCGGGTCGCGAGTCCCATCAGTTCCGGTAGGTGAGCCCGACCGTCGTGAAGCCGGGGTTCAAGGGAATCAGGCGGTATTCGCGCCCGAGATACGTGCTGATCGCGGTGTCGACCTGCCCGGCGAGGTCGCCGAAGCGGGCCTGCTGGCCGCCGCGCGTGGCCTGCTCGAAACGCAACGCGCCGAACTCTGCGGGGACCATGAGCACCAGTCCGCGGCCGCCAGTCTCGGCCTCGACCGTGTACTCGATGACGCGCGCTGCGCCGTCGGCCGTGCGCGAGGTCACCTCGGACGAGATCACACGCAACTCCGCCGCGCTCCGGCGACGCCAGAATTGCACGAGTTCGCCGGCCCCGCCGACCCACATATCGTTCGAGTCAGCAAAGCGGAGCGCGTCGCGCCAGACCTCGAATGCCGTCAGGCTCGGGTCGGTCTGGAAGCGGTCGGACGACGTGAGCAGATGCACAGCCCACGCGTCACGCGCCGCGCTCTCCATCGCCTCGTGCAACACCTCGATCGACTCCGGAGTGCGCGGATCGTGGAAGCAGACCGGGACCTCCTGGATCCGGAACGGCAGGCCGTTTACGTCGACCGGCGTGAAGGGCTGGCAGGTACCGAACAGGTACCCCGGGGGGGCAAACGGGGGCGGGCCGTACGACGCCGAGTAGCGGAACTCAGCGGCCTCCATCACGCGGAACGGGGCCGCGAACTCCGACGTCCACCGCCCGTCCCAGATCCGCACGCCCTGGATGTTCGCGTCGTCTCCGAGCGCGGCTTCCAGCTGTTCGAACTGCCCGACGAGGGTCAGGCTCTGACGCACCGGCGACAGGCCGAGCAGTCCGTATCGGCGGAACAGGCCTGCGTCGTCCGGGTTCAGAGTCCACATCATCGCCGCGTGGCCGACGAAGTCGGGATCCGCCGGCGGTGGCCCCTCCGCGGGGTCGGCCGCCGGTGCGGCTACGAAGGTCGACGTTCGCGCGTCGAGAGAGCGCTCGTGGATCGACATCCATAGCGGCCGTCCGTCGAGGCGGCGGCTATCGTGCGATGTGATCAGGGCGCCGTGGCCGGACTCCGGGTAGGGCCACAGCGCGAACATCGGGGCGTGGTGGCCCAGCACGGCGTGGGCCACGTAGCGCTCGAGCAGGTCTGCGTAGGGAATGGTGGCGCCGATCAAGGCCGGAGTCGCCGCGAGGTCGAACGTCCGGGTCGGCTCTCCGTGGCGTCGCGGAGTCACGCGGAAATCGGGCCCGGGCGCGCCCTGCTGCAGGCGCGCGATCTGGGCGCCCAGTTCGAAGTCGACGATCACGACCTCGCCGCTGCCGCGGGTGCGCGTGTAGATCACCGGCGCGCCGTCGATCGCCAGCATCGTCTCGGCGTCGTCGAGCGGCCGCGTGCTCCCGACGAAGCGGGTCAGGAGCGGGATCTCCAACATCTGAGCGTGGATCTCCGGCGAGACTCCTTCGGCGGCGGTGATCGCCCCGGCGCGACGCCAGCCACCCTGGCCGTCGGCGGCAAAGGTGCTCCTCAGCAACCCCTCGGGGAGCTCCAACGCCAGCAGCCCGCCGTTGGTGGCGAACGCGTCGAGGTCGTCGACGAGGGCCGCGACCCGTGCATCCCGCGCCGCGCTGGTCGTCACGACCACCACGCGGTGCGACTGCAAGGTCTCGGAGTCGAGGACGGCCGCGTCGACGCACGTCACCGGCCCGATCTCCTGGCGCACGAGATCGACCCAGGCCCAGCTGCGGTCGAACTGCCCGCCGCCGGCTGCCTCGGCGATCATCTCCTCGGAGACGACTACCAACACGTCTCCATTCGCTTCGACAGTGTGGGTTCGCCCGCCGAGCGAGGGGTCCCCGGCGTCGAGCGTGATCGGGTAACGATGCAGGAGCGCGAGCGCACCGATCACGGCGACCACGGACCAGAACGTGACCCGGTAAGGATGGAGTTTTGTGCGCCGGCGTGTGATCATCGCCCTTGGCCCGCCGGCCCGTTCTCGGGTCGTCAGCGGCAGTCGGTTTCGGCCGTCGGCCTCTCTAGAGCCTGGGATTTTCGTTGTCCATTGGAACGTCGCGTCCCGACCGTCGGCCCGGCGGACGAATAGACCCGATGCGAGCCCCGTTTTCCAGGAGATGATGTTCGGAGCTCCCCACGACAGGCACCGATCGCGGTGGTTTCTCCGGCTTCTGGTCGCCTCGATAGCGGTCGTGGGCGTGCTGCCCGGCCGGCCGTCGGTCGCGCAGCCGGCCGACTGGAGCGTCGATGGAGGGGGCGAGCGCCGAGAGGAGATCATCCGCCGCTATCGGGCGATCCTCGAGCGTCGACCGGAACAGGGACCGATCCTCGACCGACTGCTCGAAGAGCTCGGCGGCGGCGACCGATTCGAACGCGCCGTCGACGACTATCGCCGACTCAGCGAAGAGGAGCCCACCGTCTTCGCGTACCCGATGCTTCTCGGGCACCTGCTGGTGCATGCGCAACGGTTGCAGGCGGCGCGCGAGGCCTACGAGAGCGCGATCGCCGTCGCACCTGACGACGCCCGCGGCCACGTGGCGCTCGGCGCCGTCCTCCGCACGCTCGACCTCCGCGACGACGCCACGGCGACGTACGAGCACGCGCTCACCCTCGCCGCTGACCAGGACGAGCAGCGGACAATCCTCCGCGCCCTCGCCGACCTGGCCTTCGATGCCCGGGAGTGGGACATCGCCAGCTCGTACGTGCAACGACTGATCGAGCTCGACCCGGACGACACGTACACCCGCCTCGAGCTCGCCGGGATCTTCGTCCGCTACGAGCGCTACGACGAAGCCCTGACCCAGTACCAGATCATCGCCGACGAGGCGGGGCGCGACACCCGGCGACGCGCGATCGCCACCAAGGAGGTCGGCGACGTACTCTTGCTGATGGGGCGGTCCGAGGAGGCCCTCGACGCGTATCGCCGGGCGATGCGACTCGTCGACGAGGGCCATTGGCTGCGACGGGAGCTCGAGCAGCGGATCATCGAGGCCTACCGGCACGACGACCGCCTCGACGAGTTGGTGGCGGAGTACGAGGAAGAGTGGCGGAGCCCGAACCTGCGGCAGCTCATGCTGTTGGCCGAGCTCTACGACGAGCTCGGACGCGAGGAAGATGCCATCGACGTGCTGCGCCGCGCCCTGCGTCGCGACAGCCGTTCTATCGATGCCCGGCAGGCTCTGATCCGGGCGCTCGAGCGGCGGGGCGATACGGACGCCGTGCTCGACGAGTATCGGACCCTCGTTCGCCAGGTGCCCGATGATGCCGCCTTCCGCTTCCGCTTGATCGAGGTCTATCGTCGGTCTGGGGATCGCGAGGCCGCGATCGAGGAGCTGCGTCGCATGGCGAGGCGTTTCGACGACGTGCCGCACGTGCTGGTCGATGTCGCCGAGCGTTACCTCCGCTTCGGCGAGCGCGACTCCGCGCTGGAGGCCTACGAACGCCTCGTTCGTATCGATCCGAGCGAGCCTGACAACTACGTCGCGCTGGGCGAATTCCATTTCATGGACGGGCGGCGCTCGGAGGCCGAGCGCACGTGGCGACGGATCCTCGACTTGGGTGGCGATGCAGCGGCCGCCCACGCCATGCTCGGGTCGGTGTTCGCAGACCACGGATTGCTCGAGGAGGCGATCGACGAATACTCCCAGGCGCGCGGTCTCGAGCCCGAGGACGATCGCTACCTCCGCGAGCTGGCGAGGCTCTACGACGACGCCCGCGAGCTGCCGGAAGCCCTTGCGCTCTGGACCGACCTCCTCGATCGTACCGACCAGACCCATCTCCGCGCCGAGGCCCGCACCGCCGTCGTCCGCATCCACGCCGCACTCGGCCGGCTCCAGGAGGTGATTCCGACGTGGAACACCCGATTCCAGGCCGACACGCCGGATATCGAGGCCGGGTATCTGCTCGGCGAAGCGTACCTGCAGCTCGACGACGAGCAGCGGGCGGAGGAGGCCTACCTGGCCCTCCGGGAGCACGATGACGGCGACCTGATCGCGCTGCAGGCACTGGAGAGACTCTACTCGACGCAGAATCGCGTGACCGAGGCGATCGAAGTGCTCGTGCGCATCGCCGAGATCAACCCGGGCCGCGCCCGTGAGTACTACCATCGACTCGCCGAGCTCTCGCTGCGGGTCTACGACGACGCCGCGGCCGTCGATTTCGCTCGCGTCGCCGTCCAGCTCAATCCCGACGACGCCCAGGCCCAGGCCCGGCTCGGCGACATCTACCGACAGATGCAGCGCCTCGAGGACGCGGTGCTCGCCTATCGACAGGCCCTGCTCCTCGACCCTCGAGCGTTCGTCCACTACTTCGACCTTGCGGAGATCCTCCTCGCCCTCGACCGCCCGTCGGAGGCGGATCAGCTCTATCGCCGTGTGCTCGTCGAGGCCAACGACGAGGTCCAGGTGCTCCGAGCGGGGCGTCGAT
>CAZFPM010000290.1:0-6826 GCA_964520965.1 uncultured Myxococcales bacterium
CAAGCGAGCAAGGCGGGCGGAGAATCGATCTTGGTCGACTCATCGCGTGTCGTTCGGGTGGGGGGGAGAGCGGGACCGATCCGAGGAACGCGGCTCGGACGACGTGTGAACAACGTGGAGCGAAACTTGCGTTCGTCTCACGTGCTCCAGGGGTGACGCCTCAGACCTCGGATTATTCCTCGCACCCGGACCTCGGAATGCCCACCCCGACGACCGCGACAAGCTCGAGCAGGAGTGGCCGCGCGGGCGCGCCGAGCTCGGATAGGTCCGAGACCAGACGTTACGTCGCGCGACCGGGGTTCACGCCTGGGCGCCCGGGTCGAGGCCGAGCAGCTCGTGGTCGATGACCTGCTCGTGGAAGATCCGCCCGCGGAATCCACTGACCCGGTCGTGGAGCACTCCCTTCGGCTTGTAGTACACGACGGTCGGCGTCCCCTGGATCCCCAACCGCAGGGCGACATGCGGAGCCTCGCGGACGTTGAACTCGCAGACCTTGACGCGGCCCTCGTACTTGCCGGCGAGCTTCATGATCACGGCTTCGAGCTGCTTGCACGGTCCGCAGCCGGGCCCCCAGAAGTCGATGACCACCGGAACATCAGACTGCAGAACCTCTTCGTTGAAGTTCGCCGACGTGAGGTGCACGGGCTGCCGATCGGGTACGCGTTCGCCGAAGATCCTCTTGATCAGACCCATCGCGCCACCTGGTGCGCCGAGTGCGCGTCGACCGCGACGCGTCGCGAAGGAGTAGGCGCTCTTCCGCTCCGCGCAAGCGGTCCGGTGCCGGCTCGGCCGATCCTGTCGGTGAGCGAACCGCCGACGGCTCGCGCGTGTTGCGCTCGCCGCTGCCCGATTCGAGCCGTGCGGCGGCTCGACTGCCATCCGGGCTGCTGCTAGACCCGGCTGCTGCTAGACCCGAAGGGAACCTGGAGGTTGGTCATGAACCGGAACCGGTCGTCTGTCGTGTCCGCGCTGTTGCTCGCGCTCGTCGCCTGCAGCGGAGATGCGCAGGACAAAGAGCCTTGCGCGGATCCCTGTCTCGTGGCGCCCGCTCCGGTCTGCTCGGGAGACACCGTGGTGCGCTTCCACTCGCCGGGCCAGTGCACCGACGGGACGTGCGCGTACCCGAGCGAGGCCGACGGACCCTGCGCGTTCGGCTGTGCCGAAGGGGAGTGCTTGCCGGCGTCCGATCCATGTGAAGGCGTGGAGTGCAACGCCCCGCCCCCGGCCCTCTGCGAGGAAGGCGAGGTGGTGGAGTTCGTGGCGCCCGGCGAGTGTATCGATGGGGTGTGCGCCTACCCGTCGACCACGACGGATTGCGCCGATGATGGTCTGTCGTGCGTCGAAGATGCGTCGGGAGCCAGTTGCGAGGTCCGTTGCGACGACGGGCTGCGGAGCGCCGAGGAAGCCGACGTGGATTGTGGCGGGCCATGCCCCGCGTGCGACTCCGATGGACGGTGCCACGACGGGGGGGACTGTGCCTCCGGCATCTGCGAAGCGGGGCGTTGCGTCGCGGCGACGTGCGACGACGAGGTGGCCAACGGCGACGAGTCCGATGTCGACTGTGGCGGCTCGTGCCCCCCCTGTTCGACCGGCGATTCGTGTTCGGGCGCGGACGACTGCGCGTCGTCGGTCTGCGGAGACGGTGCCTGTGCCACCGCCAGCTGCTCCGACGGCGTGTTGAATGGCGACGAGATCGGCATCGACTGCGGCCGCGCCTGTCCACCGTGCCCCGACGGCGGACCCTGCAGCTCGGCCGACGACTGTGCGGACACGAGCGAGTGTCTCTCGGAGGCGTGCGTTCCGACGGCGTGCGACGACGGACGGGAGAACGGTGACGAGACGGCCGTCGACTGCGGAGGTTCCTGCGACCCCTGCCCCACCGAGGCGGGGTGTCGAGAGGGGGGCGACTGTGAGACCGGTATCTGCATGGACAGCACGTGCGTCGAGCCGTCGTGCGAAGACGGACTGACGAACGGCGACGAGTCAGGGCCCGACTGTGGGGGAAGCTGCGAGCCCTGCGCTGCAGACCTGCCGTGTCGCGCCCACGACGATTGCGGATCGGGGATCTGCGATGTCGACGTCTGTGCTGGCGCCTCGTGCGACGACGGGCTCGCCAACGGCGATGAGACCGATGTCGACTGCGGCGGCTCATGCGAGGGCTGCCCGACCGATGGCTGGTGCGCCGAGCCCCCGGATTGCGTCTCCGGCGTCTGCGAGCTCACGCGCTGCCGGCGCCCGACGTGCGCCGATGCTGTCCTGAACGGTCGGGAGACCGACGTCGATTGCGGGGGCCCGGACTGCATCGGATGTCCGGTCGGTGGGGAGTGCCTCGTCGCCGAGGACTGTCGGTCGTCGACGTGTGACGGGGAGTGCGTGCCGCCGCCGCGTTGCGACGACGGAGAGATGAACGGGACGGAGTCCGACATCGACTGCGGCGGCACCGACTGCTCGGCGTGCACACGCGGCTCGACCTGCGTCGAGCACGATGACTGCGCGATGCGGTCGTGCGTGGGGGAGACGTGCGGAGAACCGACGTGTGACGACGGATCCGCGAACGCGTCCGAGTCTGACGTCGACTGCGGCGGACCGGATTGCGAGGCGTGTACCGAGGGATTCCGTTGCCGGCTCCCGACCGACTGCATCAACCTCAACTGCGAGACCGGGCGTTGTCGGGGGACATGCGACGACGGGCGGCTGAACGGGATAGAGACCGACGTCGACTGTGGTGGCGGCGTGTGTCCGCCGTGCGGCGCCGGGGCTCCGTGCTGGTTCGGTTTCGATTGCGACTCCGGCGTCTGCGCCGACGATGTCTGCACCGGCCCGACCTGTGACGACGGCATCCTCAACGGGGACGAGACCGGGATCGATTGCGGGGGTCATTGTGGTGACGACCCGTGCGTCGCGGTCTGTTCGGCGGAGATTTCGTGGCTCGAGCTGGCGGATTTCGTCGTCGAGCCGGGCCTGTGGCGCCACGCGGGGGCCGGCGGACCGGAGACGCCGCGCCTGCCGATCGGCGAGGACTCGTACTTCTCGCCGACGTCGCCGGGGTGCGTCGAGGTCGCGATCGAGGTCGGCGAGGTCGTCTACCGGTTCGAGGTGCCGACGACGGGCAGCTACCGGATGACCACCGATGTCAGCGATGTTGAGGCGATGGCGAACACGGTGCTGTACGTCGTCGCGGATCGGTGCGAGGACGACGCCGAGCGTCTGGCCTGCAACGACGACCTGAGCGACGAGTCGGAGCTGTCGGAGATCCGGGTCGATCTGACGGCCGAACAGGTCGTGTTCATCGTCGTGGACGGCTTCGATACGGGGGAGGAGGGATTCTCGTACGCGCTGGAGGTGGCGTTCGAGGGCGATTGAGATCGCAAACAACCGGAACAACGTCAGTTTTTGGTTGATCGTTTACGCGTGTCAGCGTAGATGTGAGTGTAGATCCCACCTCGTCTCCGACGGAGTCTGAACGATGGCGACCCCGACCCCGCTCACGATTCGCTGGCAAGTACTCGTTTTGCCTGTCCTGGTGGGGTTGCTCGCCGCGTGTTCCGAGCCGCCCGTGGACGATGTCACGGAGCCGACGGACGAGGCTGGGTCTGGCGATCTGCAGGAGGCGGAGCTTCCTGAGCTCGTCGAGCTGGCGACCTTCGAGGCGACCTTCGATCCGGAGACCGAGGAGTTCACGTTCGAGATGCAGACGAGCGACGAGTTCACGCTCGCCGAGGACGCGGACGGTTCGTTGCGGGTGGTGCGGCAATCGCTCTTCTGCCCGATCCGCGTGACCCGGGGGGTGTCGGAGACTTTCTCGATGTCGGTCGATCTCTTCTCCATCCACTTCACGCCGGCGGGTTGCGGATTGCCGGATGAGTTCCCGTACACGGTGCTCGGGGCCTTCTGCGCCGATGTCACGGTTCGCTCGTACCTGAGCCGGGAGGCCTTCGATGTCTACGCGGAGGTCGTCGGTATCAACCCGGATTCGGGCTACAACGGGTACCAGTACCCGTTCGGGACCGGCGCGAACCCCGACGAGGTGCCGGTGGGTCCCGGTATGCCGACCGACATCAACGGCGGTCTGTGGTCCTATGGCGATCTCGGGCCGGCCGGCTCGCCGACGGACCGGGCGAGCCAGACGTGGACCTTCCAGTTCGCGGGTGGGTTCTTCCGTTTTCACGGCCGTCTGGTCGGCCGCTTCCTGGAGCTGGTCAACAACCAGGACGACGACTGTGACGGGCGCATCGACGAGGGGACCGGGTCGTACACCCGTGGCACTGCGTGCGTCGACCACATAGACTGCGCGACCGAGTACTGTAGCCCGGCGAATGTCTGCGATGTCTGCGAGGGACTGATCGAGCCCGACGAGACGTGCTCCTCGTTCGAGCCGACGCCGGAGAACTCGGACCGGGTCGAGGTCAACAGCCTGGGCGAGATCGAGCTGAGTGTCGTCACCGAGAACGAGTCGTACGTCTGGATCGCGAACTACCAGGACGGAACAGTATCCCACTTCGACTCGGTGACGGGGCGGACCATCGGTCGCTATCCGTCTCGGGCGAACGCCCCCGGGTCATGCGCCACCCCCTCCCGCACCGCCGTGGACAACGACGGCAACGTCTGGGTCGGCAACCGGAGCCGGAACCGCAACTGTGGCGGCGTGACGAAGATCGCGCGCTACACCGACGTTTGTGAACGCGACCTTCGCCAGTGTGCCTGCGTCGACCGCAACCACAACGGCGTCATCGACACCTCGCACGACCTCGACGGCGACGGGGACATCACGGGCCACGAGTACCTGGGCGCCAACGACGAGTGTGTGCTGTTCAGCGCGCTCCCCACCGTCTTCGTCCGCGCCCTGGCGGTCGACCACAACAACGTGGCGTGGATCGGTGACTGGCACAACCGCGGCTTCCACAAGATCGACGCGTCGACCGGCGCGTATCTCAACTTCGTCCCGATGGGGATCCGGCCGTACAACGCGACGGTCGACACCAATGGCATCCTCTGGTCGCCGGACGGCTGTTGCGGTGGCGGGAGGATCCGGTCGGTAGACACCAACACCGACCAGGTCGGGCCCATCCGGCGGCAGCCGTGGGGCGATCGCGGAAACTACGGCATCGACGTCGACTCCCAGAATCGCGTCTGGATGGGCGGCTACCCCCGCGTCAACTGGACCGCGTCCCGGTACGACCCCGGCCCGTGGCCGTACAACATGGTCGACACCGGCAATTGGGTCCGGACCGCGTCGACCTGCCGAACCTCGAGCGGGAAGGGACGCGGCGTGACCGTCGATTCCAATGATGTCGTGTGGGTCGGGCAGCACGGTGGGCGCAGCAACTCGCGGTGCGACGACGCTTGGTATCGCGGTCGGATCACCGGCTATGCAGACGACCCGAGCGGTCGCCCGACCGTGGTCGTGCGCGACCAGTACATCGGCGACCTCTGCGTGGTCCCGACCGGCGTCGATGCCGACGAGGACGACGATATCTGGCTCTCCTGCCAACGGTCGATGACGGCGACCGAGGTCGACTCCGCCTCCGACGGCTACTCCGCGTATCGCACCCAGGCGAAGAACTACAGCCACTCCAACTTCTCGACCCTCTTCGAGGTCACCCGCGTCTCCGAACACGGTGACTATTACTTCACGGGTCAATCGTGCGCCAACGGGTCAGCGCCGACCGCGTGGGACCTCCTGTCGTGGAACGGGACCATTGCTGACGACGATACGGCGATCCGGGTTTACTTCCGCACGGCGCCGACCGAGGAGACCCTGGCGGCGGCTCCCTGGCAGGGCCCCTACGAGCAGGACTACCTCAGCAACGACTCGCCGGTCGATGTCTCGGCGTTGGCCGCCGATGCGTTCTACGAGGTCCGCGTGTCGCTGATCAGCACCCACGACGAGCACACGCCCCGCGTCTCCGGCATTCGCCTGTCCGCAGTCTGTCCGGCCTCTCTCGGCGGTTGATGGCGGCGAGTCGTTCCGCCCGTTCGGTCGCGTTTCTGGCTCTCGCCGCGCTATTTGCCGCGGCGCTGCTGTGGCGCGCGCGGTCGACACCGGAGACCGAAGGCACGGCGGCGACCCCCGAGGCGCAGGCTTGCGAGACCGCATCGGACTGCCCCGAAGGCATGCGCTGCGCGTTCGGGCGGTGTGCACGGCCCCCCGGCGCCGCCGGACGTGGAGGCACCGAGGGCTCTGCCGCGACGCCCGGTTCGAACGCCGCCCCGATCATCGTCCCTCCCCCCGCGCTCGCGCCCGGTCCTCCGGCCCCTCAGCGACGGGTCGAGAGCCTCGACGAGGTCATCCCGCCGCCGGGCGAGGGGACGTGCAACCGCGATGGGCAATGCGACGAGGGTGAACGCTGTAGTCGCGGGTCCGGGCGCTGTGTCACCGAGAGCAGCTGCGATACCGCGTCGGACTGCCCCGACACCGGTCATTGTGACGGCACGCTCGGGCTCTGCCGCGAGCCGATCTGCGCCAACGAGGATGATTGCCCCGAAGACCGGATGTGCGCATTCGGGTATTGCGAAACCGAACCGGAGGGCTGCATCGGTTGGGACTGCCCCGCCGGGACCTATTGTGACGCTGTCGCCGGCACCTGCGAGTCGGAATCCTGCGCGACCGACGACGATTGTGCGGGCACGCGACGCTGCGGCGCCTTCAGCCTCTGTCGCGATTGTCTCGAAGACTCCGAGTGCCCGGGTGCCCAGACCTGCCGTGTTCCCGCCGGGATGTGCGAGGAGCCGGCGCACTGCACGGACGACATCGACTGCGAGGGGCTGCGCCAGTGCGATCCGGCGACCAACACATGTGTCCCACCACCCTGCGCTCGGGACGAGT
>CAZFPM010000291.1:0-6765 GCA_964520965.1 uncultured Myxococcales bacterium
ACCTCAGCTGAAGGGCAAGCTCCGAGGAGCTTCCCCGACGGCCTGAACGCTTACGACAGACAAGCAGAAGCTCGATACCGCTGGTTCGCACGACCCGCCCCGGGGGAAGTGGGAGACGCCGAGAGTCGAGTCGACCGATGTGTTCAGTAGGGCCGCGCTGGAGTGCTGCACACACGACCTGGGCGGGAACCCTTGCGCCTTGAATTTTTCGGACGATGGCTTCTGCATGACGTGCCCGTGACCTGCATTTCGTCGCGGCCGGCGTATGGTACTGGAGTCGGGCTTTCCGTACGCGGAGTGACGGGGTTTGCGCGGTACACCCCCCCGCAGAGAGACTTGCCTCGCGCGCGGTCGGAACCTAAAGCGCGGGGACCGAGGCACGACGTTCGCTGACGTCGCGCACAGCCCTCGAACGGAGGTTCGTCGTGGAACCCGTGAGGCGCGACCACCCGGTTCGCGCACGGCTCGTCGATCGGGCGGTCGAATTGGTCGTCCCCATCGGCGTACACATCGATGTGACGTATCGGTGCGACCTGGACTGCGTCCACTGCTACTTGACGGACCGCAAGCGCGACGAGCTCACGCTCCACGAGTACCGGCGTCTTTTCGACGACCTCCGCGAGTTGGGGACGCTCTACCTCCTCGTGTCAGGGGGCGAGATATTCCATCGCCCCGACGGGCTCGAGATTCTCCGGGAGGCCCGCAACCGGCGCTTCGACGTCCGGATCATCACGCACGGGGGCCACATCGACGACGAGGTCGCCGACGCCCTCGCCGAGATGAAGGTGACCAGCGTGGCGATGTCGATCTACGCGTCCGAGCCGGGGATCCACGACTCCGTGACCCGGGTGCCGGGCAGCTTCGAACGCACCATCGCGGCCGCGCGAGCGCTCCGGCAGCGGGGCATCCTCGTCGGGTTCAAGTTCTCGGTGATGCGAGACAACCTCCACCAGATCCAGGCTACCCGCGCGTTGGCCGCCGAAGTCGGTGCAGGAATCGAGATCAGCGCGCACATCCGCGGTGACAACGAAGGGTCCGACGCCCTGCGGGACCTTCGGGTAGATTTCGACGAGCAGCTCGCGGTTGCTGACTGCGTCTACTCGGCGATCGCCGGCGCGGACACGCTACCCCTCTTCGCACCCGACGACCACACCTGCCTCGCGGGCCACGCGTCGTTCTACATCGGGCCCGACGGGACCGTGACGCCGTGCATCGATTGGGAAGAGGCCGCCGGCAACATCCGGGATACCCCACTGGCCACCATCTGGCGGGAGTCCCCCCTCTTCGAGCGTGCGCGGCTCATACGCCGGTCGAGCTTCGGCGGCTGTTCCGACTGCGAGAGCATCTCCGTGTGCAAGCTCTGCCCGGCTCGTTCGCGACGGGAGACGGGAGACCCCACGGCGTCGGCGCCTTCGAAGTGCGAGGAGACCATGGTCAAGATCATCAGTCTCGCAGCGAGGCGTCGTCGTGACGCAGGCTGATCGGCCGGTCGGCCGAATCAACTCCTGGATCACACGGGCGAATCCGGACGGCGAGTATCGCTTCTCGTTGGAGGCCGGCGTCGTCGACCTGGACGTCGTCCTGCGCGGAGCCACCGACGCCGGCGCGCGCGAGCTCATCGACGCGCGCCTCGGTCCCTTCGTCCCTGCACGCGGAAACGGTCGCGCCGTGCAATGCGATTGGACGGTCACCGGGTCCGACTGGCAGCCGCTCGGGATCGCCGAGGGCTCGATCGATCCGTGCGGACTGCGCCTGTCTCCGTCGTCCTGGTACGTCGAGTGGCGCTGTTTCCGCATCTACTACGGTCGGGATCGGTCCGACGGGCTCATCACCGATCAGGAGACCGCCCTGGTGAACGCCCTGCGCGGCGCCATGATCTGGGCATCGATGCCTGGGGAGGCGCTGTACTTCCATGGGGCGACCCTGGTGTATCGCGACCAGGCGATCCTGCTCGTGGGTCGTCCGAACGCGGGCAAGTCGACCATCGGCCGCGAAGGTCGGGCCGACTCGGTCCTGTGTGACGAGATCAGCATCCTGCAACGGCGGCCCGACGGTTGGTGGGCGCTCCCGAGCCCATTCTGGGGCTCCCAGGGGGGAACGCGGATGGCGGAACCGGCACGGCTCGGCGCCATCGCCGTCCTCGGCCAGGATTCGGAGCGAAACCGGTGGGAACCGTTGCACGGGCGCCACGTGCTCCCGAGCCTGATGCCCCATCTCGCCTGTCAGGCGTCCGCGCACTTCGAGGATCCGCGCCTGCTGGGTACCGTCGGAGAGTTGGCCAACGGGCTTCCGGTGTTCTCGTTCGAGTGGCATCGTGCGTCACACCCATCTCGACGGATGCCCATGGACCCCATAGTCCGCGGCTCGGCCGACGGAGTCGAGTCGTGACCGGAGACGCCGGCGAGATCGTCGATCTGGCCGCACTGGCCCGCGGACGGGACATCGATGTCCCGGCCGTCGGGAGCTCGATGGTCCCGTGGGTTCGGCACGGAGACGTGGTCCGGGTGACCTCCGCCAGTCGGTGTCTCCCGCGCCGCGGCGACATCGTCCTCGTGGCGCTGGAGACGCGCTGGGTGCTGCACCGGTTGGTGTCGATCGAGGGCGACCGGATCGTGACCCGTGGCGACAACGTGGGGGCGGCCGACCCCCCGACCGGCCGCGTGCGGCTGCTCGGCGTGGCTCGGTGGACGCGCCGACGGGGCCGTGGCCCGCGCATCCCCCTGCGCTGGCCGGCCGCTCTTCGCGACGGCTGGGTCGCGATCGCGCCGGTGGTGCGTCGCGGGCTCGCCGCCGCATGGCGGCTGCGTCGCCGTGGTATCCGCCGCGGTTGAACGCCGCGGCGGATGGCCTCGGTCATCCGGTCTTCCGTACCCGCGACTGCTCGAATGCGGTCACCTTCGCCGCCGTCTCTCCGCACCTCGTGGGTGACGGCGCCACCGGGTCGCCCGTGTCGCGGTGAGACATCGCCGGGCAGAGGGCGCAGACGGAGTAATCCTCGCAGTCCGAGCAGCCTTGGAAGCTCGAGCGTCGGATGAGCCGCGCGCGTCGGAAGAGCGGCGCGTCTTGCCAGATCTCGGCGAACGGCCGGTCGCGGATGTTCCCGGCTGCCTCGGTCCAGTCGAGACAGGGAGTCACGGTCCCGTCGGGTCCGATGTAGCACGATGCGTGCGCAGCGAGGCACGTCCGCTCGTCTGGGGAGAACATCGGCAGCGTGTCGCGGTCGACCAGGGCGGGATAGACGCAGTCCATCAGCGCGACGCGGTCGTCGAGATCCACGTTGAGCTCCAGGAGCTCGTCCGACCCCTGATTGTCCCCCTTGATGTTGATCGAGACCTCGATGGGGACGCCGATCTCGTCGGCGAGTGCGCGCACCTCGTCGGCGACGCCACGGTTCTGCTTCATCAGTACGAGCTTGAAGCCGCAGGAGACCCCGCGCGCGACCAGCGCTCGTGCGCCGGCGACCGTGCGGTCGAAGCTGCCGCGCACCCGGGTCACCGCGTCGTGGGTCTCGGCGTCGGCCGCGTAGATCGACATGGCGACCGCCGTCACGTCCATGTCGGCCAGCGCGTCGGCCGTCGCGTCGTCGATGTTGCCGCCGTGGGTGATGATCCGGACGTCGAACCGGCGCTCCCGGGCAGCCCGGAGAATGTCGAGCCCGTCACGGCGGTGGAAGATCTCGCCCCCGGAGACCAGCAGGTAGAGGGTCCCGAGGGCGCGCAGGTCGTCGAAGAGCGCCTCGTACTCGGCGAGGGTCAACTCTTTGCGCTTGCGGTCGGTGAGATAGCAGTGGACGCAACCGAGGTCGCACCGATAGGTGACGTCGATGTGAACCCCGATCGGAACGACATGCTCGATCGCCTTGTTCACGAGATGCGCCCGCACCGGGTGGTCGCGTTTTACGGGTTCCACGGGCTCTCGGCCATCGGATGGGAGGGTCGGTGCCACCTGAAGTCGTAGGTGGGCAAGTCCCGGGTAAGTTCGGCGAGCGCGCGAAGCAAGTCGGGGTCGCTGAACTGTGCCGCGGCCTGGCATCCGACGTGTGGAGTCAGCGCCGAAAGAGCGGCGCCGCCACCGAGACGCCGCCAGCGATTGCGTTCGTCGTCACGGCCGAGCACGGCGACCGCCTTCAAGGGAGCCGGCGGCGTGTACTCGGCCCGGTCCGTGGAACCCCAGAATGGGCTCGGCAGCGCCCACCATCCGTCGGGGCGCCGCTCGACGATGCTGATCTCGTTGCAGAGCACGCGGTCCGGTCGGCCCTCCCGGCTGATCGTCGACTTCCCGGCGTTCGGCGAGCCGGCGATGAGAATGGCCTCGCCGTCGTACACCAACGTCGCCGCGTGGAAGTAGAGGGCCTCGTGAGGCATCGTTCCGAAGACGGCGGCGCCGCGGATGGCGTGCCCCAGGGCGGTCTCCCGGTCTGAGAGCAAGCCCGCGGATCGGTCGTCCGCGAACATCATCCGGTAGTAGCACCACTGCGCGTACCAGCACGACGGTGACAACCGCGTGGCGACCGGCTCGCGTGCAGTCTCCGTGCCGGGGAATTCCTGCCATCCGGGGTCTGTCACGGTCCAATCACAATGAATCGTCCGCGCGCCCCCCTTGCCGGGTACGAACGGTCCGAGCCGGTTCTCGATCCACGCCTCGGCGCCGGCGTCCGTGGCGCCGCGCAACACGATGTCGAGAGAGACCGGGCCGACGGTGACCGAGAACGCGCGTTGCGTTTCTGGAGTCGTCAAGACGCCGTCGCTACGTGAGACCACCCGCGGCGAAGTCGGCGGTCGTGCGGAAGAGGAGGTTGGGTCGCGCCCCGCCCCCGCGCGCACCGGCGCTTCGGTGTCAGGCGCTGCCGCGCCGAGGTCGGGATGTTCGCGCGCCCGCCCGGGCCGATCAGGGGCAGACAGGAAGGTTCATGCCCGAGCTGCCCTGCGGCAGGCCGAAGTCGTCCAGGCAGCATTCCAGCGCCGCGCGCGTGAACACCTCGGTCGAACTCACCGTCGGTGTCGCCCACTCGCGGCGCTCGTCTCGCTCGACGCGAGCGGTCTCGTGGTTTCGTTGGTCGTTCATGGGTCTCTCCTTGGTTTGCTCGGTTCAATAGTAGATGCGAAGGTCGGTGTCCGAAAGGGTGCCGGGAACCACCACGATGAAGTCGGCGTATCCGTCGTTGTTGAGGTCGCCGACGCCGGTGGGGCGATCGCCGTCGACGTCTATGAACGCGAGCGCCTCGCCGAGGCGGAAGTCACCCGTTCCGTCGTTCAGAAGCACCGCGAAGTGCCCGTCGTCGGGCGACCCGATCCCCCTGGACACGCGGACGAGAACGTCCGGTCCGTTCAAGGCGTCGATGTCGCCGGCAGACGAGGCAAAGCGTCCGAAATCCACGTCGAGTCCGGCCGGGGTGGTACCGGTGTAGCGATAGGTGGCTTCCGTCGGCGGCGGATCCCCGCCGAGGAAGACGTCGACCGCGGCGCGGTTGCGGTCCCAGAGCATCCACTCCGGCGCGCCATCTCCGTCGACGTCCGGAAGCACTCCGATGCCGTCTGCGACCCAGAAGGTCGCCGCGAACGGCCCGAGAACTCGCCGATCGGCATCGTCCGCGGTGAGCCCCGTGCTCGGGAAGTCCGCCATCGGCCGTCCGTAGAAGTAGTAGATTTCGCCGGTCTCCAGCGTCGTCGCCGAGTAGGCCCCGATGACGAAGTCCGCGAGCCCGTCCGCGCTCATGTCCACGTCGCCGGGGATCGCGATCGAGCGTCCGAAGCGGGCGCCCGCGGACACGCCGGTGATCGTGGCAACGCCTTGCGCGTGATTGATCTCGGGGTCGTTGGAGACCGTGAACGTCGCCGGCCAGGTTTCGCGGCCCGCGATGACGTACGCCGCGCCACCGTCTCCCTCGGCGATCGCGGCGATCACCAGGTCGTCGATGACGTCGCCGGGAGCCTCGCCGGCCAGGCGCGTCACGTCGCCGCCGCCGTCGGTCAGGCTGTACCCGAAGAACGGGCTCGCCGACGGGCTCGAGTAGTCGAACGTCACGTCGGGGTCGGCGGGGAGGGGCGAGCCGTCGCGACCGAAGTAGAGGTAGGCGGTGCCGCGCGGCGCGGTCAGCGGAGCGCCGACCATGACGTCGGGCAGGCCGTCGCCGTTGACGTCGCCAACGCCGTGGGCGGAGATCCCGAAGAAGCTCGACCCGGCCGGGGGCGCGATGGGCGTGATGAAGCCGTCTTCGATGTTCTCGGCACCGTAGAACACCTGCAGCGGTGCATTCGCTCCGGAGATGATCGCGTCGGCATATCCGTCGTTGTTGACGTCACCGATCGACGCGGCGTCATCGACGGCTGCAGCCGTCGTGGCGAGGTCGATGCTGAGCATGCCGACGAACACGTTCCCGCCGACGACCGGCGACTCGTTTCCAACCTCGTCGAACGCGCGCATGGCGAGGTAGTGGCGCTGCTGGAAGGCGAGGCTGTCGACATGGTGTTCGAGCAGCTCGTCGACGCCGACGCCGGAGACGTCGCTCACGGTCGCGAGCGTCTCGACCGCGGGGTTGTCCCATGTCGCGTCGTCGATCTCGATCAGCGCGGCGCGAATCTCGTACCGCGTGGCGTCGCCGTCGAATCGCCAGCTCAGCGAGGTCTCGCCGCTGCGGCGGTTGAGCAACTCGATCAAGAAATCGGTGACATCCGGTTGCGTCCAGTCGACGAGGTAGTTCCGGGTCGCCGTCGTGCTGTTTCCGGCCGCGTCGTGGAGCGTGAAGACCAGGGTGTGGCTGCCGGC
>CAZFPM010000292.1:0-6675 GCA_964520965.1 uncultured Myxococcales bacterium
GCCAGGCCGGGCCGGAAGCTCTGGTCACGTACGAGTCGTCGCGCGAGGCAGCGCTTTTGCACCACCCGCGCTTCGTGCCGGTGGACAAGGCGATCGTCGGTATCATCGACGACTACCACTCAGACGACACCGCCGCGGGGGACCTATGAACCTCGGAAAGGTGATCGGCACGGTGGTAAGCGCGCAGCAGCACCCCTTCTATGAAGGGCGTACGCAGCTCGTCGTGCGCTTCGTTCGCCCCGATGGGAGCTTCGACGGCGACCAGTACATCGTCGCCATCGATCGTGTCGGCGCAGGAGTGGGCGAGACAGTGCTGATTCAGGACGAGGGAAACTCGGCGCGACAGATGATGGAGACCGGTTCGAGCGGGCCGATTCGCTCGCTGGTTGTCGGCATCGTCGACGTGATCAATACGTTCGAGCAAGAACAAACATGAGAAGGCGATGAGCAACAACAAAGACAGCCAATTCCAGCTACGTACGTACATCTTCATCGATCAGATGCAGCCGCAGCTGGCGCAGTTCATCGCCAAAGACAACCGAGTGTACGACCCGAACGAGTACGACGCGGCGATCATGCTCGAGCTGGCGCCGGCGATGGAGATCCACCGGATGATCGACCACGCGCTGAAGAAGACGCGCGTGCGCCTCGGCTCCGTCGTCACCGAGCGTCTCTACGGTCTGATGCAGATCCAGCACCCCGACCAGGGTGAGGTGCAGGCCGCCGGAGCGTCGGTCCTCGAGGCCACGGGCCTGAAGCCGACGGACCGGGCGCGGATCGACATCCACACCAACATGGTGATCCGCGGGATCGAGCAGGACCACGCGATCTACTTCACCGGCACGAGTAAGGGGAACATGGTGCTCGCCGACGAGTCCGTCTTCATCTTGGAGGTCTCACCGGCGGCCTACCTCACCATCGCCGCCAACGAAGCGCTGAAGGCAGCCCGCATCAAGCTGATCACCATCCGCCCCTTCGGCGCCACAGGGCGCTTGGTCATGAGCGGGCCGGAGTCGGAGATCGACTCGGGCGTCGAGGCCGCGCTCAGCGCGCTCCAGTCGCTCAACGACGAGCTCGACGCGGCGGGTCGGTAGTCTTCGTCGACGCGGCCCCGAGCGTCGGCTTCAGGCCGCTCAATGACCGGTCTTGATGACCGTCGAGGCGCCGGTGTCGAAGCTGGCGATCGAATGGACGATGGAGCGGCGTTCCGCGCCCCACGGCCGGGTGGACACCAGGGCCGACGCCCGGCGGCGCAGACGGGCGGAGAGGCGTCCCCGCAGTGCCAGCGCCAACGCCGTCGCGAACGCGCCCGCGCTGGCCGGGCGCGAGTCGGCGTCCTTGGCCAACCCCAATGCGAGCACCAGATCGACGTCGGCCGGCAGGGTGACGAGGGACGACGGACGCGGCGGTTGTTGGTCCTGGACCTCGCGCACGATCGCGCGCGGGTTCGCGCCGACAAATGGGCGTTGCCCGGTCAGCGCGCGATAGACGACCGCGGCCAGCGAGAAGACGTCGGACCGCGGACTCACCCGGCCGCCGTCGACGGCCTCCGGCGCCATAAACGCCGGGGTCCCAATCAAGATGCCCTCGCCCAGGGTGACGTCGGCGCCGAGCGCCTTCGATACCCCGAAGTCGAGGAGCTTCCAGGTCGACGACTCGCCTTCGCCCCGCACGCGGAAGATGTTCGATGGCTTGATGTCCCGGTGGACGATCCCCTCGGCGGCTGCGGCGTCGAGCGCGGCGGCCGCGTGGTTCGTCATCTCCTGCACCTCGGACGTCGACAGCGTGCGGCGTCCCAGGATGCGCCGCAGATCCTCCCCTTCGAGGAGCTCGGTCGCCAGGTAGGGCTCGGGGTCGATGCCGGCGTCGTACACGCCCACCACGTGCGGAGTGTCGAGTTTCGCCGTGTTCCGCGCTTCACGTGCGAAGAGCGCGAAGTGACGGGGATCCTCGGCGACGGCCGGATGCAGTACCTTGACCGCGGCCTGTGCTCCGTTGGGCTGTCGTCCGAGGTAGACCTCGCCCATGCCCCCTCGACCGATGACCTCGCTCAGCCGCCACGGCCCCATCAACGTCCCGGTCAGTCGTCCGGAGGTTCCGGCGCCGACGACGACCTGCAGCTGCTCCCTCGCCTCGGCGAGCTGGGCTTCCTTGAGAGCGACGCGATGCAGCGCGTCTTCCAGCCCGACCACGGCCTGCGAGGTCGCCCGGCGGGTCCCCGCGGCAAACACCATGCAAGACAGATAGACCGCCTGCACCAGCACGGCGAAGACGACGCGGCCCTGCGGCGTGAGGTCCGTCGCGTGCACCATCCCCGGATCGGCTACCCACTCGAACCCGACCGCGAACATCGCGACCAACGACGCGAGCGATATCGCGACATACGACGCCATGGCCGCGCGCCGGAACTCCGAGAGCCCGAAGTAGGAGACGGTCAACATCATGACCATCGGCGCCGGTGAGTAGAGCCCGTAGTACACCATCGCAGCGAACGACGTCGCTGCGTTCAGGCCGACCACCGTGAACACGGTCCCCGGGCGGACCTTCGGCGCGCCCCGGACCTGCTTCAGGACGATGCCGTTGGCGAAGAGCAGCGCGATGACGAGGATGACGAACACCCATCGCCACATGAGGTTCCCGTCGACCAGGAAGGCCGTCACCCCACCGGCAGCGGCCAGCCCCGACGACATGCTCAGGAAGGCCCGAGTGCGGAGGGCCTCGTCGGCTCGCATGGTCGCTGCCGCGGTGCTCCAGAGTGGACCGGCCATCGGCGGGAAGTCTCTCGGTGACGGGCGACTCCCTGCGCCGCCCGGGCGGCCTATTGTGGTACGACTTCGTCGGATTCGCTACCCGGTACTGCCGCAGCTCACCCTCGAGGCGGTCGGCCTCGGGCGTCCCGGCTGTCGGTCCAGCGCGGTGAGGAGCCGAAACTCGCGCCTCGCGCTGCGTCCCACCGCGCCGAACCGCTGCACCACCGAGCGTCGTCCGAGGTTAGCCGTCGTCGTCCTCGGCGTCCCCTTCCTCGTCCCCTTCCTCGTCCCCGTCGGCGTCCCCTTCCTCGTCCCGGTCAGCAGCCTCGAACGCCTCGGCACATACCGCCATTGCATCGGCCCACGGCATGACGCGGGTGTCGATGCTGTCCTGCTCGGTCGCCGTCGCGCGCACCCGCTCGGCGTCGAATCGCGCGAAGAGGTCACTGTCCGAGGTCGAGCCTGCGCTGGCGCCGATCGCGTCGGCGATCACCTCGAGATCCACCGTGGGGGTTTCGCCGTCCCGGGCGTCGGTTGGCGGGGGGGTTGCCGGGACCTCCTGCTTCACCACCGGCGTGTCTTCGCGTTCGCGCACCGCCTGATGCGAGCCGGTGACCCGCTCGAAGCTCCCGGTCCCCACACTCGCCGGATAGTTACCGCTTCTGTCGTCCGGATGGTACCGAAACGGCGACGACCCGCCAGGGATGTCGCGGCTCGCGTTCTCCGCACGGTCGGACGACCGGCCTCGTTGTTTCTTGTCTCCCATCGCGGCAGCCTCGGCTCGGACTCGTGACGCAGGGCCGCGTAGCCGATCTGAGGATTGCATCGAATGTGCGCAAGAGCAAGCGCGAGCCGGAAGACGATCCGACCCGTCGCGTTTGCCGCGCTCGCCCCCCTCGGGTCCGGACGGAGTCACCCGCCGAACGGACAGGGAGGCGCGGTGCCGTCACGTGAACCCGGGCTTACTCACGCGCGGCAACGAGGGGCGATGCCGCTCAGGGGCTCGCGGCCCCGTCGACCCGAAGCATGGCCTCCGCCCTCAGGGTTTCCATCCGCTCGGTGCGGAGCCCCCAGCGCTCGGCCGCAGTACGGTGGGTCTCCAGGGCGTCACCTGGACGACCGGCTGCGAGCTGCGCGCGCATCAGGTTGACCCACTGCGCGGGGCTCGCGCGACCGCCGTCGATGCCGATGCGGCACCACGCAATGGCTTCGTGCGGTCGGTCGAGCGCGATCAGCGAAGCGCAGCCGTTGTTCCCCGCGAACGGATGGTCGTGTTCGATCGTCAACGCGCGCGCCGCCCACACGAGCGACCGCTCGTACTCCCGGGCTTCGTAGAGCGTCTTCGCCAGGTTCACGGGGGGGA
Organism: uncultured Myxococcales bacterium; assembly: GCA_964520965.1. GTDB lineage: Bacteria > Myxococcota_A > Bradymonadia > REDH01 > REDH01 > CAZFPM01. Next base: position 4,114 of record CAZFPM010000292.1, read on the forward strand.
CGATCGACTCCGGCGCGCCCTCCTCCGCCCATTCCCAGAACACGACGGGGTCGCGCCAATTGGGCGCCGTCGATCGCACCGCCACCGCGGACGCGACCACGAACGCGATCGCGACGATGCCGAGGGCCACCCGCAGTCGACCCTCGGCACGCGCGAGCGTCACCCCGATGGCGAGCGCCACCAGCGCCAATGGCGCTGCCAGGTACCGCTCCGCGACGAGCACCCCGCCGGAGAGGCTCAGGGGCCAGACATGGAGGACCGGGACCAGGACGACGGCGGCGGCGAGCGTGAGCCAGGCAGCGGCAGAACCGCGGATCGCCCGGAGGCCCAGCGCAGAGATCCCGGCGGCCGACGCAGCGAGCGCCAACCAGGCTCCGGTGGACCCAAGCGGGAGCGCCACGTGGTGCAGGGGCCGCTGGCCGTCGAATGGCCAGCACGACAAGGTCGCATAGCTCCACAGAGAGTGCGCCGCCACGAGGACGCGCTCGACCCCTCCCCCGACGCCGACGGTCGCTTCGGGCACGACGACGGCACCCAGCGCGAACCATCGACCCCAGAACCAGGCGAAAGCCACGCAGGCCACAGAAAGCCAGACCACAGCGCGCTCGTCGCGCCGCCACGAGCTTGGCGCGACCGACGGCGGGGGCGTCGCGAGGTGCCAGAGCGCCAGGACCGCCGGAAACACGACCGCGGTCTCCTTGCAGGCGAGGCCGGCGGCGAACGCCGCGCCGACGCCCAGAGCGCGCCGCCTCGGACGGCCGCGGCCGCAGTGGTCGGCGAGCAACATCGCGAGGAGCCCGGTCGTGACGAGGAGGTCGAAACGACCGGAGATCCAGGCGGTCGGCTCGACGAGGGCGGGATGCAATCCATACAGGAGCCCGGCGAGGGCAGCGGGCAACAAGGCGCTCGTTCTGTCGGGCGCCATGCGGCGAACAAGCGCGGCGACCAATGTCGCGTTGAGCGCGTGAACGACCAGGTTTCCGACGTGCAAGGCCGCCGCGCCGAGACCGAACGCGCGGAACGTCGCCTGGAACGACCAGACTGGCAGCGGACGGAAGTAGTTCTCCGAGAACGGCAGCGCCGCCCAGCCCACGTCCCTCCATGGGCGAACGACGCCGTCGGCGGTCAACCAGCGGAGCAGCTCGTTGTCGTCCCAAACGTACCCGAAGGCCGACACGTCATGATACGCGAGGGCGACGGCCGCCGGGACGACCAGGAGCACGGCATCCCGAGCCCAGCGATGTCGGCTTTCGCGACTCATCACACGGTTGTCCGCGATCTCGAGCGCGGGGGGAAGGTCTCGGCGACCGATCGGGTGGTGACGGCAGCCTCGGCGTCGCGCGTCGACGGGGTTGTCGGGGTCGCCTCTACAGGAGCCGCGACCACAGGGGCCGCGTCACCCGTAGCGCAGCGAAGACCAGCGCCGGTCCGCGCTTCTTCTTGCGCCAGAGGAAACGGAACTGTCCCGCGAGAAAGGGTGCGCCGAGAAAGGCGTCGGCCACGCGCACCGACTCCTCGGCATTGACCGCCTCGAGCTCCTCACGCACGGCGCCCGCCCGGTAGCTGCGCGTCGCGCCCGACTCGAGCCAGCCCTCTGCGATGCGCTGCGCCTCGGTGAGCAACGTGTCGTGGGGCACGGCCCACTGCACGAGGCCGACCTCCAATGCCTCGGCGGCGGTGGGTTTCCAGCCCTCGGCCCCGAGCATGCGCTCCGCGGCCTCGGCGCCCATCAGGCGCTCGAAGTGGACACTGGAGCAACCCTCGGCCGGCACGCCGAGGGCGGCGAACGGCGTCGAGAACGTGGCGCGCTCCGACGCGATGATGCCGTCGCAGAGCGTCGCCGAAGTCACCGAGGCGCCGATCGCGGGCCCGTTGGCGGCGATCAGAATCGGCTTCGGGAACTCGATGAAGAGGTCGAAGAGGGCGCGGTTGTGCTCGACGATCATGGCGTGCAGTTCCCGCGGGTGCCCGAGCTCGAGCACGCCACCCAGGTTGACGCCCGCGCAGTAGTACGGGTCGGTGCCGGTCAAGATGACGGCGCCGCTGCCGTCGTCGTCGGCGGCCCGCCCCAGTGCGTCCCTCACCGCTCCCATCATCGGCGCCGTCCACCCGTTGAGGCGTTTCGGCATGTTCATGGTCAGCGTGGTGACCCGGTTCTTCGTGGAGACGAGCACGAGCGCGTCGGCAGCGGGCGTCGGGGTGGGCGCAGTCATCGGCGGTCTCGCTTGTCGGAGGGTCCGAGGCACCGGGTCGGCGCACGGCTCGGAGGCTCGCGTGTCGGGGGAGCATAGGGGCGCGCGGGCGGCATCTCCAGCGGATCTGGAACAAGGTCCCGTGACCCACGTGCACGGCCGGTCTCGGACATGCCCCCAGGGCGTTCCACGAGGTGGCAGCACCCGCCCGAACGACGAGCCACCCCGGGCTTCCGGGCCGTGACGAAGCGTTGTCCGCGAGAGTAGGCGGTGTTACCGTCCTCGCGGACCGTTCGAGGGCGCGTCGCGACGCGTGCGCCCGCCCTCACACAGCATCGGATCCGCGCCCTCGCCTACCCCTACGGCGCCG
>CAZFPM010000293.1:0-6667 GCA_964520965.1 uncultured Myxococcales bacterium
CCGCAAGCGCTCCCGGTGAGCGTCAGCTCAAGCGCCCCCCTGAACGGTTACGGTGGTTACACTCACCAATGGTCCACGATCGCCCCTCGACCTGCTAACCCACTCTCGTCCGGACCCGATGTGACGCTGGTCGGTGCGCGTTCGGCTACCCGCGCCCGGGGAGGTACAGCTCGAGCAGCGGCTCCAGATCTCGCCCGTCGGCGGCTCTCAAAGCGTCGATGTAGCGGCGACGCATATTCCCGTCGTGATTCAGGTCGTCCCTCATCCACTCGATTGGAGGGCGCCTGTGCTGGCGGAGCAGTAGATCACACCATAGCCGCGCATGGCGGCCGTTTCCGTTGGGGAATGGATGGATCCTGGCCATCCGGTGGTGAAGCCGAATGGCTGCCTCGTCGATTGGGTAGACGCCATTGTCGAGCCAGAACTGACCGTCGTCGACCAGCTTCCGCACTTCCATCGGCACTTCGAGCCAGGGGACGCCGACGTTCTTGTCACTTTGCCTGTACGTGCCCGCCCAGCGCCACGTCTCGTTGAACATCCGTCGATGGAGCTCCCTGATGGTGAGGTCATCGAGTGCCCGCTGTCTGGTCCGTTGCGCCCACTCGGCTGCATCGACGATGTTTGCCTGCTCCCATTCGTTGAGCTGATCTCGCGTCGAGATGTGCGTCGGGATCAGAGCCGCGGCTTCGTCTGGATCGACGGGTGTTGCCCCGTCTGGATCATCGCGGGACATCCCAGATCCGCCGCGGGTGCCGCCTCAGTTCGGCTGCAACTTCCCGCGCCCGCCGCGCCAGCTCACCTGAACTCGTGCCTTGTTCCTCGAGCTCCATGGAGACCGCGACCCGGCCGACCAACGCCTCTGCAGCCCTTCGTGACTCGCGGTCGAGGGTCTCCTCGAACGACTCCCGTGGCACGAACGCGTAGAACAGATGGCAGTCCATTGCCTCGGCAAGGCGCGACAGCGAGTCCAACCGCGCGGTGCCCCGCGCCTCGGTTCTCTCTACATTAGCGACCGCGTTCCGCGATAGACCGGCTCTCTCTGCGAGCTGCCGAACCGACATGCCCAAGGTCTCGCGCACCGTACGCACCCAACCTCCGTGAGGGGGCCGGCGCAGCTGCACCGGACGAAGCGCAGCCAACGCACTATCGAGCTGCCGGACCCTTAGTTCTGAGTAACGCGCCATATTCGAACCAGTTTGGTGGTGAATCTGCCGCGTCCATTTAATCACTTTAATGGTGGAACACAAGTCGCCAACTGACCAGTCCACTGGTGACTCTGGGCTTGGTGGCCGCCGGTTGCCCGAACCGGAGCTGAGAGCGGCGGCGCTCGCCGGACAACAACGCCGTGCTGCTGACGCGGCCGCCGAACGCGGGCCGGCCTAGCGCTCTTTGCGCCGCAGGCGCCCGGGCACGGCCTCGACGTAGAAGTCCGACGGGCCTCGTTTCTCGACAAAGACGCGCGCGACGTAGCGCGGGTCGGCGGGAAAGCGGACCCGGGCCAGGTAGAAGATCTCCTCCAGGATCGCGCCGACCTGGGCGACCTCGGGGGCCAGCGGGACGACGAGGCCGTCGGCAGCGCGGTCGAGCGCCGCGAGACCCTCGACCTCGTCAGGGTGCCGCGACGCGTTCCAGGCCGTCGCGGCGACCGAGAGCACCCAGCGCATCGCTTCGACCGGCGGATCCGCACCGAGCACGTCCATCGCCGGCCGCGCCACGCTGCGGAGGTTGGCGGTCAGATCGCCACGGGCGCGCCCCTTCTCCGGCGCCTGCTTCTTCTTGATCCGCTTTCGGCCCATCTCACTTGCCCACATGCCGGGGTCGCCAGACCTACCACGACGGTCAGCGCGAATCGACCCGGCGCGCGGCCCGTCACACGGCGTCAGTCGCCGGTCAGGGCCCCCAGGAAGGCGACGACGGCGGCGATGTCCGACTCGGACACGCCGCGGACCGAACGCTCGCACCAGGGATCCAACGTCGAGAGGATCCGGTTGAAGTGTACCGGCGCGTCCGAGAACGTGTGCTGTAGCTCCGGCTTGAGCTGTGAGGTGTCGTAGCTCTCGAGCCCGTCGACACAGTCGAGGTGGTGCCGCACCGCCGCCTCCAGACGCGTGTACGCGCCGTCGTGCATCCAAGGCCCCGTCAGCGCGACGTTGCGCAGGGCCGGCGTGCGGAAGGAGTAGCGGTCGCGCGGGTCCTCGGTCTCCCGGCCGCGGCCGTAGTCGAGCGGCTCCTCGTCGGGCTGGCCGAGTCCGACCTGGGGCACGGCCAGGTTGTGGTAGTCGAAGTCGCTCAGGTGCGCGCCGGCGTGACAGGTGAGGCAGTCGCCCTCACCGACGAAGATCTCCAGGCCGCGGCGCTCCTCCGGCGCGAGCGCACCGGGGTCGCCGGCCAGCCAGCGATCGAAAGGGGTGTCGGTGACCCGATACGCGTCGCTGACGTAGGCGGCCAACGCCCGGGCGATCTCCACCACCGTGATCGGCTCCCCGGTCCGATCCGGGAACGCGACGGCGATCAGCGCCTGGTAGTCCGGCTTGTCGCTGACACGTGCGGCGAGCGGAGCCCAGATCTCGCCGCGGTCTACCTCGTCGAGTCCGCCGAGCTCGTTCAACTCGCCGTCGGCCCGCTCGTCCCCCCGCAGTCCGAGCATCTTCCGGCGGTCGGCGAGCTCGGCCAGGATGAACCCCTCGAGCGGGGTGGCGACGCCTTCGGGAAAGACATCGCGGTCCTCGACCCACTCGACGGGCACGTCGACACCCTCGGCGGTCCACTCGACCGCGCCGTCCCAACCGAGCGCACCGAACTCGGGATAGCCGCGGTTGTAGAGATCGAGCGTGTTCCGCGCGCCCAGACGACGGCCCAGCCCGATGACCCGGTTCGGCCCGGTGCCGTAGCCGCCAGTGCCGATGGCGAGGGAGACGAAGTCGCTCGTTCCGAGATCTTCGACGTGGCAGGTCGCGCAGGCGATGTCCTGGTTGCCGGAGAGCACGGGGTCGAAGAAGAGCGCCTCGCCGAGGGCCACGAGGCCGGCCGGCTCGGCGGGGAGCGTCTCGAGCGACACGACCCCGGCTTCGGCCAGGCGCGCGCGAATCTCGTCATCGGAGAGCCGCGGCTCGTCCCCCGAACATGCCACCATGGCGACGAACAGGGCGGCGACGACGCTCCACGCCCCGGCGCGGTCGATCAGTCGTCGCACACGAACGACCCGTCGGGGTTGTGGTGGCAGTTCGCGTCCGCGATCCAGAACCGGCACTCCTTGGTCGCGGCCCAGTCTTCACTCCGGAGGCTGATCCGGAGCAACACCGGACGCTGGGTGAGCTCGGAGACCGGCAGGTCGAAGGGAACGCGGAACGACGGAACGACCCGCCACGTGTCGTCGAGGGGCTCGAAGAGCAGCTGGGGGTCCGAAAACGCGTAGCGCTCGTCGTAGTCTTCGAAGACGATCTCGGCCTCGGCCTCGAAGCGTGCCGGAATCTCGCGATCGCCGAGCAGGGCGAGGTTCACGAAGATCAGACCCTGGAAGCCCTGGACCAGCGGCACCGGATCTCCCTCGGCGAGTTCGTGGAAGACCTCGGCGACGGGATCCCACGTGCCGATCTGGAACTCGAACTCGTTGAGCTGCTCTTCGGGCTCGGGTGACGGATCGGCTCCACACGCGAAGAGGCAGAGCGCGACGAGCGACGAGCCGAGGATGGGAAGCAGGCTGCGCATCGGTTTGGGGGACAGGAGTTCCGCCGAACGCGGTTCCGTCGATCAATGTAGCAAGACAGGGGCCATGCACAACCGCAGAACCGCCCGAAAGATCGCGCGGGCACAACCCCCTGTATTCAAACGGCTTCTCTCGCCATCGTGCGCACAGCCCGCCGGTTCGAGGTCCTTTCGTCCCGGCCCGGGGCCGTCGGTTCTCCGACCGAGCCGACTCAGAAACCTGACGGAGGAGCGGCTGACCTCGGGCCGCGGGGCGCACGAGCCCGGGTCGGCGGTCGCGCTCACCCGGGAGCGGACGCCGAGGCGCCGGAGCGCGGACGGGCACATCGGTCACGCGGGATTGACCAGGGCGGCCGGAGGTTCTGTTGGACCCGGCTAACTCGATCCGGTATTCGACTGAAGTCGCCTCCCGAGGCTTTTCGTGGCGACTCGAACGCCACGTCGTCTCACAGCCGCGTCTCTGTGCCGAGACGCAACGCGGGTGGGCAGGAGGGGTTTGATGCTCGACTTCACGTTATCTCGCCGAACGGCCCTCTGGCCCGTGGTCCTCGCGCTCACCGTGGCGTGTGGCGCCGACACCGACGCCGAAGACTCCGCTCCGGCGGCCGAGAGCCCTGCCGTCGAGACGGTCTCGGCGACCGCACCCCTGGTCACGATCGCCGAGTTCGTCGCGACGTGGGACGACGTCACCGGTAGCCTCGAGCTCGAGGTGTCGGCACCCGACCAGTGGATGTTGCCGCCACGGGCCGGCTCGGCCGGACTCCGCACCGTCGTCCAGGCCGCCTCGTATTGCGAAGGCCGCGTGACGAGCGGGGTGTCCGACACGTTCTCGCTGGACGCCGGGTTCGTCGGCGCCACCCTGACCGATTGTCGGGATCTCCGGATTCCCGTACGACGTCAACGGCGTGTTCTGCGCCGATGTCGGCGTGACCTCGCGCTTCGCGGGGATCACCGTGTCGGACGTCGTCGCAGAGGTCGTGTCGATCGATCCTCCCGAGTTCGCCGGCTACGAGCATCCGACGGGCACCGGCGCCGACCCCGACGCCCTGCCGGACGGGCCGAACAAGCCGTCGGACGCCACCGGCGGGCTCTGGCTTCACGGTGACCTCGGCCCGGGAGGGCGGGGCGTGGCTCGCTGGATGTTCCGCAACCCCGGCGGCGCGTTCCTCTTTCGCGGACGCGTCATGGGGCGATTTCCGGAGCTCGAAGACGGCATCGACGACGACTGCGACGGCCAGGTCGACAACGCGCTCGGCGCGTACGCCGACGGCGAGCCCTGCCGCGCCGACGAAGACTGCGTCTCCGGGGTCTGCGACGCGATCGATCCCGGAACCGGCTTCGGCACCTGCGCCATCACGTGCGAGGAGGGCCGCTGGGGCAGCCCGTGCGCGGACTGCCCGGGGGGCGTTGGCGTGGCGCAGTGCGGAGGCAACGGCACGTGCAACGACGGCGCGGGGGGCGACGGCGTCTGCACGTGCGACGCCGGGTTCGCACCGTCGGGGACCACAGCGTCCGACAGCTGCACCGATTGCGTGGTCGGCTATTGGGGTGCGAGCTGCACGGCCTGCGAATCGTGCAACGGCGGGTCGTGTGTGGATGGAATGTCGGGCGACGGCTCGTGCGTATGCCCCGAGGGGTACCACGCCACGTCGCGCTGCGCTGACTCGTGCTCGGACGGCGAGCAGAACGGCGACGAGACGGACGTCGATTGCGGCGGCGCGGTCTGCGACGCCTGCGGTGGTGGCGGGCCGACGTGGGCCCAACAGGCAAGAATCACCGCCGCCGACTCCGCAGGTGCCGACATGTTCGGATTCTCGGTGTCAATCGACGGCGCATACGCGATCGTCGGGGCGCAACATGATGACGACGCCGGATCGAGCAGCGGCTCAGCGTACATTTTCGTCCGCAGCGGGGCCACGTGGACACAACAGGCAAGAATCACCGCCGGAGACGCGGCCGCAGGCGACCAATTCGGGCGGTCGGTGGCGATCTCGGGTGACTACGCCATCGTCGGGGCCCAATCCGATGACGACGCCGGGTCGCGCAGCGGATCGGCGTACGTCTTCGTACGCAGCGGAACCACATGGACACAACAGGCCAAGATCACAGCCGCGGACGCGGCAGCGGACGACAGGTTCGGGTATTCGGTAGCCATCTCGGGCGATACGGCGATCATCGGGGCGGACTTGGACGATGACGCCGGAACGGCCAGCGGTTCTGCATACGTCTTCGTGCGCAGCGGCGCCATATGGACACAACAGGCCAAGATCACAGCTGCGGACGCAGCAACGGGGGACAGCTTCGGAAGCTCGGTGGCAATCTCGGGCGAGAGCGTCATCGTCGGGGCGGCTCACGATGACGACGCCGGGTCGCGCAGCGGATCGGTGTACGTCTTCGTACGCAGCGGAACCGCGTGGACACAACAGGCCAAGATCACGGCTGCGGACGCAGCAGCCGGCGACGACTTCGGATTCTCGGTAGCGATCTCGGGCGAAAGCGCCGTCGTCGGGGCGTACATGGACGATGACGCCGGATCGGGCAGCGGCTCAGCGTATGTCTTCGTGCGTAGCGGCGCCACATGGACCCAACAGGCCAAGATCACAGCAACAGACATCGCCGCAGACGACCGTTTCGGGGCGTCGGTAGCCATCTCGGGTGAGAGCGCCGTCGTAGGGGCGTTTCAGCATAACGATGTCGGGACGTTCAGCGGATCGGCGTACGTCTTCGTCCGCAGCGAAACCTCGTGGACTCAACAGGCCAAGATCACCGCCGCCGACGACGCCCGCCACGGCTTCTTCGGAATCTCGGTGGCAATCTCGGGTAGCTACGCAGTAGTCGGGGCGTTTGGGGATACGGGGTCTAGAGGCGCCGCGTACATCTTCCACTGAGCAACGCGCGGCGGTCGGACCAGGGGGATCGCAAAGTCGAGGGTCTTGGGTTGCCTCAGGGGTGTAGACCGGCT
>CAZFPM010000294.1:0-6665 GCA_964520965.1 uncultured Myxococcales bacterium
GCCGCTGCCGGCTTCCTTCTTGTCGCGTCCCCGCTCAGGCGGGCCGCCTCACGTCTGTACGCAGACCGGACTGTAAAGCAGTTTGACCAGTCCCGCAGAGAACACGCTCTCGGCCAGCTTTTTGTGTTGATTTTCAGGGGGTTATGTGCGCCAGCGTCACACAGGCGTCTACACTCGCCCCCCCTTTCGGCACACCGGCGTTCATGTCGGTGATGGCGTCGGAGAATCATTAGACTGACGTGTCAGTCTAATTTTACCTGGACGCAGCGAACGCCTTCAGCTACCCGTGCGCAGACCCCGCCAGAAGACACGTCGAGCGATGCCCGCAGACCACACCGCCGCCTTCTTCCGCGTCGAAGGCTCCCTGCTCGAGCGAGGGTCCCTCGCCGCAGCAGCACGGCTCGTCGGCAATCGCCAGGGTTTCCGCGAGCGCGCCTGGAGACTCGGCCATCTCGCCGTCGCCGCCCCCCTCTTCGGGTTGATCGGCCAGAACGATCGGACACTCGCAAACCGCCTGACCTACGCGGCGTGTCGCGGAATGACCGAAGACCGGATCGCGGTCCTCGCCGAGGAGTACTACGACGAGGTCCTGCTCACGGCGATCCTCGAATCCGGACGCGAGCTGGTCCGCAACGCGCGTCGCGCCGGCCATCGCATCGTCCTCATCTCCGAGGGCATCGAACCGGTCATCGGCAAGCTCCGAGACGACATCCGAGGCGTCGACGACCTGCTCTGCAACCAGCTCGAGATCGTCGACGGCGAGGCCACCGGACGCCTGCGCGAGCCCGTCTTCGGCGGGCACGAAGTCGGCCGGTGGATCGCCGAATACGCCGAGAACCACCGGATCGATCTCGCGCGCTCGGTCGCCTACGGCAGTCACGGGCCCGACCTGCTCCTGCTCGCCGCCGTCGGACAGCCCTGCGCCGTCAACCCGGACTTCACCCTGCGCCGAGCCGCGACCGACTCGCGCTGGGCGGTGCTCGACTACGCCGCATGACCGACACGACCCTCTCCATCCGCAGCACGCTCGCCGGGCGTCGGGTTCTCCTGACCGGTGCCACGGGCTTCGTCGGCAAGATCTGGCTCGCGATGATCCTGGAGTATGTGCCGGAGATCGAGCGGCTCTACGTCCTGATCCGACCACGGCGCGACGCCGATGCACGCGCCCGACTGGAGCAGATCGTCAACGAGTCTCCGGTCTTCGGTCGCCTCCACGAGCGACATGGGAGCGCTCTGTCCGCCTGGCTCTCCGACCGCGTCGTTCCGGTCGACGGCGACCTGACGGAGCCCGGGCTCGGGCTCGCCGACGACGTCTCGATCCGCCGCCCCGGTGCGATCGACCTCGTCGTCAACTGCGCGGCGCTGGTCGACTTCGACCCCGACGTTCGGCTCTCGTACCGCGCCAACGTCCTCGGCTCGCTGAACGCGGCCGACGTCGCACGCTCGGCGGGCGCCGCACTGGTTCATGTCAGCACCTGCTACGTGGCCGGCGATCGCGTAGGCGACGTGCCCGAGGTCATCCACGCGGACCTTCCGACCGGCGATGATTTCGACCCGGAGAGCGAGCTCGAAGACCTGCGCGAGGCGATGCGGAACCTCGTCGCCCGGCACGTCTCCGACGCCTTCCACGACGACCTGGAGCGCGAGGCCCTCGACACGCTGACGAGGCGAGGTCGCGACACCCACGCCGACGCCATCCGTCGACACGCGGAGCGCATCAAGCCGACCCGCGTCGAAGAAGACTGGCAGACCCTCGGCACGGCGCGCGCAAAGGAGCGAGGCTGGGTCAACACGTATACCTACACCAAGGCCATCGCCGAGGGATTGCTCGCGAGCCGCTACCCCGACGTGCCCAAGGCCTTCGTCCGACCCTCGGTCGTGGAGAGCGCCCTGGAGTTCCCGTTCCCCGGCTGGAACGAGGGCTTCAACACCAGCGGCCCCATCTGCTACCTGATCGGCACCTGGTACAAGGCGCTGCCGGGTCGCCAGCACACGCCATTCGACGTCATCCCCGTCGACCTGGTCTGCCGTGCGATCGCCATCGCCGCGGCGCAGGTCGTCGACGAAAACCCGGCGCCGGTCTACCAGGCGGCGACATCGGTGCGGAATCCGTTCACGCTCGGAAGGGCCGTGGAGCTCTCCGGGCTTTCCCACCGCTCCCACCTGCGGCGACACGGCAAGACCCTGGCCGATCGGCTGTTGCGCTCCCGATGCGACACCATCGTCGCCGACGGCTCGCACCCCCTCGACCTTCCGAGCGTCGAAGACTGGCTCTCCCGCGCCGGCCATTGGCTACGCGATGCCGCCGATCGCGGACCGGAGTCGTGGAAGAAGCCGGCGCGACGGCGCGCTTTCCGCCTGGAGCGCAATCGACGCGCCCTGCGTCGGGTCGAGCTCATGGTCGACGGATTCGTCCCGTTTACCCGCGACCTTCGCCACCGATTCGTCGCGAATGCACTCTCGGCGCGCGACATCGCCGAGCCGGAGTTCCGATTCCAACCGGAGTCGTTCGACTGGCGTCGATACTGGCTCGACGTGCACATGCCCGGCCTTCGTCGATGGTGCTTCCCCGAGATCGACGGCGAGGAGGTCGAGCGCCTGCAGCCGGCCACCCCGGTCAGGCTCGGCGACTCCGCGTCCCCGAGCGCAGCCACCGTCGAAGACGAGCCCCAGCGCACGACCGCGTGAAGTAGGACGATGACGATCTTCCTCACCGGCGCGACCGGCTACATCGGCTCGTATATCGCCCAGGGGCTGCTCCGCGAGCACGGCGATCGGCTCGCGCTCCTCGTGCGCGCCCGCGACCGCGCCCACGCCGAACAGCGTCTCTGGAAGTCGCTGCAGCTCCACATGCCCTTCGAGGAGTTCCTGCCGCTGGTCCGCGACCGGGTCGACATCTACGTCGGCGATCTGACCGAGCCGGACCTCGGCTTCGACGAGGCGACCTGGAGACGCGCCGCCCACACCTTCGACTCGGTGATCCACTGCGCGGCGTCGCTGAACCGCAAGTCCGCCAAGTCGTGCTTCAACGTGAACCTGCGGGGGACCCTGTCGGTGCTGCGGCTCGCCCGCGCCGCCCAGGATCACCACGGCCTGCGCCGCTTCAGCGACGTCTCCACGGTCGCCGTCGCTGGACACCGCCGCCACGAGGTCGTCCGGGAGGACCAGACCATCGACTGGGCGCTCAGCGATTACGACCCCTACGCCCGCACCAAGAAGTTCTGCGAGCACATGCTCGACGAGCTGCTCCCCGACGTGTCCTGCACCGTCTTCCGCCCATCGACCGTGCTCGGGGACAGCCGCTTTCCCGAGACGACGCAGTTCGACATGGTCCGGGCGTTCGCCTTCCTCGCCAACCTGCCGGTCCTGCCCTTCTCCAGTGATTGGCGCATGGACATCGCTCCGGTCGACTGGGTCGCCCGCGGCATCGTTCACGTGCACCAGTCCGACACCCCCCGGCACGACGCCTACAACCTGAGCGCGGGCACCGCGTCGCTGACCTACGCCGAGATCACCGACGCCCTCGTCGCCGCCAGCGGCCGCCGTCGCCCTCGCTTCGCCCCCGCGCTCGGGGCCGGCTTCGGACGCGTCGTCGACGGTCTGTCGAATACCCCGCGCGATTGGAAGGTCGCCCTCCCGGCCTCCCTCATGAAGGTCTTTTTGCCTTATCTGACCTACGACACGGTGTTCGACAACGCGCGCATCGTCGAGGAGCTCGGCGAGAAACCGGCGCCGTTCTCCGACTACGCATACGGCCTCTACCACTTCGCGACCGAGACCCGGTTTCGGTACCCCTACCTGCCCTGGCCCGACGACGCGGTCGCGGGAGCGGCCTGATGGGTTTCTTCGACCGTGTCCGCGACGCGCTCGATCCCGACCGCGCCCTCATGGTGTCGATGGACGCCCTGATCGAGGGCGTCGGCGTCCGTTATGCCGTCGGCGACCCCGAGCGCTGGGCGCCGGGCAAGCCGCTCGAGCTGCTGCTCGCCGGCTACGTCGGCACCCGCAACACCGGCGCCGACGTGCGCGTCGAGGAGATGATCCGCCAGCTCCGCCACGTCGTCGGGGACGACGAGCTGGAGCTGACCGTCATGACCTACGACCCCGAGCTCACCCGCGGCTATTTCCGCGCCGTGCGCCAGGTCGTGATGCCCGTCGTCTTCCCGCCCTTCCTCTCCAAGGAGTGCCCCCGCCACCACGGCGTCGTCGCCTGCGAAGGCTCGATGTTCAAGTCGAAGTTCGCCAGCGCCCTCACCACCATGATGGCCGGTTCGCTCGGCATGGCGAACGCCGAGAACAAGCTCTCCGTCGGCTACGGCGCCGAGGCCGGCGACATGACTCCGGCGCTGCAGCGCTACGTCGAAAAGCACTGCCGGCGCTCCCTCGTCATCTGTCGCAACGAGCCCTCCCGCGACGTGCTCGCCCGGCTCGGCGTCCGCACCGCGAGCGGCACCGACACCGCCTGGACCTTCGAGGGCGCGCCCCCCGAGGTCGGCGAGCGCCTGCTCCTCGACGCTGGTTGGGACGGCGAGACCCCCGTGCTCGCCCTCTGCCCGGTCAACCCCTATTGGTGGCCGGTCAAGCCCGACCTCGCCAAGGCCGTCGCCCACCGCTTCGCCGGCGAGTTCGACGTCGAGCACTACCGGTCCGTCTACTTCCACGCCTGGTCCGAAGAGCGCGAAGCGAAGCTCGACCGCTACCTCGACGCCATCGCCGCCGCATACCGCGGCTTCGCCCGCGACCGACGCGTCTTTCCCATCCTCGTCGGCATGGAGCAGCTCGACCGCTTCACCTGCGAGCGCCTCGCCGAACGCCTCCCGGAGCCCGCGCCGCTCTTCGTCAGCGACGACTACGACATGTTCGACCTCGTGGCGGTGCTGCGACGATGCCGCATGCTCGTCAGCTCGCGCTACCACGCCATCGTCACGTCGATGTCCGCCCTCGTCCCGTCGGCCGGGATCACCATGGACGAGCGCATCCGGAACCTGATGAACGACCGCGGACACGAAGACCTCTTCCTCGAGGTCGACGACGAAGACCTCGAAGAGCGCCTGCTCGCGATCCTGCATCGCCTGCACGACGACGGCGAGGCCATCAGCCACGAGATCGCCCGCGTCCTCCCCGGACAACTCGCCCTCATGGGCCAGATGGGCATCGACTTCGCCGACGAGGTCGCCCGCGTCTACCCAGACCTGCCGCGGGCCGACCTTCCCCGTACCTGGCAGGCCCATCTTCCTCCGATGTCCAGCCGCCTGCAGGAGCTCCTCGCGGCCCACTGCTGACCCCCCCTCTCCATGCTTCACTGGTCCGTCCGCGACGAAATCTGCGAGGTCGTGCTCGTTCGGCCGCCGTGCAACGAGATCGGCACGAAGATGCTCGCGGCGCTCGAGGGGTTTCTCGATGCGTTCGACCCGTCGACGGCACGGGCGCTGATCATGCGGAGCAGCCTGGAGTCCGGGTTCTCGGCGGGCGCAGATCTGCGCGAGCTCTATGCGGAGGTCGTGTCGCGACCCGGAGACGGACTCACCGGAGAGCTGCGGCGCTTTCTCGATCGCATCCACACGGTGATGGACCGGTTGGACGCCCTCCCGCTCACGACGATCGCGGTCGTGCACGGTGTGTGTTTCGGCGGGGGATTCGAGCTCGCGCTGACCTGTGACGTGCGCATCGCGGAGCGCTCCGCCCGCTTCGCCTTCCCGGAACTGCGCCTCGGCATCATTCCGGGGTTCGGTGGCATTCCACGGCTGGAGCGCGATGTCGGTGGAGCCGTGGTGCGCGACCTCCTCTTGTCGGGAAGGAGCCTCAACGCGAAGAAGGCGGTCGAGGTGGGGTTGGCCTCCCGGATGGTCCCCGCGGGCCGAGGGCTGGACGCGGCCACCGCGCTGGCGCGGCAGGCGGCCGGTTTCGACCCGGAGACGGTGCGGGCGGCCAAGGCGTTCTCGAAACCGATCCCCCGCGACCGGCTCGCCGAAGAGAAGGAGATCTTCCTTCGCCTCTTCGACCGCCCGCTGGTCGTCGATGCACTCCGCACATTCGTCGAGAGCGACGACGTCCGCCCCTACCTCGGATGACGAGCAGACCTGACCATGCCGACTGTTGAGCGATTGATCGAGCTGGCCGCGACGTACTTCGGTGTCACGAAGGACGGCCTCGGCGACGACGACGACTTCTTCGAGGCGCTCGGCATCGACAGCCTCAAGGCGCTGGAGCTGTTGAGCGAGCTCGAGCTGGAGTTCGACGTGGAGATCCCGGACTACGAGCTCCAGGGCATCACGACGTTCTCCGGGCTCGCAGCGTTGATCGACGACCGGCGTTGATCGACCACCGGCGCTGACCGACGACCGGCGCTGCCCCCCCGGGGCCCACGCCCCTTCACCCCCCCACACCCCACACGAACTCCGGATGCTGCCCCTCTCCCGCATCTCCTGCCTCGGCGAGGCCCTGCGCGACACGGTGATCGTGCACAAGGGTCAGACCGCGATGATCGAGGTCGATCGACACCGGGAGAACGGGCGATGGACGTACCGCGACGTGTGGAACGAAGCCGAACGCTTCGCGGCGTTGATGCAGGGCGAGGGCATCGACTCGGCCGACCGGGTGGCGGTCGTGATGTCGAACCAGGCACGGTGGCTGTTGAGCGCGACCGCTGCTTTCTGGTCTGCCGC
>CAZFPM010000295.1:0-6653 GCA_964520965.1 uncultured Myxococcales bacterium
CTGAGAAACCCGTTCGCCCTTCGAAACCCCAGTACGCTCGACGACGCGATCTACACGGCAGATTGGCCGCTCGCGCCAAACATCGAGTACACGATCTGGCTCCACGGGCTGGCCGCGGACCCGCTGCCCGAAGGGGCACAGCCGTTCAACATCGGCTTCACGGTGGACGACACGGGCGAGCTTCCCGACGGCGGGCAGCGGATCCGGTTCTTCAACGCGCTCGTCGGCGCCCCATCGCTCGACTTCTTCATCAGCGGGACGGCGGCAGCCGAGGACATTCAGTTCGGCTTCTTCCTGCTCGACTACCTGCTGATCGAGGTCGGCAACTACACGTTCGCGTTCGCGCCGACGGGCACGCGTGACTTCCTGCTCGAGACGACGATCGATTTCGGTCAGATCACGGCGAATGTCTTCGCGGTCGGCAACCTGCTCGACGGAGAGGTCATGCTCTACGGCCTCCGCCCCACCGGCGAGGTCACGCTGGTGCGCGAAGAGGCGCCCGAGTTCACGCAGGTGCGCTTCGTCCACGGGTCGCTGGCTCTCGACGCGGCGTCCGTCGACGGGCTCGATGTCTACCGCGGCTCCGAGCTCCTGCAAGAAGCGATGAAGTTCGGCGATATGGCGACCTGGCACGAGATCGAGACCGGGCGCCATCGGTTCGCGGCGTACGCTGCCGGCGCCGATCCCGACGCAGACGAGCCTCTCGCCGAGGTCGATGCCCGCAACTACGACGCCGACGGATCGTACACGGTGGCCCTGCTCGACACCGGGTCGACCCGGATCGATCAGAGCTCCGAGGAGACCGGAATCGACAGCGGCGCCCGCCTCTTCGTGCACGGCGCGACGGGGCTCGACGCGATCGCCGTCAGCGACCTCGACGGCGACATCCTGGTCGACTCCATCGAGCCGGGCGGGGCGTCGGACGCGATCGCCCTCGAAGCGGGTGACTACCGGTTCGGCGTCGACGACGGGAGCGCGGCCGCCTCGTTCTCGACGACCCTGGCCGACGAAGCCGCGACGGTGCTGGCGGTGGTGAATACCGCGGGCGAGGGAGAACCCGTGGCGGCGACTCTCCTCGTCGTCGGCGACGACGGCCTGGTCTCGACCGTGGCCGCGGACGCGGACTGACCGGCGTGCGGGTCGCCTCGGTCGACATCGGATCGAACTCGTCGTTGATGCTCGTCGCCGACCGCGATCCCGGGGCGCCGGGAGGTTGGCGACGCATCGAGGATCACGCGACGATCACGCGGCTGAGCGAAGGACTGGATCAGTCCGGCGTGCTGGCGTCCGCGCCGATCGAGCGCACCGGCGCGCAGCTCGCCGCCTTTCGCGCCCGCGCTGCCGTGCTCGGCGTCGACCGCGTGCTGGCCACCGGCACGGCTCCCTTTCGGCGGTCTGACAACGGCGAAGACGTCGCAGGCGTGCTCGCCCAAGCGCTCGGGGCCCCGATCGACGTCGTCAGCGGGGCACGCGAGGCCGAGCTCTCGCTCCTGGCCACGCGGCGGTCGTTTCCGGAGTTCGAGGAGATGCTGGTGGTCGACATCGGCGGCGCCTCGACGGAGCTGATCCACTCGCGACCCGGCGGAGGGGCCGCGATGGAGAGTCTGGACATCGGGTCGGTCCGCCTGACGGAGCGGTTCGTCACCGCGCACCCGATCGCCGCCGCCGAGGCAGCGGCTCTGTGCGAGACGGTCCGGTCGGAGCTGGCTCGTCCCGAAGTCGCGGCGATGCTGGGCCGGGGGATCTCCGTGGTCGGGATCGCGGGGACGGTGACGACACTCGTCACGGTGTCGCTGGCGATGGTGGAGTACGACGACACGGTCGTGCACGGCGCACGACTCTCGCGTGAGACGGTGTCCGGTCTCGCGCGCTCGCTGTCGGCCATGGACATGCCGGCGCGGCTGGCAGTGCCGGGGCTCCCGGAGAAGCGTGCCGACGTCCTCCCGGCCGGTGCGCTTCTGCTCGGGGAGCTGCTGGCTGCAGCGGCGGTAGACGAGCTGATCGTCAGCGACCGCGGTACCCGCTGGGGGCGCCTGTACGCGGACGGATGAGCTCCGATCGACGCACGCACCGAGCCAGGACACATCGGGTAATGGGCCCCCGCTGACGCGCGTGCGGGTCAGTCGTGGATGCGGAACTCGGCGCGTCGATTGCGGTTCCAATCGGAGGCGACGGGCATCTCGGCCCCATAGCTCACGGTGCGAATGCGGGCTCCGTCGACCCCCATAAGCACGAGGTACTCCTCTACGGTTCGTGCGCGCCGCTCGCCGAGGGCCAGATTGTACTCGATGGAGCCGCGGGAGTCGCAATGCCCCTCGACGGTCATGCGGTACTCCTGGTTGGCGACCATCTGCTCGGCGTGTCGGTCGAGGATGGCGCGCCCTTGGGGGGTGATCGACGACTGGTCGAAGTCGAAGAAGACGGCGACCC
This sequence comes from uncultured Myxococcales bacterium, assembly GCA_964520965.1. Taxonomy (GTDB): domain Bacteria; phylum Myxococcota_A; class Bradymonadia; order REDH01; family REDH01; genus CAZFPM01. The sequence goes on from CAZFPM010000295.1 coordinate 2,431, forward strand.
ACTCGTAGTCGGTATCGATCGGGGTGGGCTGGCGCCGGGTGTCCTGGAGCTCGGTGACCTGGTCGGTCATGTTGTTCCGCCGATCGCACTCTTCGGCGTTCTCGATGGCGAGCTGCCGGGCGCGTTCGGCCTGCAACGCGGCGGCGTCGGCGAGTTGGCGGGCACGCCCGTAGTCTCGGGCCTCGAACGCCTCGTTGGCCTGCTCGAGCAGGTTGCGGGCGGCCCGGTACTCGGCCTCGGCGCAGCGCTCGCTGTCGGCGGCGCCCTCGACGGCGCGGCGTGCGGCGTCGAGCTCGTCGGTCGGCTGGCGACCGCCGCAAGCCACGAGGGAGATCGCGACGAGCGCCACGAGGATGCGGACGAAGGTGACGGCTGTTGCGGGCTTCATCATGGCCTCGCTATCGCTCCCACACGGGCGTCTCGTAGCCGGCGCCGTTCGGGGTGATGTTGTGCTGGAATTGGCCGTCTTCGGTCATGACCCAGAGGGAGGTTCCCCCGCCGCGGGTAGACTGGAAGACGAGATAGCGCCCATCGGGAGACCAGCTGGCGTGCTTGTTGTCGCCCTGGTCCTGCGTGAGGCGCTCGATGTAGTTGCTCGATGGCTCGACGGTGAAGATGTCGAAGCGGTTCTCGCTGTCGCGGCCGGTGAAGGCGATCCGATCGCCGAGGGGCGACCAGTCGGGCTCGGTGTTGTGGTTGCCCTGGAAGGTGACGCGCGCCTGTCCGGAGCAGTCCGCGTTCATGACGAAGATCTGGGGGTTGCCGCTCCGATCGGAGACGAAGGCGATCCGGTCGCCGCCCGGGGACCAGGTTGGCGTCACGTCCTCGGCGTTGTTGTTGGTGCACCGCCGGATGATGTCCCCGGACAGGTCGAGGACGTAGATCTCGGCATTGCCGTGCACGGACATCGTGACCGCGATCTCGCTTCCGGACGGACTGAGCGCGGCGCCGGACTGGAAGCCGGGCCTCCCGGAGAAGACCTCGGCGTTGTCGTTGCCGATGAAGAGATCCGGGTTTCCGTGCAGGTACGACGTGTACATGACCTGGCCGCCGGGACCGAAGGTGGGCAGCAGGTTGATGGAGCCGTTCTCGGTCACGTGCCCCATTCCGCTGCCGTCCATGCTCATCGTGAAGATGTTCTTGTGCCCGCTCGAGCTGCGCCCGGTAAAGGCGATGCGGCTGCCGAAGATCCCCAACGAGCCCGTGTAGTATTCGATGACCTTGTTGACGAAGTTGTAGACCTCGTCGACGACGCCATCGAGGTTCACGGTGGTCGCCACCCAGCCGACGTCGATCTGGTTCTGGGTGTCGATGTCGTAGAGTCGGAAGTCGAGGGCGACCTGCGGTCCGGCGACCCGGAACGACGTCTTGACCAGGGCCTGGGCGCCGACGTTGTACCAATTCCGGAAGTCGATGGTGCTGGCCGTCATACCCTCCTCGTTCGGGTCGAAGAAGTAACGGTCGGGACCGTAGATGTCGAAGTAGCCGGAGATCTCGAAGCAGCGCCGCATCGTGGTCGCGATGGTCTGCTGGTACCCCCGAGGGTCGGTGTCCCCGAGGTTGTACGTGTCCGGGATGGCCATCGGCGTGATCAGCCGTCCGCCGCCAGGGATGACCGGCGGAAGCTGGACCAGGCCATTGTTGTTGAGGAGGGGATCCGCCGGGTCGCCCTCAGCTTGGGCGAACGCGGGGACAGCCAGGAGGGCGAGAATCGCGGCCGCGAACAGGGCCGGAAGGAATCGGAGTCGGATCATGGTCGCTCGGCAGGGTTCCGTGGACGATCGCGACGGACGGGAGCACCCCACGGGGTCGTCGTGTTCAGGGCGCACCGTACAACAGGCAGGCGCGGCGAAACACTCCCTCACACCGCTCTACACCTACACCGGTGCCCACGCGAGTTTTGGCACCGGCCGCCGGGTTGGGTTCAACGGGCGCGGATCGGCACCGTGAACCCCCGCGAAATCATCGAGTTGCGGAGCTGGTCATTGGTGACCGTGCTCAGGCGGAGCCGGTCGTCGCCCATGTGGAAGCGGTTGAGCATGCGCTCGACGGCGGAGTCGAAGAGCCGGTTGCCGCTACGCTCTTCGAAGTCCCAGTCGGTGATCTGACCGCTCGGGGTGCACCGCACCTCGACCTCGGCCGTCAGCGAGTTGTACTCGCTCTCGGGGATCGCCTGGGGCCGCCTCAGCGCCCGGCTGAGCTGGGCGGTGATCCCGGCAAGCTGGTTGGCCATCGCGGTCGCCGAGAGGCTGGTGCCGCCTGCCACTCCGTCGGGGCTCCCCATGGTCGACCGGTCGTTGGTCGGTCGATTCCTGTTGCTCTCGCCGCGGTTGCGCCGCTCTGCTCGATCGGGGCGGTGTTCCTCGGGTCGGGCGCGATTCTCCGTCTCGGGCTCCTCCTCGCGCTCCTCGGCCTGTTCTGCCGCATTGAGGTCGACGACCTCCTGTTCGGGGAGCGTCGTCTCCTCTTCGGGTGGGGGCACCGCTGCTCGATCAGGCTCGGCGAGAGGCGCCTCCTCCGGGTTGGCGATCCACGGGAGCTGCCCGTCTTCGGGCATGACGTCTCCGAGCATCAACAGCTCGGTCGACAGGACGGGGAGGACGACCGTCGGCTCGACGGCCTCGGCCTTTCCGAAGGCGTTCACCAGGAAGAGCGTGGCGATCAGGCCGCCGTGGGCGATCAACGTGATGAAGCCGCCGACGAACACGCCGAAGGGGTCGGCTCTGCGGTGCTCCGCGATCATCTCACGGCTCTTCGGGGAGGGGTGTCTCCCCGCCCGTCTGGGCGAGGAACTCAGGATTGGTCACCATACCGACGTTGGTAACGCCCGCCATGCGGATTCGGTTCATCGTGCCGACGACGAAACCGTAGGGGATGCGGGTGTCGGCCAACAGGTAGAGGGACTCATTGTCCTGCAGCCTCGGGTTCGCGCCCAACTTCTCCTGCACCTCGACGAAGCACGGCTCCGAGGCAGCGGCGAATCCGCGCACGTCGCCGACGGTCGCGATCGCCGCCGCGCAGTCCGTGATCACGATGTCGCCGAGGGTGACCCGGAGGTTGGCGTCGATTCGGAGGATCAGCTTGTCGGTCTGACTCAGGTCGACGGTGTTGGGGTTGTCCCGAGTGACCGGGAGCTCGAGGTCGACGACCCGCTCCTGCTCGTCCTTCACGATCAGCGGGGTGGAGACCATGAAGATGACGAGGAGCACCAACATCACGTCGACGAGCGGCGTGACGTTGATGTCCGACATCGCCTTTCGCTTGTTCCCGCCGCCCGGGCCGCTCATCGCCATCGTCTATCGTCCTCCGTCTCCCGGGGGGGCGCGCCGCGGCCGGTCTGCGAGACCGACGACGAGCGCGACCGGGGGTCGCCTCACTTGAAGAAGTGTCGCTTCACGATGTTGAGAAAGTCGATCGAGAAGTTGTCCATGTCCACCGACAACGCCTGGATCCGAGTCTGAAAGTAGTTGTACGCGACGACCGCGGGGATCGCGGCGACGAGACCGATCGCGGTGGCGATGAGCGCCTCGGCGATCGGGCCGGCCACCACGTCGATGCTGGTGTCGGCGCCCTCGGCGCCCTGCAGGTTCATGAAGGCGATCATGATGCCCCAGACCGTGCCGAAGAGGCCGATGAAGGGCGCGGTGGAGCCCACCGTGGCGAGGAACGAGATCAGCTGCTCGAGCTGCGATACCTCGGTCGCGACGGCCCGCCGCAGCGCGCGTTCGACGTTCTCGATGCCCCCGAGCTGGGTCGCGATCGTCGACGACTCGGAGTCCTGGGCGCGCAGCTTGCGAAGCTCGACGTAGCCCGCCTGGAAGACCGCGCTGGTCGGCGAGTGAACCAGGCGATCGGCCTCCTGGTAGATCTCGTCCAGTCGCTTCGACTGCCAGAACACGTCGGCGAAGATCTTCGACTCCTTCATCGCGCGCCGGATCGCGACGTATTTGTAGCCGATGATGAACCAGGAGGCGAAAGACGCCACGACGAGAACCAGCAACACGAAGAGCACCGGACCGGATGCGCTTCCGAGCAGCATCCAGACCGTGTGTGCCGTGTCTGCGCTCTCTTCGGTCTGCGCCACCACCAGGTCGACCCAGGTCAGCTCGTTCATCTCCTTCGACTCCCGTCAGCGAACATTAGTTCGCCCTCCATTCACCCGACATCGCTGCAAAACTCAACCTCTTCGCGCTTCGCCGGCCCGGACGAGTTGCCATCGCAGC
>CAZFPM010000296.1:0-6644 GCA_964520965.1 uncultured Myxococcales bacterium
AGCTACTGCGCGCCGGAACACCGCCACGCGAGGGCCTGGGACCTGGATTCGTCGGCGAGTATTTCGTTCGAGCAGATGGAGCGCAATACTTGGATGCTCAGCTCGGCGTAGTCGACTTCGGAGCTTGCTACGGCTCGGTCGCCGTCGTCGACTCGAGCGATTCCACGATCGCCACGTTTGCGGGTGATGGCCGCGTTTCGGACGGTGTGAGCAGTCTTGGGTGGATCTCCGGCGACACCCTGACGCTTCGCATCGAGACCGACATCGTCGATTGCGAGGGGAACGTGGTCGAGAGAGAATCGGTCGTGGAGTCGGTCGCTGACGTCGCTGCCGGCGCCTGCGACAGCGATCTGTCTCCACTGGTCTCGCGCGGCGCCTGGGACGGCCTGGGCGGTCAGGAGGGCTGCCGTACGGCCCTGCGAGCCGCCATCTTGCAGGCGGCCGCGATGCGGAGCGACGTGCCGCAACTCTGCGATGTCGTCTCGGGGCTGTCGGGAGCGGGGCCGGACGGTGTAGCGATATACGACGCCTGCGTCGCTCTCTTGGACGCCCAGTGTCTGGCGGTCGACCGCGACTGCGGGGGTATCGTGTTGGGTGCCGTCCGTGGGGCGTACCCGCGGCTTCCGGCCGGTGCGGAGTTACTTAGCCCGGGGCCGCTCGAGGTGCTGGCCCCTGCACCGGGCCTGATCGCCCAGGAGCTCGCCGGCTCCGGGAAGTTCCCCGAGACCGAGTCGAACAACCACATGGTGCTCTCGGGCTCTATGCCCAAGCAGGTGGTTCCGGGCCTCAGCCTCGCGTGCATGCCGGACTTCGAGATTGTGAACGCCCTCGAATTCTCGTGCCGAGCGTTCGACATTCGGGTCGTGCCCGGCGCTATCGCAGCTGACGTTCACTTCGTGACGTTCGACGGCTGGTCGTTCCGGTTGCCCCAAGGGTACGCCTTCGTCACGCGGTCCGATCTCGTTCAGTGGGTTCTGCCCGACACGCCCTCCGCGGACGCCCCGATCTGCCAGCCGGCGCCGTGGCGCCGACAGCTGTGCCAGCCGCCCCTCTCAGGGGGATACGGGGTCCCGCGGCCCGAGTGCAGTCTCGACTACGCTGTCGCTCTCGACGGTATCGATTCCGATCGGGACGGTCTCTCGGACTTCGCGGAGCATTGCCTTCTGGGTACGCGATTCCTGCCATCACACGGCCGAGCGTGGGACACCGACTACGACAGTATCCCGGACGGCATGGAGATCTGCGACGACCCGTGGGAAGTTCCCGTTGTCGGGACTGCCGGGGCGACAGTCGTGCCGTCCATCCGAGTCGACCTGCCCGCGCATCGCATGCGCGGAGGTCCGTTCGTGCGCGACATCCTGATTCGCGCGGTGACCTCGACGTTCGGGGGCCGGCTCGCGCCGACCGGGTTCCCTGAGAACGTCCAACGCGCGATGCTGGTCGGTGCCGAGCCGTTGGCTTTCAGCCTTCTGGAGCACTGGGTGGCCGACATCGGGGCGAGGCAGCGGACCGAGGTGGAGAGCGGTACAACCGCGGCGCTCCAGTACCGCACGCCACGACGGAGCTTCTGGTTCTACCGCAAGAGGACCGTGTCGCTGATGCAGGACGCGAGGGGATACGTGTGTGACTGCGCGTTCTCTGTGCACGCGTGCGACGAGCCAGCCGCGGCGCCGGATGACGTCCGAGGCCATCAGGTCTCGCGCCCCCGCGCGGCAGACATGTGCACGGCAACGGAACGCGATCCGTGGGAGCAGAATCCCCTCTGTGACGGCGATACAGACCGCGTTGCGGCTGCGACGGCGAGTGACGGTGTCGTGTGGACGACGGATTGCGCGACTGACCTCGTGCCGGTCCGCTGGGGGAGAGCCAACGTTCCCATCCGTTCCGGAGGGTGCATATTGATGACAGAGATCTTCCAGCCCTGCACGGCGGGAGCCGGAGAGACTGTGGCTGTGGGCTGCGGCACACCGCCTGCGCCAGCCCCTGACAGCCCGCTCGACCCCGAGGCGTGCTTCCTCGCCTCGAGAGAGGAGCGGCGTGAGGTCTACGTGGACCCGTTCCGTTTCCCCGGACACGAGTCCCTCGGGGACGTTTCCACGCTCGGGCTGGCGCGGCTGGTCTTCAGCCACGACTGCGTGCGATATGGCAGAGACGCGTCTGCGAATTGGGTCCACGACGAGCAGTCGCTCTGCCCGACGGGTGGCGATACCTTCGGAACCACCGATTTCTGTACGCACCACGTTCGAGTCGTGGACCATGTGCAGTTCGGTGCGACCGTCGTCCACGAGCTTGGTCACACACTCTCGCTCCGGCACGGTGGCAACGGTCGCGTTGGCTTCGACGGCGTCCGGCCCGATGACGGGAACCGGAACTCACGGGTCTACAACTCCATCATGCACGGAGGAGGCCACTTCAGACGGAGCCTCATGGCATCGCCGAACGTCAGGTTCTCGGCCGGCCTCCGGGGTACCCTCTCCGATCGCCACGCATCGGAGCAGGGCGGGTTCGGCGTCGACTCTCCGCTCGCCCGCGACCTGCAGGTCGATTGGAGCTGGGACGCCCCGGTCCACTGGGACATGGACCACTCTGACGACGACGATCCGGTCGCACCCGCGCCGACGGCGGCGTGGAGTCGTGTCCACTCTCCCGAGTTCGCGGCCGACCATCCGACGCTGGCAGGCACCGTCCTCGGACCCGGAACAGGTGCTGGCGTGGCGTGCGACGAACTCGTGTGCCCCGACGGCTGGGCTTGTTATGATTCCCCCGGCGGAGACAGGATCCACGACGTGTTCGTCGATGACCTCCGCAATCCCCCCGAGAACGTTCCGACCGACCCCACATGGGAGGCGCCAGACTTGTGCACGACCCATCCGCCACCCTGCTGTGGGAACGGGATCGTGGAGCCGGCCAACAACGAATTGTGCGACGAGGTCTACGACTTGAACGGCACGGACGTGTTCTCGCCGGCATGCGACGGGTGCCGCGGTCGAGATTCTGACATCAATGTCGTTGACCCTCCGATGGCCCCGGCGGTCGCGACTGGGACGCCTCGCAGAGCCATTCCCGCGTGCTACCGGGTGACCAGCGGCATCGACTGGAACAACAACGGCGAGATAGAGCCCGCCGGTGCGACGCTGTGGCGCCAGAATCGCAACGGAGTGGTCCCGGATGATGTGGCCGGCACCTCGTGGAACCTGGATGACATCTGTCGCTTCGAGACGGAACCCGATCCCCCGGAGCCCGAGATGGAGCCGCCACGCGGTGTGCCGATGGGCGTCTGGACGGTCCCGCGAGCTGCCACAGTCCGTCGCTTTTCGCAGTCTCGGCAACGTCGGCGGCGAGGCGCGCGACATTCGCGTCCAGGCTCGGCAGCGGGTGCTGGCCAGTGGTCGTCATAGCTCTCTGGTCAGGGCGGTGCGGTGGGAGTGTACAGCAGAGTGAGCCCGATGGAACCCCAGGAGCGGTCGGGGTGGCACGATCGAGCGTCTTCCGCCGTCCTCGCGGCGCCGCCAGCTTCGCGAACCGCGCCTTGCCCCGCACACGACCGAATCAGTGCACCGCTCGACGGGGCGCCAACGACGGCTGTGCGACTACCGCGAAGCCAGCCTGGCCAACGTCGTGGCACCTGGACGACTTTGCGCCCACCCTGACAGGCGGAGCGTTTTCGCTGGGGTGGGCGCGGAACTTGCGCTACAGAGCGGACCCGGCGAGCCACCCGATGCTCGCCCCGCTTGCCCGAGTCCGATGACCAACTTCCGGATCCTCAACGCAACCGTCGTCACGATGGACGACGCGTTCTCCGTCGTGTCCGGCGACCTGGCGGTCGTCGACGGGCGCATCGTCGCCATCGGCGACGTCTCGGACCACGGGCATCTGCCGGCCGTCCAGGTCGGCGGCGACTACGTCGTGCCCGGCTTCGTGCAGGCCCACATTCACCTCTGCCAGACCCTCTTCCGGCACCGTGCCGAGAACCGGCCCCTGCTGCGCTGGCTCAGTGAGCGCATCTGGCCGCTCGAGGGGGCGCACACGCCGGACACGCTCGCCGTATCGGCCGAGATCGGCATCGCCGAGCTGCTGCTCTCGGGAACGACCTGCCTGCTGGACATGGGCACCGTTCATCACGAGGACGCCGTCGCGGAAGTGGTCCGCGACTCCGGCGTCCGGGCGGCGATCGGCAAGGCGATGATGGACCACGGCGACGGCGTCCCCGCCTCGCTTCTCGAGACGACCGCAGACTCGATCGACGCCTCCGTCGCCCTGGCGCGTCGCTGGCACGGCGCCGAAAACGATCGCATCCGGTACGCGTTCGCACCGCGCTTCGTGCTCTCCTGCACTGACGACCTGCAGCGCGAGGTCGGACGACTCTCCGCCGAGCACGGCTGGTTGATCCACACGCACGCGAGCGAGCAACGCGACGAGGTCGCGATCGTCGAAGAGCGGACCGGCATGCGGAACGTCGCCTGGCTCGACGCGCTCGGCCTGACAGGCCCCCGCTCGGTCTTCGCCCATGGCGTCCAGCTCGACGATGCCGAGCGTCGCATCCTGGCCGGCACGTCGACGACCGTCTGCCATTGCCCGTCGTCGAACCTGAAGCTCGGCAGCGGCGTGGCCGACACCGTGAAGCTCCGGAACATGGGCGTGAACGTCGCGATCGGTGCCGACGGCGCGCCGTGCAACAATGGCCTCGACGCCCTCGTCGAGATGCGACTCGCCCATCTGCTCCAGTGCAACGCGAACGGCCCCGGCTCCCTGCCTGCCCGCGACGTGGTGACGATGGCCACCCGCAACGGGGCGCGCGCCCTCGGCTGGTCCGATCGGATCGGCTCGATCGAAGTCGGCAAGGACGCCGACCTCGTGCGCATCGCCCGCGACGATTTCCGGACCGGCGGGGGCGAAGATCCCTACGCCGAGATCGTGTGCAGCGGGGCTCGCGACCAGGTTCGGGACGTGTGGGTCCGGGGCGAGCGGCTGGTTCGGGATGGACGGTTGGAGCGATTGGACACGGCGCGGTTGCGGGAGCGCGGTGGTTTGGCGCTGGCCGAGGTGATCGAGCGCGCGGGGGTCTGAGGGCGCTGTGATCGGCCTCGGGGCGATCGGCGCGTATGCTGGGCGAGCCGCGCTCTCTCTGGCAGGCCGTCGACGATGTCGGGGACCTGACCCTTCGCGAGCCCCCCGATGTCTCACATCATCAGCGCCTCGCGCCGGACCGACATCCCGCGCTACTTCGCGGACTGGTTCCGGGAGCGACGACGTGCGGGGTTCGCCGAGTTCCGCAACGTCTTCGGTGTTCGCGGGCGCGCCTCTCTGCTGGATCGGGACGTATCGGGCTACCTGTTCTGGACCCGGTACGCCGCCCCCTTCCACGAGGCGCTCCGCGAGCTGCATGACGCGGCGATTCCGTACGCGTTTCAGTACACGATCACCGGCTTCGATCGAGCCGTCGAGCCGCACGTCCCCTCTGTGGACGAGGCCGTCTCCGACTTCCTCGCCGTCGCCGAGGCCTTGCCGGACCCTCGCTGCATCCAGTGGCGCTACGACCCGATCGTCCTATCGGCGGCCCACCCGCCGGATTGGCACCGGGCACACTTCGGGGCGCTTGCCCGTGCCCTCCGGGGCGCGACCGTCGTGGTCAACACCTCCTTCGTCGAGCCCTATGCGAAGACGATTCGGCGCATGGACGACGAGAGCGTCCGCTACCGACGATTCGACCCCTCGCGCCACAAGACCGCCGCCCGTCGCGACCCACCGCCGCTCCAGATCGCCGAAGAAGCCGCCGCGCTGATCCGCGACCTCTCCGCCATCGCCCGTGCCCACGACATGGAGCTCCGCTCCTGCTGCGACCCCGATCACGGCCTCCCCCCCTCGCAGTGTTGCAGCCCCGAGCTCTTCGAGCCCTACGCCGCTGCATTCCAAGCCGAGTCCCTCCCCCCGGCCCCGTCCCGTTCCCGCTGCCGCTGCGTCCGCTCCATCGACATCGGAACGACCGACACCTGCGTAGCCGGCTGTCGCTACTGTTACGCGGTCACCTCCCACCGAGCCGCGACCAGGAACTTCCGCGCTCACGATCCCGAAGCCCCGGCGCTGCGCTGACGAGCACCCGCCGTCTCCCGCGCCTCTCCGCTTCGGTGATGGAAGCCCCGGCGCCGCGCCCCCGCCGCAGGCGCCCCGATTGGACACTCCTCCCCCCACCCGCTACACAACACGGACTCCCGCCACCCCAACAACCGAACCGCCATGCGCCGTCCCGCACTCGCCGCGCTCTCCTGCCTCGTCCTGCTCGCCTGCGGGGGGGACGACTCCTCCCCGGAGACCGACGCGGCGGTCGACGTGTCCGAGGACGCGCCCGACGCCGACGTGTCGGGCGACACAGCTCCCGACGACGTCCCCGGAGACGACACCGACGCAACGGACGCGTCGGCGGATGACTCGGACGCCACCGGCGATGCGTCGGCGGACACCGACGGCGGCGGCGACACCGACGTGGCAGCTCCCGACGCCGCGGACGCCGACACGACGGACGCCGACGCCGAAGACGCCGGCCCGGACCCGTGGCCCGTGGCGCCGAGCCTCGAGCCCTACGCTGCGCGACCGGAGACCTCCACCTTGCCGGAGTCGGTCGAGAGCTGCGCGGTCATCGCCGAGGA
>CAZFPM010000297.1:0-6576 GCA_964520965.1 uncultured Myxococcales bacterium
CCCCCACGTGAGCCGGCTCCGACAGCAGTCCGTCGCGCCCGCCGTCGTCTGCCTCGGAGTCGTGGCCGCCCTGTGGGCCTCGTCGAGCCGGCCGGCGTTTGCCGAGACCGCCGATGTCTCGCCCGTCATCGGACAAGGACGCGAGGTCGAGGTCATGGCGCTCTTCGAGCCGCCCGGCGACCCGGACACGGCCGCTCGGCAGTGGCAGGTCGAGGGTGTGACCATCGAGCCGCGACAAATCGTCTGCGCGCTGCGGACTGCCGACGGGGCGACCGCGACCGTGCGCTTGGAACACCCGTCGCGCGTCGCCGACCCACCGTACTCCAGCGTGAGCTTCGCGATCACCGTCGCCGCCGCCGACCCCGCGTCCCTGGCCGCGGCCGAGGACCTCGTGGTCGTCGTCCAACACAACGATCCCGGTCGGTTCTGGCGTTCGGCCGCCGTCGAGTCCGACCCCGGCCCCGGCGACGGTGAAGCAGGGATCCCCGACAGACGCGGACTGATCGCCGCCGAAGCGGGACTGTGGCTGGCCTGGATCGGCCTGCTCGGTTTCGCCCTCGCGGTCGCGCTCCGTCGCGCTCGAGCGACCGATCGTGTCGCGCTCGCCGTGGTCCTCGCGCTGGGGTTCGGGCTTCGATGGGCGGTGCCGATGGTGCCGGGAAACTGGTACCTGCACTGCATCGACCCGGCTGCCTCCGGCGCGTTCTGCCTCCCGGTGAGCCTGCTTCGCGCACCCTATCTCCTCGTCGGTTCGGTCCTGGGGGAGGGAAGCGACGGGGTGTTCGCGATGAACCGCGTCGCCGGTGCCGTCGGCCCAGCGCTCTTTCTGATGGCATTCGTGGTCGGCGTGCCGAGTGAGCGCGGTCACCCGAACGTCGGCCGCGCGTGGGCACTGATGATGTGCGCGTACCCGCTCTGGGTGCGGTCGTCGTCCGGCGACGGCCCCCAGGCGCTGGCGATCTGCCTCGCCGGCGCCGCCGCCTTGGCGCTCGCCTGGCCCGCGACCACGCGAGCCCGAGCCAGCGCGTCGGGAGCGCTGGCCGCGGTGTCCGTCGCGCTGGGCTGCCTCGCCCGTCCCGAGCTGGTCGTGGCGTTCGCCACGATCCCCTGCCTGGTGATCGCCGCTGGCTCCCCGGCCCGCCGCGTGCTCCGTCGCGCCGCCGCCGCGATCCCCATCGGCGTCCTGGTCGCGGCGATCGTCTACGCAAGCTGGGAGCTGCCACTGCTCGACCGGATTCCCGGCGCGCTCGCCATCGACGCGGCAACCCGCGCGTCGTCGTTGTTCCGATTCTCGGCCGGCCTGCCGGTCGGTGTGCCGCCGGTGTCTGTCGGTAGCCTGTGGGCGCTGGCATTCCCCGGGTGGATCGCCGTCGCGGCGCTCGTCGGGCGCCGGCGACCAGGTCAGGCCGTGGCGATGTTCGGCGCCTGGATCCTGCCCGCAATTCCGGTCTGGATGAGCGGCTGGGCCACCGAAGACCTCGTCAACGGTCGCTACAGCCTCCTCGTCGTCCCCGGCACGACCCTGGCCGCCGCCCTCGGGTTCGGCGCCGTCGCGAAGGCGGTCGCCGCTACCGCGAAGCGAGCGACGGCACACCGCATCGCGGTCGGTCTGGCGGTCGTCCTCTCCCTGCTGTGGGGGGCGCTCTGGACGTGGCACGCGGTCCCGGTGCTGCGGGTGCGCTACGTCTTCCAGGCGGAGTACGAGTTCCTCCGCGCAGGGCTCGGAGAGGTGCCCGACGGGTGCCGGGTGGTGGCCCTCTTCGAGCCGGGAACGGGACTGGTCGTCGAAGACGGGGCGCACTTCGACTTCGGCCTCGCGCTACCGCACACGCTTCTGCAGTGGGACCGCCCCGACCTCGTGTTCGACGTCTGGGCTTTCTCCGCGACCGATGCGCCGCGGAGCCCCGACCCCGACGAGTGCGTCGTGGTCTACCGTGGTGCGTTCTGCTCTCTTCCGGAGCCCGGACCGTCGGCCATGCCCTGGTGGCCAGAGTCCCAGGCCGTGCATTCGGCGATCCGCCGGTCGTGCGACGCCTTGGACGCATTCGCCGTCGGGGCGGACCTGGTGGCGCGAGACGTGGCGCTGAGCCCGGGGTTCGCGAACTACATGCTCGGCGACGAAACACTGCGCCTCCGGCTGTCGCGCGTCGCCGTCGACCAGGCGGGGTCCGGTCGCGATTTCGGCGGTGGACGGCGGGCCTCGGAGTAGCGGTTCGGGGGGCGCTCGCCGGGGCGGCCCGGCTTGACACCGCAGGGGGGCGCTGATAGCCGCCGAGCGTGCGTTTCCGTGCTCCAAACCCCTCAGGCCCATGTTCCTGAAGAAGTGGTTGATGACGCCGGGACCGACCATGATCGCAGAGCCGACCCGGCTCGCCATGGCCGCATCCCTTCCGCACCACCGAACCCCCGAGTTCGCGGCGATACACAAGTCCGCGCTCGCCGACCTCCGGTGGCTCTGGGATACCGATGACGACGTGGTCGCCGTCGCCGGTTCGGGCACTGCGGGCATGGAGGGGGCGATGCGTACCGTGCTGGGTCGCGGTGACCGCGTGCTTGCCATCACGGGCGGGAAATTCGCCGACCGCTGGCGCCAGATCGCCGGCCTGATCGGCTGCGACCTCACGGTCTACGACGTCGAGTGGGGGAGGGCCGCCGATCCCGAGGTGCTCACGGAGTTGCTCGAGGCGCACGCGCACTTCGATGCGATGGTCTGCGTGGCGTCGGAGACGTCGACCGGTGTTCTCCATCCCGTTGCTCGCCTCGGCGCAGCCTTCCGCGCCCACAGCCCGGACGGGCTCGTCCTCGTTGACGGCATCACCGCCGTCGGCTGCGTCGACCTGTCAATGCGCCGGGACGCGTTCGACGTGCTCGTCAGCGGTTCGCAGAAGTCGTTCGGTCTGCCGCCGGGCGCCGCGTTCGTCGGCATCGGGGCCCGCGCCTGGGAGCGGGCTTCGGCGCGCGACGGGGGTCATTACTACCTCGACATGCGCCGGGAGCGGAAACAGACCGAGACCGGCCAGTCGGCCTACACGCCGGCCATCGCGCTCACCGTCGGGCTCTCCGAGGTCATGGGGCGGTGGCGTGGGCTGGGCCGCGAGGCGCTCTTCGCCCACGCGTCCGCGCTCTCGGCCGGCGCCCTCGCCGGCACCGCGGCCCTCGGACTCGAGCGCTTCGCCGAGACGCCGAGTCCCGCGCTCACGGCGGTAACGGCACCGGAGAGCATCGACACCGGGGCCGTCACGAAACGGCTCGAGAGCCACTACGGCGTGAAGATCGCCGGCGGACAGGAGCATCTCAAGGGGCGACTCCTGCGCATCGGCCACCTCGGCGCCGTCGACGCGCTCGACGTCGTCCAGGCGGTGACGGCGCTCGGCTACGTTCTCGCCGACCTCGGTGCCAAGGTCGACCCGGGCGCCGGAGCGGCCGCGGCGGCAAACGCGATGGGCCCGCTCCTTCGAGAAGCGACAGTCGCGCACTACTACCCCTGATCCCCGACCCATCTACGATGCCGAGCATGGTCGTCAACGGTGCCCAATGGGGCGACGAGGGCAAAGGCAAGATCGTCGATCTCTTCACCGAGAACGCCGATCTGGTCGTCCGCTTCCAGGGCGGCAACAACGCCGGCCACACCCTGGTCGTCGATTCGGGTGACGGACCTCGGAAGACGGTCCTGCACCTGATCCCATCTGGGATCCTCTACCCCGAGAAAGCGAACCTGATCGCATCGGGCGTCGTCGTCGACGTCGGCGTGCTCTTCGAGGAGCTCGATGGCCTCGCTGCGGCGGGACGCGAGGTGTCGTCCGCTCAGCTCCGCGTGAGCCGCGACGCCCATGTCACGATGCCGTACCACCGGGCGATCGACCACGCCCGCGAGGCCCGTCGCGCCGACGATGCGATCGGCACGACCGGGCGGGGAATCGGACCGGCGTACGAAGACCGGGCCGCTCGGCGCGGCGTGCGGACCCGCGACCTCGAAGACGCGCACCGCCTGCGTCGCGCGCTCGAGCACGTCCTCCCCGAGAAGAACGCCGTCCTCAACTGGTATGGGGCGGAGACTTTCGACCTCGGCTCTCTCGTGGAATACGGGCTCGACCTTGGGCGTCGCCTGGCGCCGCACCTGTGCGATTGCCGATCGGTCATCCACGGTGCCCTCTCCGACGGACGTCGCGTGCTCTTCGAGGGGGCGCAGGGGACCTTGCTGGACATCGGTCACGGGACCTATCCCTTCGTGACGTCCAGCTACACGACCACCGGAGGTGTCTGTGTGGGCGCCGGCATACCGCCGGCCGCGATCGGCGCCGCGATCGGCGTCGCCAAGGCCTACTCCA
The DNA here is from genome assembly GCA_964520965.1 of uncultured Myxococcales bacterium. Lineage (GTDB taxonomy): Bacteria > Myxococcota_A > Bradymonadia > REDH01 > REDH01 > CAZFPM01. Next base: position 4,329 of record CAZFPM010000297.1, read on the forward strand.
CCCGCGTAGGGGCTGGGCCCTTCCCGACCGAGCTCGAGGACGACACCGGCGCGTTCCTGCGAAAGCACGGGGCGGAGTTCGGTGCCACGACCGGTCGGCCGCGTCGCTGCGGGTGGTTCGACGCCGCAGCCATGCGGGCCAGTCAACGCCTCAACGGCTTCACGGGCCTCGCCGTCACCAAGCTCGACGTCATGACCGGGCTCACGGCCATCCAGGTCTGCACCGCCTACGACACGCCCGCCGGTCGGGTCGAGACCGCCGATCTCGACGCCCAGGCGCTGTCGGGCGCGACGCCCGTCTACGAGACCCTGCCTGGCTGGACCGAAGACATCCGCGCAGCCCGCTCACTCGAAGACCTCCCCACGAATGCCCGCGCGTATCTCCGGCGCATCGAGGAGCTCGTCGGCGTGCCGCTCGCCGTCGTGTCCGTCGGACCTGGACGCAACGAGACCATCCAGCTGGCGCAGCCCTTCGGGTAGCCGGCAGGGTCCCGCGGGCCCGGTGCCCGCCTATGGCGCGGTGCGTCGTGATGCCGTAGAATCTCCGCATGCGCACGCACGCAATGCTCTGTCTGGTTCTCGTTCTCGGCACCGGTTCGGCTGTCGCACAGGTCGCGCCGACGCCCGCGTCGGCTGTCGCGGCGGGCGACACCGCGGCGGCTGCCGGTGACTGGGCCGGCGCCATCGGCGCGTACCAGCACGCGGTCGAGGCGAACGCCGCCGACATCGCTGCCTGGTACAAGCTCGGCGTGGCGTTGAGCATCCACGGCGAACCGGCCGCGGCGGCCGACGCGTTCCGGCGGGTGCGCGACCTCGACCCGGTCTTCCCGCAGATTGACGCCCGCATCGCCGCCGCCGAAGGGCGTGCTCGCTACGACGCGGAGCAGGCGCTCGACCGGGTCGGGTACTTCGACGAGGCCGACATCCGAGCCGAGGCTCGCCGCGACGCGCTGGGATCGGGCAACCGGGTCCTGGGCGTGCGCGCGTCGCTCGGGATCGCGCCCGGAAGCGACCCCTCTGGCGACATGCAGGCCGCGACCGTCGATGGCGAGGCCCAGGCGGCCGCCCTGGCCGGTGATCAGACCGTCTCCGCCACACCGATCGACCTCGACGTCTATCTCGCCGCGGCCGAAGCACACCGGCTCGCCGGCGAGGCGACCGCCGCGCGCTACTACGTGGAGCTCTTCTTGGAGCTCGGCGGTGACCCGGCCGAGACCTCCGCCCTGCGAGCGGCGATCGACCGTGCGGAGACCCCGCAATGATCGACACGCCCTTCCACGACGACGAGTTCGACGACGAAGAGGAGCACGACTCGTCACGCCTCCGAGAGCGGCTGGAGGCGCTGCTCCCCAACGTGATCAAGCGCACGGTCTCGACAGGGGTGGGTGCGAAGCAGATGACCGAAGGCGTCATCCGCGGCGCGATCGGGGATATGAAGCTCCCCAAAGAGGCGGTCACCTACCTGATCGACCTCGCCGACAACACGAAGAAGGAGGTCGTTCGTGTCGCGGCCCGGGAGTTCCGTGAGTTCCTCGAGTCGGCGCGATTCAATGAGGAGCTGGCCAAGATCCTGACCCAACTCTCCTTCGAGATCCGCACGGAGATTCGGTTCATCCCGAACGATCAGGCCCTTCGCCCGAGTGTGAAGACCCGCGCACGCATCAAGTCCGGCGACGACAAAGATGACATCGTCGACGCGCCGAAGGAGACCAACGAACGTCTCAACGAAGCGATCCGCGCCGGCGCCTCCGACTTCGCCGAGGCGCTCCTCGGGAAGATGTTCCGAGACAAGGACGAGGAAGGGGCCGCTGGCGAAGAGCCCGCAGCCGAAGCGGTGGCAGAAGAAGAGGAGGTCGCCGCAGAACCCGTCGAGGGAGCCCCCAAGCCCGCGAAGAAGCCCCGGGCCAAGCGCAAGACGACGACCCGCACACGCTCCTCGCGCTCGAATAAGACCAAGGAGAGCTGATCCGGGCCCCAGGATCCCCGTGCGGGGCAGAGGCCGTGACGATTCGAGCCAGTCGCCAGCGAGCCCCGCTCCGCTCAGCGGCGTTCGACCACGATGCGCTCGATGATCACGTCTTGGAGCGGGCGGTTCGCCGGGCCCGTGGGGACGCGGGCGAGTCGCGCGATCACGTCGTGGTTCTCGCAGGTGCCGAAGACCGAGTGACGGTCGTCGAGCCACCCGGTGGCGGCGTCGCAGACGAAGAACTGGCTGCCGTTGGTGTTCGGGCCCGAGTTGGCCATCGACA
>CAZFPM010000298.1:0-6562 GCA_964520965.1 uncultured Myxococcales bacterium
AGGTGCGAGTGGTGGACCAGACCTTCGGTCAGCGCAAACCACTATCCGGGATCGCACGCACGCAAGCCGAAACTCCGGCATCACGTGAACGACCCGTGGCCTTTCTCCCTCGACCGGACGCGCGGTGCGGTCAGCGCGATCCCTCCTCCTCCTCGTCCTCCTCCTCCTCTTCCCTCAGCGCCTCGTCCTGCCGCCGCAGCGCGTCGAGCTGCCGCTTCAGGTCGCGCGTGTCGTCCTCGGCCGGTCCCGCCATCTGCTCGCGGAGCTGGTCGCGGAACGTGCGGAGCTCGTCGGCGACCTGGGTGCCGGTCTCCGAGGCGACGCGCACCGCCTCCTGGACCTGTTCGTTGTCGAGCACGCTGCGCACTTGATCCGACGATACGATCTTGATCGCGGCCTCGGCCGCCTTTCGCTTGAGGTCGTCGAAGTTCATCGCTCGTCCGCGTTGAAGGCCCCGACAGGGTAAACACATCGCTGGTTGCCGCCAACCGCGGCGGGTCGACTTCGCGGGCCGCGGGCGGTACCCTTCACGCCTCGCTTCTCCTCTCGCGCGACCATGACTCGACAAGGCCGCGTCACCCGCATCCTCATCGCGCTGACTGCCGCCGCGCTGGTCCTGTTCGCAATCGGGTGGACCGCCGGGCCGCCGCTCGCCAGTCGATTCGTCGCGAACCGGCTCGTAGACACCGCTGCCGAGCGCGGCCTGACCCTCACCGTAGACGACGTCGACCTGAGACCTGGCAGGGTGGCGGTCAACGGCCTCTGCCTCTTCGCCGTCGAGCCGGCGCCAACCGACCGACAGCTCCTCTGCGTCGACGAGGTGCGGGTCCGGGTGCCGCTGCTCGCCGCGGCGCGTGGGAAGGTCCGCGTACGGTCGATCGAGGTCACCGGCGGCTTCCTGGACCTCGGTGCCGATGTCGGCTCGGTCGACGAGCTGCAGGCGATGTTCGATACGATCCGGGAGCGCGCGGCCGGCGGGTCGATGGACACGCCGGACAGCCCACGCGACCCGACCGACGAGCCCGACGCGCCACCGGAAACCACCCTGACGATCCACGATTTCTCCGTGCGCGCCGCCGGACAGAGCGACTTCGCCTCCGGCGTCGTGGTGCGACGCATCGAGATCTCCCCCAGCGAGTCGGGGATCGCCTTCAGCGCCGCTCTGAAGCTCGAGGAGTTGGACCTCGGGGATCTCGGGATCGAGCTCGACGACGAGGTCTCCGTCGAAGGCCGATTCGCCGACACCGACGACTTCGAGGTCAACCTTCGACCCGCAACGCCTGTCGTCTGGGAAGACGACGCGGGCAGCGTGACCGCCGGCAGCGTCGGATTCACGACCCCGCGGACGCTATCCGCCGGCGATGTCGAAGTGCGCGTATCGGGCCAGGACGGCCCCCTGGTGCGGGTCGGTGCGCTGGAGCTGGAGCTCCGCGAGCTCACGACAGAGCTCGACGACCTCTACATGGCGCGCCTCGATGTCGCCGACCTCGACGTCTCGGCCGACCTCGACGAGGCAGGATGGCCGGTGTTCCTCCCTCGCGAAGAGGAGCCGGTCGAGGGAACACCGGAAGAGCCGGGAGCGGTCGCCGCGGCCGCCCCTGGTGCTGGCGACGAGGAGCTCTGGGCGGGTCGCCGGTGGTGGGAGAAGATCCCGCAGCGCATCGATCTGCGCGGCGCTCGCTTCTCGTTGTCCCGTGCCGGGGCCGACGAGGAGATCTGGTTGGAGAACCTCGATGTCGCCTACGCGTTGCGTGCGCTCGGGCTGCAGGCAGACCTGGAGATCAGCGCATCGATTCGCCGAGGCGACGCCCGCGCGGGAACCATCGACATCGAGACCGTCTGGGAGTGGGCCCACGGGAACCTGGAGTACGACGTCACGATCGAAGGCTTCGACCTCGGCCTGCTCCCTGTCGCCTTCCCCGCGCTCGCCGACACCGGTCTCGACGGCACCTTCGACCTGACGACCCGGTTCCGCGAGCGAACGGACCACTCGATCCCCGACTTCAGCGGATCGATCTCGATCCACGAGATGACCTGCGGCGTGCCGGTACTCGAGGCCCCATTGCGTGTCGGTGAGTTCTCGTTCGCGTGGTCGGCGAGGCGGGTCCGCGACGACGAGACGGACGCGCTCCGATTCGAGCGCGGAGACGGCAGCTTCGAGGGGGTGCAATTCGGATTCACGCCGGTCGTCCACGGCTTCGACTACCAGAACCCGCCCTTCCTCAGCTCGATCGACGTGCGGTTCGAGATCCCGGACCAGGACGCTGCGACGATGCTCGAGGCGCTCTCTCCGGACCTGCTCGGTCCCCTTGCCGGTGCGCGGCTCTCCGGGCCGTTCGGCTTCGCGATCGACTTCCCCATCCGTTGGACCGAGCCCGGCGAAGATGGGCGCCGCGGGATCGATATCGACCAGCCGACCCGATACGAGTTCCGCGACGAGAACCTGCGGCTGGATTCCCTCCCCGAGGCGGTGGACGTGCGCCGGCTGAACCGTTCGTTCCGCTTTCCGTTCACGTTCCCCCTCGACGAGACGGTTCGTCGCCTCGACGTGCGCCGACCGCGCGTTCGATTGCCGGATCCGTGGCTGGAGGGTTCGCCGACGCCACCGACGGAAGCCGCCCCGCCGAACGTCGATCCGGCGGCCCCGGAAGATGACGCGGAACAGGGGGCATTGGACGTCGACCCCATAGGCCCCCGCGGCTGGGCCCATCTCCCGGACATCTCTTATTACCTGGTCGCCGCCACGCTCTACCGCGAAGACGGCCGTTTTTTTCGGAACCACGGCATCAACTGGTTTCAGTTCCGGCGGGTGTTGGAGGAGGCCTGGGCCGAGCGCGCACTCGGGCGCGGCGCCTCGACGATCAGCATGCAGCTGGTCAAGAACGTCTTCCTCGATCACGACCGGACGGTCGAGCGAAAGCTCCGCGAGCTCTTCCTGACCTACTGGATGACCCGGCTCGTCCCCAAGGAGCGCATCCTCGAGGTGTACTTCAACGTGATCGAGTGGGGACCCGGCATCAACGGCGTGGTCGAGGCCGCGGACTACTACTTCGGCAAGCATCCCGCCGAGCTCAGCCTCGGCGAATCCGTCTGGCTTTCGTCGATCGTGCCCGCGCCGCGGCGCCGGGGACGGCAACGGTCGCAGGGAGAGCCCGCCGACTGGTCGATGCGGCACTGCGGCCAGATCATGGAGGGAATGGCCAACCGCGACTGGATCACCGCGCGGGAGCTGACCCGGGGCCTGGAGGCGCCAGTCCGTTTCGTGACGTCTCCCCGATATGGGCTCCCTGACGCCCCGACCGGGCCACCGGGCATGCTCGGCCTCGAGCCGGTCCCGGCCAACGGTCAGTTGGCCATCGTGCGCGCCGACGTCGAGCCGGAGCGCGACGTGACGGCACCGCTGCTCCGCCTGGCTCCGGAGGCGCGAATCCGAGCGTTGATCGCCTCGTCGATCTCCCTGCGACCCGGTTCGGCGGAATGATTGCCAGACCGGTTTTGTCAGATCCGACGTTGTACGAGTGTCGAAGAGACGACACCCGCGAAGACGGTGCCCGGTGAGACAGGTCGAGCAGAACATCAGCAAGGCCGCCCTGCGCGTGCGTGCATTCCGCGCCGTGGACGGGCTCGTGACCGGGCTCTTCCTGGCGATGGTCCTCTTCCTGCCGGCGCTCGTCCTCGCGAAGCTCGGCTGGCTGAGCATCACCGTGACCGGTCACGTCGCCTGGCTGCTGTGCACGATCCCCGCTGCGGGGGTGACCATCGGCGCCGCCCGACGGGTCGACCGGTTGGCGATCGCCGTGGCGATCGATCGCGCCCACGGGCTCGGCGACCGCTTCGCGAACGCGTTCGAGATCCTCGTGACGCCGGACGAGCGGCGCACCGAGTACATGCGATTGCACCTCGCGCGTGTTGCCGGCGCGTTCGACGAGATCCGCGCTGCCCGCGCTGTCCCGGCCCGACCCCCCTCGGACCTGGTGCCCCTGGTCGGCGCCTCGCTCGTGCTCGCCTGGCTCTCGGTGCTGACCCCACCGGTCCCGGAGTTCTACCAGTGGGAAGCGCCGCCGCCGGTGGATCGCCCGCGCGTGGTCACCGCGGAGACCGCGTTCGAGCGCGACCGCGTCGATGCGCTGCGAGAGCAGGTCGACGAGCTCGACAGCGATGGGGCGGCCGAGGTCGTCTCGATGTTGGAGGAGATCCTCGACGCAATCGAGCGCGGTGAGGACGAGCGGGTCGTCTTCGCGATGATCGAATCCGTGGAGGAGCGTATCGGCTCGATGACGGGCGAAGAGGTGCCCGAGATCAGCGAGCATCTGCGTGATCTTGCCGACGTCTTCGAGAACTCCGAGGCCGCCGAGGCGCTCGCTGAGGCGCTCGCCGAGGCCGACCCGAAGAAGATCGCCGAGGAGTTGGAGCAGCTCGCCGCGCTGCTGGAGGCGGGTGAGATCCCGGTGGCCGAGATGGACGAACTCGCCGAAGCGCTTGCAGAAGCGGCGGACTCACTCGATCCGACCGATCCCGAGCTCGCGCGCCTGGTCGAGGACGCGGAGCGAGAGTTGGCGCGGCTCGAAGAGCGCTACGGCGACCGCGAAAACCTGAGCGAGCGCCGACAGGCGAGGTTGGACGACGCCCGGGAGCGCGCGCGGGAGCTCCGGGAGCAACAGGCGGAGGCCGCACAGCAAATGACCGGCGAAGAGGCGCTGCGGGAGCGGTTGCGCGAGCAGATGCAGGCGTCGGCGGACGAGCTCGCCGAGGCCGGCAACGAGCAGAACGCGGACTCCGAGCCGAGTGGCGACCAGCGAAACCCCGAGCAGCAAGCCCATCAGCGTGCCGCCGCCGATGCGATGGAGGAGAGCGCCCACGAACTGCAGCAGCTGTCACGAGATCAGGCCGAGAACGAGGCGATGAGCGACGCCGGCCGGCGCGCCAACGCGATCCGGGAGATGATGCAACGGTCCGGGAATCAGGGCGGCGACCAGAGCGCGCGCGCCGACAGCATGCAGCGCTATCTCGACCGCGCGGCGGGACGACCGGAGCAGGGACAACAGGGACAACAGGGACAGCAGGGGCAGCAGGGACAGCAAGGGCAGCAGGGACAGCAAGGGCAGCAGGGGCAGCAGGGGCAGCAGGGACAGCAGGGACAGCAGGGGCAGCAGGGCTCCGACGGCGAGCGGCGACTGCAGCAGCTGAGCCGCGATCCCGGCGACGGCGACGGCTCGGAAGGCTCGGCGGGTGCCCAGGGCACCGAGCCCGGCCGGCAACCGGGAGGTCAGGGAATCGGCGAGGGCCACATGGAGAACGAACTGCTCGACCCGACCGAGCTCGGCGGCGACCGGGCGACGACGCGCGCCAACACCCGGGACACCGGAGAGGGCGAGTCGACGTCGGAGATCATCGCTGGCGCTGCGTCCGAGGGGTTCGCGACGACCCGCTATCGCCGGGTCTACCAGGAGTACGAACGCATCACCGAAGAGGTGATGGAGCAAGACCGGATTCCGGGCGGCTATCGATTCTACATACGCCGCTACTTCGAGCTGATCAGCCCGAGAGATTGAACCGATGACAGCCGCCCACCAGGCCACGGAACAGGAGATCGCGCGCTTCGCGGAGCTGACGAGCACGCTTCGAACGGAGGTCCAGCGCATGATCGTCGGTCACTCCGAAGTGATCGACGGCGTGATCATGTGCCTGCTCTCCGGCGGGCATGCGCTGCTCGAGGGGGTGCCGGGACTCGGCAAGACCCTGCTCGTGCGCACGCTCTCGAAGGCGCTGCACCTCGAATTCTCGCGCATCCAGTTCACGCCCGATCTCCAGCCGAAGGACATCATCGGCGCCGTCCAGATCCTCGGCGAGCACGGGGGAGACCAGCGGGTGTTCGAGCCCGGCCCGATCTTCGCCAACATCATCCTCGCCGACGAGGTCAACCGCGCGACTCCGCGCACGCAGTCGGCCCTGCTCGAGGCGATGGCGGAGCGCAGCGTGACCGTCGGCCGCAAGACCCACCCGCTCGAGGCGCCGTTCTTCGTGCTCGCGACACAGAACCCGCTGGAGATGGACGGCACCTATCCGCTGCCCGAGGCGCAGCTCGACCGCTTCCTCTTCAAGCTGCACGTGGCTTTCCCCTCTCTCGACGAGCTCGACGAGATCATGAACCGGACCCTCTCCGGCGACGAGCCCGAGATCGACGCGGTGATGTCGCGCGACGAGCTGCTGGAGCTGCGCGGCGTCTCGCGCAAGGTGGGAATCGCGCCGAGCCTGCAGCGGTTTGCGCTCCGCGTGTTGCAGAACACGCATCCGGCGACCGAGGGCGCGCCCGACGACGTCGTCCGCTACGTGCGCGAGGGTGCCTCGCCACGCGGAGGTCAGGCGATCCTGTCCGCGGCCAGAATTCACGCCCTGATGCGCGGGGAGCCGATGGTCGCCGAGGAGGACATCATGATCTGCATCGCCCCGGCGCTGAGGCACCGGATCATCCTCAACTTCGAGGGCGAAGCCGAGGGGATCGATCGCGACGCACTGATCCAGCGGATCGTCGACCAGACCCCGCGGGCGTGAACCCATGACG
>CAZFPM010000299.1:0-6434 GCA_964520965.1 uncultured Myxococcales bacterium
GCGGCCACGACGGCGGTCGCGGCGTATACCAGCGCCCCGCCGCGCGAGGACTTGACGAACTCGTCGTTGTCGCGGATTTCCGGCAGCTCGTGCTCGGTGGTGACCAGCGCTCCGTCTGGCGGCCGGTCGCCGCGCTCCATCGAGTCTCGGACGTCGTCCTCGGTGAGTTCTCGGGTCAGGTCCGCGAGCGGGTCCGGGACCCGCGCTCTGACGGGTGCCGAGATCTCTTCCCGCGCCAGCAGCGGTGCTGCGGCGTGGTCGTCCGAGTCATCGGCAGCAGCCGGACCGGGGACCCGGTCGCTCTGATCGACGGGGCTTTCTGCGTCCTCGTCTCCCTCGACGGCCTCTGCTGTCTCCGCTGCGTCTGCGCCGTCGGCGGTGTCCGGTTCTTCGACGGCTGCGGCGGCGTCCTCACCGTCGTCAGCTTCTTCTTGGCCGTCGTCGTCGGCCTCTTCCTCTTGGCCGTCGTCATCGGCGACCTCGTCTTGGCCATCGTCGTCGGCCTCTTCCTCTTGGCCGTCGTCGGCTTCTTGTTGGCCGTCGTCGTCGGCTTCTTCTTGTTGGCCGCCGTCGTCGGCTTCTTGTTGGCCGTCGCCGGCCTCTTCTTGTTGGCCGTCGTCGTCGGCTTCTTCTTGTTGGCCGTCGTCATCGGCGCCGTCCTCTTCTTCGCCGCTGGTATCTTCTTCGCCTTGGTCAGTGTCTTCTTCTTCCTCACCGTCGTCAGCAGCGCCGCGCTCTTCTTGGCCGTCGTCGTCAGCGTCTTCTTCTTCGCCGCCGGAGACTTGACCGGTGTCCTCGTCGTCCCCAGCGTCGTCGCAGATCTCTTCTGCTTGGTCTTCTGCTACGTCGCCTTCGTCGTCAGCGCCGTCGTCGCCGTCGTCAGCGTCGAGCTCGGTGGCGGCGTCCTCCCCTTCGTCGTGGTCCGGTTCGCCCGGGGGGAGGGCGTCGGCCGCGCCGTCGGGGATCTCGGTCGGGCCGCCGTCGGATCCCTCGTCTGCGTCGTCGTCGAGGCTGCGGAGATCGTCCAGATCCAGCTCCTCTGCATCGCGGTCAGGCTGGGCATCGAGTTCGCCGTCGTCGCTCTTCATCGGTTCGTCCTCGGGTGGTTCGCCGGTTGCGGACTCTGCGCCGTCGGGGCTCGGAGGAGCTGCGATGGAGCCCCCGCCATTCACCGCGGCGTCATCGGGTTGCCCGGAGCTCGTCGTCGCGTTCGAACGCGCGGCGAGTGGAACGGACATCTCGGGAAGCAACGGTTGGAGAGTAGGTCCAGCGTAAAGCTCGCCGAGCAATGCGTCGAGCTGTGTCGCTCGTTCTGGAAACGCCCGGCGCGTCCAATCGCGCAGTCTGGCCGGTGCGCCGTCGATGACATCGGGTCCGAGCAGAAGCAGGAGGTCGTCGGCCAGGTCGCCAGCAGATTGGTAGCGGTCCGTCGGGTCTTGGGCCAGCGCCCGGAACACGATCTCCGCGAGGCGGGGCGGGTACTCGGGGTCGATCTCCGTCGGCGACGGGACCCGAGCCTCCGAGACGAGCTTGATCGTCGCGATGTCGCTGTCGGCCCGGAAGAGACGGCGCAGCATCGTGAGTTCGAAGAGAATCGTGCCGAGCGCGAAGATATCCGACCGGTGATCGACCTCGAGCCCGCGGACCTGCTCGGGGCTCATGTAGCCGAACTTCCCCTTCAGCTGCCCCTGACGAACCCGCTGGATGTGCCGCTCGACCTTCGCGATCCCGAAGTCGACGACCTTCACGGCGCCATCGAAGCCGACCATGATGTTCGGTGGGCTCACGTCGCGATGGACGAGGCGGAACGGTCGCCCCTCCTCGTCGGTCTGGCCGTGCGCGTGGTGGAGCCCGTGGGCGGCTTGCGCGATCACGTAGGCGACGAGGTCGTGGTCGAGCGAGGAGCCGGTCTGGGCGCCGCGTTGCCCGACCCGCCGCAGATCCTCGCCCCACACGTACTCCATCGCCAGGAAGTGCTCGAAAGCGACCCGACCGTGCCCGAACGTCCGAACGAGGTTGGGGTGGACGAGCAGCTCGGCGATCCGCGCCTCTTCGCCGAACAGGATCTGCAACTCCTCGTCGCCCTGGAGTCTCGGCAGGATGCGCTTGATGACGAATTCGGAACCGGGCGGGCTGCCGGCGACCCGCGCCAGATACGTCACCGCCATTCCGCCCGCCGAGAGCTCGGTCAACAGGTCGAACGGTCCGAATACCTCGAACTCCGTCATGGGGCTTACCGGTGTGTGACGACAGCCGATGATTACCATGCGCGAGGCTGCTAGGCGACCCGCCGTACGCGCGCGCAGGCCGCGCACGCGAGCGTTGGAAGGCGTCACCCGTTCTGCTAGGTTCCGCTACCCGAGCGAGCCAGTGGCCGACGCAATGCCCGGTGGGTCCGGGAAGTCGACAACTAGAAGGAACGACGGATGGATCGGAACCTAGCACTGGAGATGGTCCGGGTCACCGAAGCCGCCGCGATCGCTGCGGCCCGGACAATGGGGAGGGGCGATAGCCACCTCAGCGACCAGGAAGCAGTCGACGCGATGCGCGCCGCGTTCGCGGATCTCGCAATCGATGGCACGATCGTGATCGGCGAGGGCGAGCGCGACGAGGCCCCGATGCTCTACATCGGGGAACGAGTCGGTCGCGGCGAGGGACACGTCGCGCTCGACATTGCGCTCGACCCCCTCGAGGGGACCGGCCTCTGCGCGTACGGTCGCGCCGGAGCTCTGGCCGTGATCGCGGCCGCGCCCGCCGGGTGCTTCCTCAAGGCCCCCGACATCTACATGGACAAGATCGCGGTCGGTCCGATCGGCCGCGGCGTCATCGACATTACCAACTCGCCGACCGCGAACCTGCAGGCACTCGCAGCTGCGAGGCGCGTGGAGATCCCTGACCTGACGGTCATCATCCTCGACCGCTCCCGCCACGAAGAGATCATCCGGGAGGTCCGCGAGGCCGGCGCCCGCATCAAGCTCATCCAGGACGGCGACGTGCAAGCAGCCATCGCGACGTGCAAGGACGAGACCGGGATCGACATGCTCCTTGGCATCGGTGGCGCCCCCGAGGGCGTGCTCGCCGCGGCCGCGTTGCAATGCATCGGCGGTGACATGCAGGGCCAGCTCGTCTTCCGCAACGAGCGTGAGAAGGAGCGCGCTCGCAAGGTCATGGAACACGACGACATCCACCGGATCTTCTCGCTCGACGATCTCGCGCATGGGCGCATCGTCTTCGCCGCGACCGGGGTGACGAGCGGTGAGATGCTGCGCGGCGTTCGTTTCTGCGCCGATGGCTGCAACACCCACTCGATCGTCATGCGCACCCGCAGTGGCACCGTCCGTCTGATCGAGACGGAGCATCACTTCGTCCACAAGCCGAACTACGACCGAGACGGCACGATGGCCGGCAGTTCCGACGGCGAGGGCTCAGCCTCCGAGTGATGGCGTCCACCGGTCCTATTGACAACCGATCTTCCCGCTCTGTACTAAACCAGGGAATCCGAATCTTGGCGATACGTCGGCCCTTTTCTCCCCGCGAGGACCGCTGATGGCGGACAAGAAAAAGGGTATCACGCCCTCGGGCGTTGCCCGACGCAAGGGACGAAAGGGTCTTCGTCGGTCGAAGACTCTCGCCAGTCGACGGCTGAGCAAGGACGAGGTCCGCGAGGCGAACGAGATCCTCGCCGAGGTCGCCGCGCTCCGCCCGAAGGGCCGCGGCGACTGCATGGACGGGCCACGCCCCTGCCCGTGGGTGAGTTGCAAGTTCCACCTCTACCTCGACGTCAACCCCGAGACCGGCTCCATCAAGCTCAACTTCCCCGACCTCGAGGTCTGGGAGATGACCGAGACCTGCGCGCTCGATGTCGCCGACCGTGGCGGAATCACCCTCGAGGAGGTCGGCGAGATCCTGAACCTCACGCGCGAACGGATCCGCCAGGTCGAAGTGCTCGGCCTCGAAAAGCTCCAGATCGAGTACGAGGACCTCGTCGGCGACGGCAGCTGAGACCCGGTCAGCTCGCCCTCTTTTTCCGTGATGTGAACGGCCACGCCGACAACGGCGACCGTACCGCGATATCCACAGCCGCCGGTACATCACCCTCCCGGCCCTCCAATTCGGGCAGGGGAGCACCGGACACCGGCGCGAACCCCCAGCATCGACCATGGCAGCAAGGCGAGCGCTCCTCTCGGTCTCCGACAAACGCGGCGTCGCCGACTTCGCACGCGCGCTCGTCGAGCTCGACTTCGAAGTCGTCTCCACCGGCGGCACCTACCGCGTGATCCGTGACGCCGGCATCGAGGCCACCTACGTCACCGAGGTCACCGGACATCCCGAGGTCTTCGACGGGCGGGTGAAGACCCTGCACCCGAAGGTCCACGGCGGCATCCTGTTCCGGCGCGACGACCCGGCCCACGTCGAGGAGGCGGGGGAGTACGGCATCACGCCCGTCGACCTCGTCGCCGTCAACCTCTACCCCTTCGAGCAGACGATCGCGGCGCCCGAAGTGGCGCTCGCGGAAGCTGTCGAGCAGATCGACATCGGCGGTCCAGCCATGGTCCGTGCGGCCGCCAAGAACTTCGCCGCCGTCACGGTCATCGTCTCGCCCGACGACTACGATGCGGTCGTCGGTGAGTTGCGCGAAATCGGCGCGACGACCCCGGAGACCCGCCGCAGGCTCGCGCTCGCCGCGTTCCGACACACCGCCCGGTACGATGCCGCGATCAGTCGATTCCTCGGCAACGATGACGCCGAGGCCGTACCTGCCGAGATCCACGAGCCGCTCACCAGGCGGGCGATCCTCCGCTACGGCGAGAACCCCCATCAGGTCGCCGGGCTCTACGCGAGAGCCGGTGCGCCCGATCTGGCGGGCGCGCAGGTCCTGCAGGGCAAGGCGTTGTCGTACAACAACCTCGTCGACCTCGACGGCGCCGTCGCCGCGGTCATCGAGTTCGAAGAGCCCGCGGCCGTCGTCGTCAAGCACACCAACCCCTGCGGGGTCGGCCGTGACCCGCGCAGCGCTCTGGTCGCGTACCAACGGGCCCTCGCCGGCGATCCGGTCTCCGCGTTCGGGGGCATCGTCGCCATGAACCGGACCGTCGATGCCGAGCTCGCCGAGACGCTCACAGAGACGTTCCTCGAGATCGTCGCGAGTACCGGATTCAGCGACGACGCGCGCCAGGTGCTCGCGCGCAAGAAGAACCTGCGCGTCGTCGTGTTCGACCCGGCGAGGCTTCACAAGCCGCGCACGCTCAGGGACACGCTCTTCGGGGTCCTGGCACAAACCGTTGACCCTCGCATCGACGATGCCGACGAGGGCTGGGACGTCGTCACGACGAGGACGCCCACCGACGACGAGGCGACCGCGCTCCGTTTCCTCTGGCGGGTCTGCAAGCACGTCAAGTCCAACGCCATCGTCGTCGGAGGGGCCGATAGCACACTCGGCGTCGGCGCCGGGCAGATGTCCCGCGTGGACGCGGTCGGGTTGGCGATCCGAAAGGCGACCGCGCCCACCGACGGAGCGTCGCTCGCGTCAGATGCCTTCTTCCCCTTCCGCGATGGGGTCGACGCCGCCTCCGCAGCCGGGATCCGCGCCGTCATCCAGCCTGGCGGCTCCCGGCGCGACTCCGAGGTGATCGCAGCCTGCAACGAGCACGGTATCGCGATGGTCTTCACCGGCCATCGCCACTTCCGACACTGAGTCCTCGCATGAACGTACTGGTCATCGGGAGCGGCGGGCGCGAGCATGCGCTCGCTTGGCGCATTCGCTGCTCCTCCGGCGTAGAGGCCGTATTCGTCGCGCCGGGCAACGGCGGCACCGCGGCCGACCCGACCCTGGAGAATGTGTCCGTGGACACCGCGGACGCCGCGACTGTCGCCGCGTTCTGCACCGCACGGGCCGTCGACCTCGTCGTGGTGGGCCCCGAAGCTCCGCTCGTCGCGGGTCTGGCCGACCAGCTCCGCACGCGCCGAATCGATGTGCTCGGGCCTGGCGCCGACGGGGCTGCGCTAGAAGGCTCGAAGTCCTTTGCGAAGGAGATCATGACCGCGGCCGGGGTCCCGACCGCCCGCTATGCACGCGTGACCACGGATGCGGAGGTCGACGCCTTCGTCCGCGAGTTCGAAGGGAGCGCGTTGGTCGTGAAGGCCGACGGACTCGCGGCCGGCAAGGGTGTCGTCGTCTGCGACTCCGTCGACGAGGCTGCGGAGTGTGCCTGCGAGATGCTCGCCACGCGCCCGTTCGGTGCCGCTTCCGCTGCGGTCGTGCTCGAGGAGAGGCTGATTGGCATCGAGACGAGCTACATCGTCGTCACCGACGGGTCCCGTTGGGTCGCACTGCCTACCTCGCAGGACCACAAGCGACTGCTCGACGGAGACGAAGGGCCGAACACCGGCGGCATGGGCGCCTACTCCCCGGCGCCGTTCGTGACCGCCGAGGT
>CAZFPM010000300.1:0-6421 GCA_964520965.1 uncultured Myxococcales bacterium
TATACATCAGCCCCGCAGCCTTGTTGCGGAGATCGACGAGCTGCTTCGCGTCCGCATCGGCCTCGGCGAAGTGCTCCGCCTCGTCGACCAGGCGGTCGATCTCGCCGGCGGTCAGGCCGCCGGCGGCGTTGACGCGCACCTGCTGCGCCTTGTTCGTGCCGAGGTCACGCGCGGTGACTTCGACGATGCCGTTGGCGTCGATGTGGAATGCCACGTCGATCTGGGGGACCCCTCGCGGAGCTGGCGGGATTCCGAGCAGGTCGAACTTGGCGAGGCTCGTGTTGTCGTCGGCGAGGGGTCGCTCGCCCTGCAACACGTGGACGCCGACGAAGGGCTGGTTGTCGACGGCGGTCGTGAAGACCTCACCGACGGTGACCGGGATGGTCGTGTTGCGTGGGATCAACGCCGTAAAAACGCCGCCCTGGGTCTCGACGCCCAACGACAGCGGAGTCACGTCGAGCAGCAGCACGTCGGCAACCTCGCCGCGGAGGACGCCGCCCTGGGTCGCGGCTCCGACGGCCACGACCTCGTCGGGGTTGACCCCCGTCGACGGGGCGCGTCCGAAGAACTCGGCCACGCGCTGCCGCACCAGCGGCATGCGGGTCATACCGCCGACCAGGATGACCTCGTCGATGTCCTTCGTCTTGATCCCCGCCTCGTTGAGCGCGTCACGACAAGGCTCGATGGTCCGCTCGACCAACGGCCCGACGACCTCCTCGAGTTCGGCGCGCGTGAGTTCGCGCGCCAGGTGGATCGGCCCGGCGTCCGACGACGAGATGAATGGCAGATTCACGTCGGTGGTCGCACGACTGGAGAGTTCGTGCTTCGCCTTCTCGGCGGCTTCCCGCAGGCGCTGGAGCGCCATCCGGTCCTCACGGAGATCAACGTCGTGGGCGACCTCGAACTCACCGGCCAGCAGGTCGATCAGCGCACGATCGAAGTCCTCGCCGCCCAGATACGTGTCACCACTGGTCGACCGGACCTCGAAGACCCCGCTCGACACCTCCAGGATGGTGATATCGAAGGTGCCGCCGCCGAGATCGTACACCGCGAAGATCCCGTCGCGGTCTTCCTGGATGCCGTAGGCGAGCGCCGCAGCGGTCGGCTCGTTGATGATCCGGAGCACGTCGAGGCCGGCGATACGCCCGGCGTCGCGGGTCGCTTGCCGCTGTGCGTCGGTGAAGTGGGCCGGGGTCGTGATGATCGCCTCGGTCACCTCTTCGCCGAGGTAATCCTCGGCGGTTTGTTTCATCTTCTGCAGGACGTGCGCGCTGAGCTCCTGCGGGCTGAATTCCCGGTCGCGGAGTGCCACCCAGGCATCGCCGTTCTCGGCCCCCACGATCTCGTAGGCCACCGATTTCAGCGCGCCTTGCACGTGCTCGTCGTCGAATCGACGCCCCATCAGCCGCTTGATCGCGACCGCGGTTCGCTCGGGATTGGTCACCGCCTGGCGCTTCGCCAGCTGCCCGACCAGGCGTTCGCCGCCTTCGGTCAGTGCGACGACCGACGGCGTCGTGCGACTACCCTCGTTGTTGGCGATGACGGCCGTCTCATTGTCGATGGTGACGGCCACGCACGAGTTCGTCGTGCCAAGATCGATTCCGATGATTCGGGACATAGAAGGTTCTCACCTCGTTTCCGTCTGCCGGACGTGCGTGGCGGCGTCGTGCCACGGACCGCGCACGTTCAGGCGTCTCCTCCGCGCTCGTCGGACGGCTCGGCAGCATCTTCGTCCCCGTCGACCCCGGACACAAGCGCCTCGTCGTCCGATTCAGCTGCGGCCTCCGCTTGCTCCGTCTCTGTCGCGTCACTCTCCGGTTGGGATTCGCCGGCGCTCTCGTCACCGTCTTCCGTGGATGCCTCGTCGTCGGAGGGCATCTTGGCGGCGGCGTCCACCTCGCCTTCGTCGGACTCGTCGACCACCTCGGCGACTTCGCCCGTAACGGACTCGTCGACCACCTCGGCGGGTTCCTCGGGCTCCGGCGTAGGTCCTCCCTGTGAAACCACGACCAGCGACGGACGGATCAGCCGCTCGTGGAGCATGAAGCCCTTCTGGAACTCCTGGACGATCGTGTTGTGGGGGACCGTATCGTCCGGAACCTGTTGGATCGCCTCGTGAAACCGGGGATCGAATGGTTCGCCGAGCGCATCGATGGGAGCCACGCCCCGACGCGAGAGCACCTGCTCGAACTTCCGGTGCACCATCTGGACACCCTCGACCAACGCAGCCGGCGCGTCGCCACTCTCGATGACGTGTCCGAGTGCCCGTTCGAGGTCGTCGAGCACGGGCACGACCTCCTTCACGACGGCCTCTCCGGCGAACTTCTCCAGTTCCTTGCGCTCCTTCTGGTGCCGGCGCCGCGCGTTGTCGAAGTCGGCCGCCTTGCGCAGAAGGCGTTCGTGGAGCTCGTTGCCCTGGGCACGTGCGGTCGCGAGCGCCTCTTCGAGCTCGGCGACCTGCGCTACCAGCGGGTCGACCTCGGCCTCTTCGAGCTCTTCGTCCTGCTCGTCGGCATCGTCGCGCTCGGCTTCGTCGTCGGCGAAATCGGACGCCTCGGTCTCGTCGCCTTCCGCGTCGATGTCGTCGACCGGCGCGGGTTCGGCGCCCTCACCGGGTTCGTCCTCCTCGTCGGCAGTGTCGGCATCGACCGTCTCGACGCTCCCTTGGCCGACCGGGTCGACGTCAGCGCCCGAGCCGGCGGGCTCGTCGGCCTCGGCCTCGTCCGGCTCGTCGTCCAGTTCGTCGTCGTCGATGAAGAGATCGTCGAGGTCGTCGGTGTTGTTTCCGCTCATGCAATCCGCCTCTCCGCGTGCGATACGGCAGGCAGTGCCCATAGCAGAAGCGCGGCTCGAAGGGCAATCCCTCGCGTGCGTCCGCGCGCGGTTCGGCGCCGTGCGGACCTGCCGCGGTTCAGAACGCGAGTGCCTCGGCGCCCATCGTGTCGGCGAACCGCCAGCCCTCCGGTGTCGGTCGGAACCGCGGGCCGTCACGGATCCCCCAGCCCCGAGCGGACCACGCTTCGAGCAGGGGAGCGAGTGCGGCGACCCCGGAGCCGAAGCGAGCGGAGAGCTGCTCCAAGTCTACGCCCGCACTGGTGCGGCAAGCCAGCATCACCAACTCTCGGAGATGAACTTCGGCGTCCAGAGCTTCGGTCTCCGGCCGACGGGCGCCGTCGGCGTGCAGGTAACGGCGCACGGAGCGGTCGTTCGCCGATCGCACGGCACGCCGACGCGCGGTGTCGATCCGGAGGGAGTGTGCGCCCACGCCGAGCCCGAGGTACTCGTCCCCGACCCAATACGCGCTGTTGTGCAGCGACCGGCCGCCGGGTCGCGCATAGTTGCTGACCTCGTATCGCGTGAACCCGGAGCGGGTCAGGGTTGCTTCGACCGCCCGGGAGCGGGCGACCATGGATGCCTCGTCGCGACGGACGAACCCGCCGCGTCGCTCCCGGGCGGCAAGCGACGTCCGGGGTTCGACGGTGAGCTCGTAGGCGGAGACGTGGTCGACGGGCAGCGCGGTCGCGATGCGCAGATCCTCGTCGAGGCTGGCGCGGGAGCGGTCCGGGATCCCGTGGATCAGGTCGATCGAAATCCTCGAGAAGCCGAGCGCGGACGCGGTCTCGACGGCATCGACCGCGGTGGCCGGCTCGTGAGCGCGCCCGAGAAACGTGAGCACTGCGGGATCGAACGATTGAACGCCGAAGCTGAGCCGATCGACCCCGGCGTCCCGGAGCCGTGCGAGCCGGTGCGAAGAAGCTTCTTCCGGGTTGAGCTCCACGGTGACCTCACGGGGCTCGGCCCCGAGACGGGCGACGATCGCCGCCCGAACCCGGCCGAGGTGGCGGGTGTCCCACAGACCAGGCGTGCCGCCTCCGAAGTAGACGGCGAGGAGGTCCCGCTCCGCGCGGCCGGGTGCGCGTGTCGACAGCTCGTCGAGCACGGCGTCGGCGTATGCTGCGTGCGGGATTTGCGCGGTGACGGCAACGGTGAAGTCGCAGTACGGGCAATGACGGACGCAGAACGGGAAGTGGACGTAGACCGAGATCCGCCCGGTGGGGACAAGGCGGTCGGTCAGACGTGCCAGCGGCGCTGGGTGCCGCGCCGCGCGGCCGCCCATCAGAGGGCGACGTTGGACACGAACTCGCCCTCATCGCACGAGATCGTGATCGTCGACGGCCGGTAGTCGGTGGGGGCGCCGAAGGACTCTGGCGGGATCCCGACGGACTCCCACGGGAACAGGCCGTTCGGCCGCGGCAGGCGGTACTCGTTCTCGAACTCGCGAAGCCGTGCGTCGGTCTGGCCACCCGCGGGCAGGGACTCGAGCCTGAAGAAGTAAGCTCCATCGGCCGAGAACTTCACGTTGGTCCAGTCGATCCCGCTCCCGTTGCGAACAGCGATGAAGGTCGACCCCTCTCGCGTCGCGCCGAGTCGGACGTCGGCGCCGATCTCCGCGTTGATCCACAGGTCGTACGACAACCCCCAGAGCAGCGAGACGAGTGCGACGAACCCGTACACGCTGAACGCTGCGAGCCGCATTCGAGCATACGGGGAGGCCGGAAGTCTGCGTACGAGAGATGCCATGATCCGGTGGACGCTACTCGGGGTTCGCGTGACGGCGGGGGAACCGATCCGGAAGTTCGTGCGTTTCGGATGGTAGATCAGGCCGCTCGCGTTGGCCAACCCCCGCCACCCCCTCTCCGTTGATGACCGAAGTCGATTGCGCACGCCCCCATGGCCGGCCCGAGAGTCACCGTCGCCGCGACGGCCACGGACTTGCGGGGTCAACGGCCCGATGTTAGGCTCCCGCAACCTCGTGACCCGACGCGCGTGCGTACACGCGAGCGTCGGTCGCTGCACCGTCGAAAACGGGCGTCGGCCCCGAGCGGCCAGCCCGCCTCCGGCTGAGGAGACTCGGAGACAGGACCGCGAATGAAGTTCGTCTGCGACGCCTGCGCGGCTCGCTACCACATCGATGACCGGAAGGTCCGCGGCAAGATCCTCCGAATCCGGTGCAAGAAGTGCGGCAGCATCATCACGGTCCGGGAGCCGGTCTCTCCGCACGGTGAGGAAGCGCCCGCGTCCGCACCGGAACCGAAGGTCCGGGACGAACGGCCGATCGAGTGGTTCTACGCGGTCAACGGCCAGACGTTCGGGCCGCTCCCCGAGGACGGTTTGCTGTCTCTCTTCCAGCGGGGCCAGATCGGCGACGAGGCGTACGTCTGGCACGCTGGATTCTCCGAGTGGGCGCCGGCGGTGCGCGTTCCCGTCTTCGAGTCGGCGATACGCGAGGCGAAGGCGGCCGGTGCGCGCGCCCACGCCCCGAGCACCGTCAGGCTCTCGGCGGTCGACATCGGCAACCTGGAAATCGCGGCCGAGGCGGCAACGGCGGCACCCGACTCCGACGCCGACCGGGCGGCACGCGAGGCGGCGCGACGGTCTGCGGAAGCTGCAAAGCGGCTCGAAGCGCTCCGTGCCAGCCTGCGAAGCCGACGGGAACGACGCGCCACAAAGACCCAGGAGCGGGAGGCGGTCGAGGTTGCCGAAGCAGCCGCGCCCGCCGAGGAGCAGGACGACCTCGTCTCTACCGACGTGTTGCACCGGCTCGACGCCGAGCCGATCGCGCGGCCGGCCGCCGAACCGGAACCCGCGGCGGCCGAACCCACCGCGCAGCCCGAACCCGTGGCGGCGGTCGCCCCAGCCCCAGCTGCGGAGCCAGAGCCCGCGGCGGTCGTCGCCGCGGCGCCCCCGGAACCGGCCGCGGTCGTGCCCGAGGCGGTGCCGGAGCCCGAGCCCGTACGCGCACCCGTCGCGCAAGAGCCCGAGGTGTCAGCCTCGACTCTACCGGGCATCGTGCCCGGGTTGGAGCCGTCACTGGCGCCTGCCGTCACCGACACGACGGCTCCCGCGCCCGACGACATTGGCGCGGACGGGGTCTCGACGGGCGAGCTGCCGCCCATCGGCGATCGGGTCACCGCGCGCGTGGCCGACCAGGTCGTCGCGCCGAGCGCGCAACCCCCTTTCGGGACCGCCGGCCCGGTGAGCGAGTCGCCCGGCGCTGCTACGGCGGCGGTTCCGGAGACTGACGAGCGCGGTGACCAGGTCCCAGGTCCACCGACCGCGGCCGCGTCGGTAGGCGGGCTCGCGGGACTGCTGGCCGATTCGGGGCTGCACGGTGACGTCGGCGGCTTGGATGTGTCCGTCGGAACGCCATACGGACGCATGGATCAGGCGACGCCGACCGCGTCGTTGCTCTTCCAGGTTCGACAGGCCAGGAGCACCAAGAAGAAGGTCGCCGCCGGAGCGTTTGGACTGGCGGCGGTCGCGGCGATCGGATTCGCGGTGACGTCGGCGGCGTCCAATATCTCCCACGACGAACCTCGGGTCGTTCCGATCGTCGACGAGTCGCAGCTTCAGATCGAGG
>CAZFPM010000301.1:0-6419 GCA_964520965.1 uncultured Myxococcales bacterium
ACTCCGGCGGCGACTCCGGCGGCGACTCCGGCGGCGACTCCGGCGGCGACTCCGGTGGAGACTCAGGTGGAGACTCCGGCGGCGACTCTGGCGGCGATTCCGGTGGAGACTCCAGCGGAGATGCTGGCGGAGACACCGGCGGCGACACGGCGGGCGATTCTGGCGGAGACACCGGTGGCGACGCGGACGACGACGGCGGCACGGGCACCTGCGACGATCCCGATGGCGACGGGCACGGCGTCGGCGACGCGTGCCTCGGCGAGGATTGTGACGAGGAACGGACCGACGTCTACTTCGGCGCACCCGAGCTGTGCGACGACATCGACAACGACTGCGACGAGCTGATCGACGAGGATTTCGACTTCGGCTCGGACGAGGACAACTGCGGCGAGTGCGGTTTCGTCTGCGATCTCTTCCAGGCGACGGCCGTGTGCGCGCTGGGCGTGTGCGAAGTCGCGGACTGCGAAGACGGGTGGGGAGACTGCGGCGCCGCCGCGGGTTGCGAAACCGAGATCGCCACGGAGACCGGCTGCATCGACTGCATCTTCGCGGGCGGTTGGCACGGGGCGCCCTGCGGTCCGTGCGATGATGGAGTCTGGGAGTGCCAGCCGGACGGAACCACGTTCTGCGTTGGCCCGACCCACCCGAACGAGTGCGGTGGATGCGAGCCGATCGCCGAGTCGCCCGGCGATTTCTGCGGCGGCTGTGACACCGGGATGATCCGCTGCGAGACGCTCGACAGCGTCTACTGCGACGGTGATCTCGGCGACGACGCCTACAACGACTGTGACGGGTGTGAGATTCTGCCTGCTCCGGTCGGTGAGCCGTGCGGCACGTGTGGCTCCGGGGCGCTGGTCTGCGAGGACACGGACGACGTCGTCTGCGGGGGAGACCTCGGGGAGCTCGCCCGGAACGCGTGCGGCGGATGCGCCCTTCTGGAAACCGCGCCGGGAGGGCCCTGCGGGCCGTGCGGCCTGGACATGTGGGTCTGCGACGGTGAAGAGGCGGCGCTTTGCAATGGCGCGACGCCATCGAACGCGTGCGGCGGATGCGTGGCGCTTCCAGCCGAGATCGGCACTCCGTGCGGGACCTGTGGCTCGGGCACCTGGATCTGCAGCGGGGAGACAGACGTGTTCTGCAACCGGGACCTGGGCGCCGGGATCCTCAATCTATGCGGCGGCTGCACCACGCTCCCCGGCCGGCCGGGCGACGCGTGCGGGCCCTGCGGGCTCGACATGATCGTGTGCGACGGCGAGGAGGCCGTTCTCTGCGACGGTGCGACGCCTGCCAACCTGTGCGGCGGCTGCCTCGATCTCGGCGCGGCACCGGGTGATCCCTGCGGCCCGTGCGATCTCGACACCCTGGCGTGCGACGGCGTCGACGCCCTCGAATGCGGCGGCAACACCACCGCGAACCTGTGCGGCGGTTGCGGTGTTCTCGACGGGGCACCTGGCGACGCCTGCGGCTCGTGCGGGCTCGACTCACTGGTCTGTGACGGCACCCTCGCACTCGTGTGCGACGGCGACACTCCGGCCAACGACTGCGGAGGGTGCACGGATCTCGGGGCGGACCCCGGAGACGCCTGCGGCCCGTGCGGGATCGATCACTACGTCTGCGACGGCACCGATGGGTTGTTGTGCGACGGGGAGACGTCGGCCAATTCCTGTGGCGGCTGCGCACCGCTGGTCGGCGAACCCGGAGAAGCCTGCGGACCCTGCGGCCTCGACACGTGGGAGTGCGACGGCGAGGAAGCGGTGGCGTGCGACGGTGAGACCACGATCAACCCATGCGGCGGTTGTCTCGACCTCGGCGCTTCGCCCGGCGATGCGTGCGGACCCTGCGGCCTCGACCTATACCAATGCGACGGCACGGAGGCCCTGGCCTGCGACGGCGACACCGCGGCCAACGTGTGCGGTGGGTGCGCCGTGTTGGACCCGGCGGTGGGCGACACCTGCGGGCACTGCGGACTCGACACCTACGTCTGCGACGGCGAGGAAGCGGTCGTCTGCGGCGGAGACACAGACGGGAACGCTTGCGGTGGGTGCGACGCGCTCGACGCCGAGCCCGACGATCCGTGCGGACACTGCGGACTCGACACGTACGTCTGTGATGGCGAAGAGGCCGTGCGCTGCACGGGCGACACGGCGGCCAACACGTGCGGCGGGTGCACCGAGCTCGACGCCGAGCCCGGCGACGCCTGCGGGCTGTGCGGCCTCGACCAGTACATCTGCGACGGCGAAGAGGCCGTGGTCTGCGACGGCGACACGGCGATCAACGCGTGCGGCGGGTGTGGGACGCTGGATCCGGCTGTTGGCGACTCGTGCGGGCGGTGCGGGCTTGACGAGTATATCTGCGACGGCGCCGAAGCGACGGTGTGCAGCGGTGACACTCAGGCCAACGACTGCGGCGGATGCGACACCCTCGACCCCGCGGTCGGAGCCCCGTGCGGCCACTGCGATCTCGACGCGTACATCTGTGACGGCGCCGAAGCGACCGTCTGTAGTGGCGACACCGACGGGAACGAGTGCGGGGGTTGTGTCCCGCTCGAGGCGGGACCCGGCGACCCGTGCGGTCGCTGTGACCTCGACACGTACTCGTGCAGCGGTGTCGACGCCCTGAGCTGCAGTGGCGACACGCCGGGCAACAGCTGCGGCGGATGCGGCGTGCTGGACGCGGAGCCGGAGGACGCGTGCGGCCGGTGCGGGCTCGACGCGTATGTCTGCGACGGCACCGAGGCGGTGGCCTGCAGCGGCGACACCGCGATCAACGCGTGCGGTGGATGCGACGACCTGACGAATCTGCCTGGGGACGCGTGCGGTCGCTGCGGGGTGGACCAGTATGTGTGCGATGGCAGCGAGGCCACCCTATGTGACGGCGACACTCCGCTCAACGACTGTGGGGGCTGCGACTCGCTCGACCCGACGGCCGGAGACACCTGCGGGCTGTGCGGCCTCGACAACTACGTGTGCGACAGCGCCGAGTCCGTGGCTTGCGACGGCAACACTCCGGGCAACGCCTGCGGCGGCTGCGACGGGCTCGACGGGACTCCCGGGACTGCGTGCGGGACGTGCGACACCGGCACGTGGCTTTGCGATGGCGACGAATTGGTGGTCTGCGACGGTGATCTCGGGGCCGGCGCACTCAACGAGTGCGGCGGATGCGCGACGCTCGGCTTCCCCCTCGGCACCCCGTGTGGCCGGTGCGATCTCGACCAGTATGTATGCAACGGCACAGAGGCGATGGTCTGCAACGGAGACACGCCGGTCAACGCCTGCGGCGGATGCACCGTGCTCGCCGACGACGTCGGCGATGCCTGCGGCATGTGTGGACTGGACAGCTACGAGTGCAACGGCACCGAGAGCACGACATGCGACGGGGACACCGCCGGCAACGTCTGCGACGGTTGCTCGACGCTGTCTCCGGCGGTGGGAGACCCGTGTGGACGGTGCGGCCTCGACATATATGTGTGTGATGGCACCGACGGTACGGCATGCGACGGGAACACGGCGGGCAACAGTTGCGAGGGGTGTGGCGTGCTCGACGGCGAGCCCGGCGCGGGCTGCGGCACGTGCGAGAGCGGGATCTGGATGTGCAACGGTACCGAGGGTGTGAATTGCACCGGCGATTTGGGCGACGACGCGCTCAACGCGTGCGGCGGTTGCGGGGAGCTTCCGGGTCTCCCGGGCGAGAGCTGCGCGTGCGGTGCGTGGACGTGGGAGTGCGTCGGCACCGACCTCGTCTGCGATGTCGATCCGGACGACGATCCGCGAAATGTGTGCGGGGGTTGCGAAGTGTTGCCCTATACGCCCGGTGAGGCATGCGGTTACGATCTCCTCGGCCTCTGGGCTTGCGACGGGGACGACGACACGACGTGCGTGGGAGACGAGGCGCCCGAAGGCGTGGACAAACCATGGGTCGCGTTCATCGCCGGACGCGAGCTCTGGGTGATTCGGGCCGACGGAACCGACGCGACCGAGATCATTACCGGAGACATCGTGCACTCGTATCCGACGTGGTCTCCCGACGGCACCAGGATCGCGTACCTGACCCCCGGCTACGTGGCTCCACGCCTCCGGATCGTCGACCTCACGGCGCGGACGATCGCCGATGTCGATCACGGCCTGGCGACCATGGCCAGCCTGACCTGGTCACCGGACTCCGAACGCATCGCCTGTGAAGGTGAGACCGAGAGTGCGTTCGACAACGAGATCTTCATCGCGCACATCGACGGATCGCCGCCGACGCGGCTGACCGACGACTTCTTCGGCCAGTCGACGCCGCATTGGGCTCGACCCGAGCGCATCTACTACGTCTCGAACGAGGGCGGGTTCGACATCTGGTACTACGATCTCGACGCAGAGACCCACACCCGCGTGACCTTCGGCGCGAGCGTCCTCGGCCGGTTCGGCGCGACGTGGGACGCCACACGGCTCTTCTACCTGCAGCGAGGCGGGGCCGAAGGCAGCCAGATGGTTCTTCACGATCTGGTCGCCGAGACGGTCGAGATCATCGCGCCGAGCGGCGATCGCGAACCGTCGGTCTCGCCGGACGGTCGGCGCATGATCTGGGTGGCCTTCGAGGATGGCGACTATGACATCCGATTCGCCCGCATTCCGACGGGAGACACGATCGAGATGCTGACCTCGGGCGCCGTGGTCGGCCAGTGGCCTGCTCTCGGGCCGGTCGAGTCCTCGACGGTCACGTTGCACAGCCTCTGGAGCTGCGGAAACGGCGTCTTCGACGCCGGCGAGGAGTGCGAAGACGGCAACGTCCGGACCCGCGACGGGTGCGATGGCAACTGCGCCGTCGAGCCCGGCTGGGAGTGCCCCGGCGGCGGACCTTGCGCGCCGCTCTTCAACTGCGGCGACGGCGCGCTGGAGGTCGGTGAGGAGTGCGACGACGGGAACACCGACAACGGCGATGGATGCGACGAAGCTTGCATCGACGAGTTGTGTGGAAACGGCGTCTGGCAGACCGACGAGGAGTGCGACGACGGGAACACCAACGACGGCGACGGATGCGACTCCGGCTGCGTGATCGAGGAGTGCGGAAACGAAGTAGTACAGGTCGGCGAGGAGTGCGACGACGGGAACACCGACGACGGCGACGGATGCGACTCTTCGTGCCAGGCGGAGGTTTGACGCCGGCGCAGACGGGCCGGGTCTGATCCGACCCGTGGCAGACCCCGACTCCGTCGACCACCGCCCCAGCCAGGGATCGAACTCCATTACCGCCGGAATTCGACGGCGATCGGAGGGTAGCGTAGGTTCGCCACCGCACGCTCCCCCGCTCGGTGTCCAGCCATGTTTCGTCGATCTCGCCTCGTCGTCGTTCGCGCAATCTGCTCCGCGGTTCTGATCTCGTGCTCCGGAAACTCGGAGCCTGGCGCCGACACATCGCCCGACCCGGACGTCGTCGATGCAGGCGGTGACGCCACCGATACAGACGACTCCTACGGCCGCGACGACGGGGAAATCGACGCCGACGAGGAGACGACAGCCGACGCCCCGGAGGCCGACGGTGCCGACGGGGACTCGTCGCCAGATGCCTCGACGGACGGCGGCGACGTGGACCACGATGCGGACACCGAAGCGGACGCCGACGGACCCGACGCCAATGCCACGGACGCCACGGACACCGACGCCCGCCCGCAGGATGGCGACGGCGACGGTGCGGAGGTCGACACGACCGACGTCCCGGTGGTCCCGCCAGGCTGCGGTGACGGCGACGTCGACGATGACGAGGAGTGCGACGACGGGAACCTGTCCGCCGACGACGGCTGCGATGGCGCGTGCCGATGGGAGCTGTGCGACGACGGTGAACCGTGGCCGACCTGGTACGTCGACGAAGACCGCGACGGGTTCGGTGTGGGCGACGAGGGGGTCTACGCCTGCGACCCGCCAGAGCCCGAGGGCTGGGCCTCTGCCACCGGCGATTGCGCACCGGCGGATCGTGACGTCAGTCCGGGCGCCCAGGAGATCTGCGACGACGAGACCGACAATGACTGCGATCCGAGCAACGAATGCTCCGGCGTCTGCGGAGGCGTCGGCGTGCCTTCAGGAGCGTGCACGTCGGTGCTCGAGCCGTGGGCGGGACCAGCGCCAGCACTTCACTGGACCTTCGAAGCGGACACGCTCGGCGGGACGACGGTCACCGACCTGAGCGGCGCTGGCGCCGACGGCACGGCGGTCGGAGGTGTCGTGTTTCGCGACGACTCCCTGCGCGACAGCGGAGTCGCAGCGCTCAACGGCATCGACGCCCATATCGACGCGGCGCCGACGCGCAGCGGCTCGTTCACGGTGGCGCACTGGGTGCGCCCGTCGGTGTTCCCGGAGTCCGGGACCTTCGTGATCGCCAGCATGGGGCGCGGCGCGATCGAGTTCACCGGCTGGCGGACAGCCCTCGAGCCCGACCTGGGC
>CAZFPM010000302.1:0-6406 GCA_964520965.1 uncultured Myxococcales bacterium
GCCCACGGACCCCCTCCCCGTGGCGTGCGTCCGTCGGGTCAGCCGAATGAGGTTGGCAGGCGGCTCTGTAGCGCCGCCAGGGCAGCGCGGGCGGGCTCCTCGGCGCGGACCGGGACCGGGATGGCGTCGAGGTAGAGGAACGGTGGGCCGGCGGTGTCGTTGTGGTTCGTCATGGCCGTGGTCGGGAGCATGAGCCATGCCAGGAGCGCGAACGCTAGACATGGGCGCTTCGGGTCGTTGGGGAGGTGTCCGGGGTGTCCGATTCTGTCCGGCGGCCCGGACACCACCGGACAGTCCGGCCGGGATCGATCTACGCTGATCGACGAGGGGTAAGGACGATGACACCGCAGAGCAAGTTTCGCGACTTGATCATCTTGGCGTTGGGTGACCTCGGTGGAAGTACCGAAAAGGCAGAGGCGCTTGATGAGCGCACTCCTGCGCCTGAGCCTCGGAAATGCCGCTCATTCTCTCTCGATATCCTCGGTTCAGCCCCGACTCGGCGTCTCATAGGACGTTGAACCCGACCAATCACGCCCCAGGCTGAAGGAGGCATCGGCTCGGCCAGTTCGCGTTCACGAAAAGCCATCTTGTCCCGCCTACACGCGGGGGATCTTCGTCGACCCGCCGCAGAGGTCCTTCTGTGCGGGGGCTCATGTTTCTTATCCGCTTTCAGGTGCCGAAGTTCGGCTCAATGATTCCGGGCCCTTTCATGACCCTGGGTCGGGATCGTTCTCGTCCTGGGCGCGGAACCGCTCCTGGAGCGACTCCATCGTGTCCAGGAGCCCGCTGTCGGCGCTTATCTGCTGCCCCCAATAGATCTCGATGTTTGCCCAGTCCCCCACGGAGAGCGCGAAGGTGGTGTGCGCCAGGGCGTCGGCGTCCTGGCCCTGGCTCAGCCAGCCCTCTCGGGCCGTGAGGACCTGGGCGTAGCGCTCGATGGGCACGGGTTCGGGGCCATCCGGGGCCTCGCTGGTGCCCAGATAGGGCGCCGTCGCGTGGGCCGCCGCCGCGTAGGTTCCCACCGCCGCCGCCGTGAAGTGTTGGCTGTACTCGGTGGCGATGGCCCCCGCCGCCAAGACGTTCTCCTGGTTCATCATTCGGGCCTGCCACCCCCCCGAGACCAGGTCGAAGCGCGCCAGGAGCGCCTGGAACCCCTCGGGATAATCCTCCGGCGCGAGGTGGACCCGCTCCGCCTCGATGGCGGCGTAGGTCGCCAGGTCGAAGCCCTCGATGGGCGTCATCATGTCCGGGGTCAGGGCGGCGCGCATCTGCGCGTAGTATTGCCCCACGAACTGAGCCTCCAACTGCTCCCCCTCCGAGCGGGCTCGACCCAGGGACTCCACGAGCGCGGCGGTCTCGTTCACGAAGGCGATGGCGCCGGGCATCGTGGCCGCCAGGTCCATGGCGAGCAGGTCGGACACGAAGGTCAGGGAGATGGTCTCACGGCCCACGTGCAGCGTGCGCACGCCGAGCTTGACCATGGTCTCGAGGGTCCGCTCACCAAAGGTGGAGGGCAGCTGGTCGAGGACCCCTCTGATGGCGTCGAGATCATGGGGATAGTCCTTCAAGAAGAGCCCCGGGGCGACGAAGTGGGTCAGCTCCCGCTCGTGGGTGTCGTCCCAATTCTCGTCCGCCTCGTCGGCCCCGTCCTTGTCGGGATCGTAGCGAAGGAAGAAGGGCACCTGCCCATTCACGAGCTTGCTCTCGAGGTCCATGTTTCCGCTGAGGAGGCCGACCTTGATTCGAAAGGGCCGCTCGTTCACGCGGCCCGAGTAGTGGACCTCGCGGTCGTCTTCCCGGACGAAGACCTTCCCCGACACGAGGTCGGCGAGGGTCTCCAGGCGCTCCCGGCAGTAAGGGACGCGCTCGTCATCGTCCATATCGATCCACCCGGCCCACTTGGGCGGCATGACGTCGACGCCTTCGCAGCCTTCGAAGCGGCACTCTCTGGTGGACGCCTCGTGCAGGTTCGCCCCGTCGAAGCGGCAGTCCACGAAGGTGGTGCTGTCCAGCTTGGCGTCCGTGAGGACCGCGCCCTCGAGGTTGCACTGGCGGAGGGTGCAGCCGTCGATCCGGGTCTCCTGGAGGCGGGCCCAGCTCAGGTCGACGCCCACCAATTCGGAGTTCATGATCTCGGCCTCGCTCAGGTCGGCGCCGGCCAGGCGGGTGCCCTCCATGGTCGCGTCGTAGACCTCACAGCCCACGAGGAGCGCCTTGCCGAGGTCCGCCCCGTTGAGCTGACACGACATGAGCCTCGAGCCGCTCAGGTTCGTGCCCACCATCTTGGCGCCGTTGAAGAGCGCCCCCGGCATGTGCAGCTCCGACAGGTCGAGACCCGACAGATCCTTGCCCACCAAGCCCTTGCCGGCCATCACCCACCTCTTCACCTGGCCGCGACTGAGCTTGCCCCCGAAGAGCCCGAACAACTCGATAATCACCTGTGACCTCCCCGTGTCTCGCGTCCGTTGTCCCCTAGTTCCCGTCGAGGCTCACCTCGACGCGCCAGGTGGCGCCGGGTGCGTCGTCCGATACCACCACCCGGCGGGTGTCGAGGTTCATGTCCAGCATGGCGTCACCTTCCGCCACGGTCCCCTTGGGGTCCTGGGCCAGGACAGGTTGACGGTTTTGAATGCTGCACTGCACGAAGCCACCTCCCTCTACGCCGTAAATGAGCGCCTCGCCGCAGGACACCTCGACGCGGCAATTGAAGTCCACAGTCGGCACGGGG
Source organism: uncultured Myxococcales bacterium (assembly GCA_964520965.1). Taxonomy (GTDB): domain Bacteria; phylum Myxococcota_A; class Bradymonadia; order REDH01; family REDH01; genus CAZFPM01. The sequence goes on from CAZFPM010000302.1 coordinate 2,729, forward strand.
AACACCCGCACGGTGCACGCCTGGTCCGAGGTCGCCGGGGCCGGGCCGGAGCTGTAGGTGACCCGCCCCTGGCGTACCACCGTGTCGTCGAACCCCGGGTCCTTGGCCCTGTTCCCCTCGAAGATCGGCTCGATCGCCTGCGGGGTACTGTACTCGTCCACCTCGAGCTGCACGGAGAAGGCCGGAGCGGCGTCGTGAAAGACCCGGGCGCTGCCGGCGTAGGTGTCGATGGTCATCTGCGGACGACTGCCGGTTCGGGCGCCCTCGTCATGGCATCGGAGGCGATGATGATACGTCCCGCCGCGCGTGTCTGCCGCCCCCTCCCAGATGTTGCAGCTGCGCCGCTGCACTCCCTCCAGTGGGTCGGTCCAGACGTAAAGAGGCTGCCCCTCACAGGCGATGTCCACCACGGCGCGCAGCTTCGAGTCGATCCACTTGAAGCGCGCCACGACCTCGCAGGGCGCACCCAGCCCGAGGGACTTGCCTTCGACGGCCGTCACCCGAGCCGGCCACCTGGTCGTGACGCCGGGGCTCGCCATGACCCGCTCCGCCACCTCGTCGGCGCCGGAGTCGGCCTCGCCGTCCCCAAAGCCCCCATCGGCCATCGCGGCCAGGAAGCCGCAGCCGAGGGCCAACCCGATCCCCAACAAGGGCCAACCGTCGGAGGCCCTCCCGTCTCTCTGGATGGAGTATCCGGGCCCCTCGTCCGCGACGTTGACGCTGCTGGGGTGCATTACGATGCGCGTCCCGAGCCCGATGATGAACGCGACCACCGTGCCGCCGAAGACGAACATGGGCCACGGCATGCTCTGGACGAAGCCCACGCCCCAGAACAGGACCGCGGCCACGAACCCGGCCATGGCGGCGACGCGATAGGCGCGCGCGCCTTGCTGAAAGCTCTGCTCTTCCGCCGTGGGCTCCGTCGTGCCCTGCCACTCCCAGCCATCCTCGTCGGCCAGGGCCTCGAGGACCTTCGGGACCAGGGTCAGGACGTCGGCGGCCGACCTGGCTCGTCGGGTCGGGTCCGGCTCCAGGAGGTCCGCGAGCAGCCTCGCGGTGGGGGGCTGGACGTCGAGGGCCGAGCGCCAGTCTCGGTCATGGTCCCGGTCCAGGAACTCCTGGGGATCGCCCCGCGAGAGCAGGAACACCGCCAGCGCCCCGAGCGCATAGAGGTCCGAGGCGGCCGACGTTTCGCCCGGCGCCTGCTCGGGGGCCCAATAGGCGGACCGCTCCCCGCCGTGGGCGCCGTCGGTCCCGAAGCCGATGAGGATTAGCCGCCCATCTCCTCGGCGGCGCACGACGCGCCGGGGGTTGATGGCGCCGTGGACCACTGTCGGTGTCTGTTGGTGGCTGTGCGCCAGGATCTCGAGCAGCTCCCCCAGCATCTGGACGACTTCTCTCTCCTGGTGTTCGCGCTCTCTCGACTCGGTGGCCAGATCGGCGCCCTCCACCAGTTCGTGAACCAGGCAGAACTGGGTGGACTTCGAGCCCACGACCACCAGATGGTCCACGTACTTGGGCACGCCGGGGTGGGAGAGTCGCTGCACCGACCGGGCCTGCTCGTCGAAGGTGGTCTTCGCCTCGCGCCCGGGGAGGGCCTCGACCTCGACGACCGTCACCATCACGGGCTGGGTGCCCTCGAGCCGCGTGGCGCCGTAGATGGCGCAGCTCCCGTCCTGGTCGATGACCACTTCGAGGCGGTACCGACCGTCGATGACCAGCCTCGCGCCGCAGGCCCCACAGTCGAGCGTGGCCCCGGACTCGCTACTACAAGCCCCACAAATCATGGGAAACAACCACCGTTGGACCGAGCGATGTCCGAATCTAGGCGCCTCGGAGAACGGGCGTCAAGGGCCCCCGGCCATGGTCAGCGGGTTCGGGATCTGCTAGTGCTCATGTCCATGACCCCCGAGTTGTTTCACGCCCAGGTGGAGGCAGCACTACACGAGAACGCGAGGCGGATCGACACGGACCTGCAGGCCGACGGGAGCGGCCCCGCCCACGGCGCCTACGACAGGCACTTTCTGGTGGACCTGGTGTTGGGGAAGTGGGCGGTAGCGGCGCGAAGCGGACACAAGCCCGTGCATCGGGAGGGGTACGGGGCCGCCGCGACCGAAGGAGGGTACCCGGAGCGAGGTTCCTTCATTCGCATGTTGGTCGATGGCTGGGATCCGCAAGACCCCCACGGCGCCCGGCTCCTACACCTGGACGCGGCGTTCTGTGCCCTCGAGCTTCACGGCCGCCCCCTGGTCCTACAGCCGGGCCGCATCGCGCGCGACGGCTGGCGCTGCCAGGTCGTCGCCGAGGCGCAGGTGCGTCAGCAAGCGACGCGCGAGGCCCACGCAGCGGAGCAGACGGAGCTGGAGCGCGCCTTCGTGGCGGAGCGCACCGCCACCGGGCGCCCCCCACGGTCCATGCCCCATGGGCCGTCGCTCCGGGGGGTGGCCGTGCACTGGGAGTACGCCCTCGAGAACGACGAACCCACCATGGCGGCCGTGTGTGGCCACGCCCTGGGCGAACCCCCGAGCGAGGTCGCGCGCCTCCTGGCCGAGGGGGTACGCGGCACCCTGGCCAGCTACGACCGAGGGGGACACAGCAACCCCTTCGACCACCATGACGCGGTTCTCACCGCCGTGGCACTGGACATGGAGAGCGAGGCCCTCGCCCTCGTGAACGCGCCGAAGCTGGTGTGGAGCGTGCCCTTCGCCGCGCCCAGGGCCACCGCCATCGTGGCGGCCGTGCGCTATCTGCTCGGTGAGACCGACGCGGGGTGGCCCGGCGATCTGACCACCGCCGGAGTCGGCCTCACCGAGGGCGACACCTACGACCAGTGGTACAACCGCAACCTGGCCAACGTCGCCCAGCTCCTGGTGGCCATTCGCTGGGGCGAGTCGGAGCGCTTCGAGGCCTTGCTGGACGAACGGACGGTCGAGTGGGGTCTGGATCGTGAGCGCAGCGGCCGAATCGGGCCGGTGACTCTGCTGGACCGCGCAGGCCTGGGCTTGTGCGCCCTGGCCCGACGTCACGGGATGACGGTCCACGCCGACAGCGTCTACCTGCCCCTCGACGTCCTCGGCGGAGGCTCAGGCTGAAGGAGGCAGAGCGTGCATGTCTTCTTCTACCCAGACGACTGGAAGAGTGGCTACTCAGGCAAGTCGGCGCTGTACTACAGCAAGAGCGGCGATGACAGCAACGCCAGCGAAGTCCGCTATGTCTTTCACGACCTCGACGGGTGGCCGAGCGGAGGCTTCAACGGCAGCCCGCAGTGGGGAGACGACGAGCTGGTGGCCGAGGGGTCGACGGACACCGAGAACGACGACTTTGCCGCCGACCACCCAATCGCCATGTTGACCGAGAACAGCTCGGACAAGCGGGTGCAGCTCTTCGTGCAGAGCCAGAGAGCGGAGAGCTGTTCGAGGTCTGGTGGACGTGAGAACGCCAGGGGCGCGACAAGAGGCGACCGAAGGGAGGCGGAACGAAGTGAAGCTGGAATCGGCCGGCCGACGCGTGAACTGCGTGGGGTAGGGGCCGGTGCGCTCTGACGGGGTGAAGAAGCGGCTCGGGTTGGAGAATTGGAGGAATGTTGGTAGATTCTCGTGGTGTGCTTGATCTTCCTATGCCCTCTCGGTCGCTACTGTGGATTCTGACCACGTCCAATACCAAGCAAACCACCCATCC
>CAZFPM010000303.1:0-3585 GCA_964520965.1 uncultured Myxococcales bacterium
TCGTCGTGACAGAGACTAGCCGTGTGCACCAACTCGGTCGCGGCGCAGGCGGCCGACACGGAGCGCATGCGACTCGAGACCGCGGCCCGCGCCGCCGAAGAGGAAGCCCGCGCTGCCGCGGAGGCCGCCAGGCTCGCCGCAGAGGACGCGGCGCGGAGGGCCGAGGAGGCTCGGCGTCGCGCCGAAGAAGAACGCATTCGCCAACAAGAACAGGATCGCGTCCGCCAGGCTGCTGAGATCGCCAGCATCGACGCCGAGCTCACCGACCTTCAGGAGCAGCGAACCCAAGAACTCGCCGCGGCCCGGGCACAGGCAGAGCAGGTCCGCGAGGAGGCCGAGCGACTCGCTGCCGAGCTGCGGGCGGACGCCGAGGAGAAGGCGGCCGAGTTGCGTCGGCGCGAGCGCGAGCTCTCCGGTCGCAAGCAGAGCCTGACGCAGCGGATGGAGGCGATCGTGGGACCCGCCGGCCCGCCCGTCCCCGAGCCCGAACCCGCGCCCGAGGAGTCGGGCCGAATGACCGCAACGCTGACGCTGTCGCCGGATCCGGCGTCGCGCGGCGGCCAACCGCGCGAAGAGGTGACGGACCCGTGGAGCGGTTCGGCCCCGGAATCCGCCGCCGCCCCGGAACCCGCCGCCGCCCCGGAACCCGCCGCCGCCCCGGCTACGCCCCCGGCTGTGCCGGCCGAGGCGCGCGCTGAGCCGCCGACCATCCCGCCGGCTTTGCCCGGCGCTGCCGGTTCCGCCGACGTTCGTCCGATGCGGCCGGTGGAGCTCTCGTCCCCTTCTGTCAGCGGGACGCTCGACGACTCGTTCTTCGGTCGCGTGCCGGCCGAGCACGATCACGACGACGAGCTCTTCGCTGAGCCGCAGCGCGACGGTGTTCCCCCGGTCGTGTGGGCCATCGGCCTGCTGCTGCTCACGGCCCTCTTCATCGTGCTCCTGTCGTCGGGTCGTGGCGACGAGCCCGAGCCCGAAGCGCCCGCGGCGCCGGCCGCGGTAGCCGAAGCTCCGGCCGCCGAGGCCGAGGGGTCTGCCGAGGTAGAGCCCGTCGAGCCTCCCGGTCCGACGCCGGAGGAGATCGCCGAAGCCGAGGCCGAGACCGCTCGATCCGACGCCGTGCAGGGCGCGATCGACGACGCGACCGAGACCCAGTACCTGGCCTCCGACATCGCCGAAGCGATCGCGTTCGCTCCGCCTGTCGAGCCGGTCGCGGCCGCCCCCGCCGCCGCTTCGGCGACATCCGGCACCCGGCCGCGCAGGCAGGAGCCGCGCCGCGAGGCGGCGTCCGACACCAACGTCGACCGCGCCGTCCGCACGTGTGCCACCGCGTACGGCGATGGCAACTACGGTGAGACGATCACTGCTTGCGAGGCGGCTGTCCGAGCCGCGCCGACGAATTCCGACGCGTACACCTACCTCGGGAAGGCCACCTACGAGCTTGGCAACGTCGACCAGGCGATCGGCTACCTGGAGCGTGCGGTGCGCATGAACCGTCGCAACCGCAACGCCCTGCTCGCGCTCGGCGCGGCGAAGCAGGACGCCGGCGACCTCGACGGCGCGCGCGAGGCGTACGAGCAATATCTCGAGTACAACCCGGACAGCCGGCACGCCGCCGAGGTACGCTCGATCCTCGAGTCGATGTGACCGGCGCGTGAGCGATTCGGCGGCCCGCGGCGGACCGATCGTCCTGGCGATCGAGTCGAGCTGCGACGAGACCGCCGCCGCGATCCTCGACGGCCCGGAGTCGCTCCGAGCGTCCATCGTACACACGCAGATCGACCTGCACGCGACCTACGGTGGTGTCGTTCCCGAGCTCGCGTCTCGCAGCCACGTGATGGCAATCGCCGATGTCGTCCCACGCGCGTTGGCCGAAGCCGGCGTCGGTATGGAAGACCTGACGGGTGTCGCCGTCACGGCGGGCCCCGGCCTGGTCGGGAGCCTGCTCGTCGGCGTCGAGTATGCCAAAGGCGTCGCGATTTCCCTCGACGTCCCGCTGGTCGGCGTCAACCACCTCGAGGGTCACCTGCGCGCGCCCTTTCTCGGCGTGAGCGACGGGTTCGCTCCGGCCCGGTGGCCCTTCGTCGGCCTCGCCGTGTCCGGTGGTCACACCGCGCTCTACGACTGCCGCGCTCCGGGTGATTACGTCGAGCTGGGGCGTACGGTCGACGACGCGGCCGGCGAGGCCTACGACAAGATCTCGAAGCATCTCGGCCTCGGATACCCCGGGGGCGCCGTGATCGATGGTCTCGCGACGTCCGGCGACCCCGCCGCGATCGCGTTCCCGCGGCCGATGCTCAAGAAGGGGGGGCTGAACTTCAGCTTCTCGGGCCTCAAGACCGCCGTCTCGCAGCACATCGACGCATCCGGTCGGCCGGACGGGGCAGCGCTCGCCGATCTCTGTGCGTCGTTCCAGGAGGCGGTGTGCGAGGTGCTGGTCACGAAGACGCTCCGTGCGGCCGACGGGCTTGGCTACGCGCACGTCGCGCTGACGGGCGGCGTCGCGTGCAATCGTCGGCTCCGCTCACTTGCACTCGAGCAGGCCGGGGCGCGTGGCATCTCGGTCAGCGTGCCGCAACCGAGATTCTGCACCGACAATGCGGCGATGATCGGCATTGCGGGGTACGGTGAACTCAGTCGCCGCATCGACGCGGGGGCCCGCTTCGCGGAGTGGGCCCTCGATGCGCGATCGAGCTGGCCTCTCGGGCGCGCATCATGATGCCCGGGTGGGTCGGTGTGAGACGCGCGCGGTGTATGTCGGTCTTGCGCGCCCATAGTCGCAAAATAACAGTAGCTTAGCCAGCCGCGCAGACGTTGACACCCACGAATCCGATCCCCTATCCTGGCTCCCTCCGTACCCGGCACACGAGGACGTCGAGATGACGACGCCCAGCGTCCTGATCATCGAGAGCGACGAGCGAGTCATCGAAGAGCTTTCATCGGCACTCGAGAGTGCCGGTGCAAACGTCGCCGTCGCGCGCGACGGCGAGACCGGACTGGCCACCGCCGAGTCGGACGCGCCGGACCTGATCGTGTTGTCCGTGGAGCTGCCCGGACTCTCGGGCTACTCCGTGTGCAAGAAGCTCAAGCGATCCAAGACCGCGGCGTCGATCCCGGTCGTGATCATGAGTTCGACGGCCACCGGTGACATCTTCGATCAACATCGAAAGCTCCCGACCCGGGCCCAGGAGTACTTCTCCAAGCCGGTCGACGCTGCGGTGATCGTCGAGTCGGTCGGCGGCTACGTCACGCTGCCGGGTGCGGCGGGTGAACAGGCGGATGCCGACGACGAAGCGCTCGGGCTCGTCATGGGCGCGGACCTCGACGCCGAGATCGAGAACCTGCTCGGCATGGACGACCTCGAGATGCCCCTCGGCGACATGGGGATCGAGATCACGGCCAACGTCGGAGTCGTCGGGCAAGAGCACGACTCGGCCGCCATGACCGTGATTCTGGCCGGCGAGGCTCATACCGCCGATGACGCTGCGGCCGCCGCCGACGGCAACGGACGCGGCGAGGTCGTGACCGAAACCTCCAAAGCGCTCCCCGACAGCGAGGAGACGGAGCGGCTGCGCAGTGACCTCGCGA
>CAZFPM010000303.1:3595-6374 GCA_964520965.1 uncultured Myxococcales bacterium
GCTGGAGACGGCCCGGACCCAGCTCGATGCCCTCGCGGCCGAGAACGAGCAGTTGAAGGCCGGGATCGCCGACTCCGTGCCCGCGTCGCAAGCGGCGGAGTTGGAGGCCGAGCTCGAGAAACTCCGCGACGGTTCGACCGAAGCCGGTGAAGCCGCCGAGGAGCTCGAGCGCTTGCGCGCAATTGCCGAGGAGAAAGCTGAGCTGGAGGCGGAGGTAGAGCGTCTCCGAGCCGCGGCCGCGGAGGCCGCGGAGGCGGCGGACGGCGCGGCGGACGAGTCGGGAGCGGCGGATCTCGAGGCGGCGCGGGCGGAACTCGAAGAGGCGCAGGAGAAACTGCGGAGCAGCGAGCGTGAGCTCGCCGAGGCGAACCATCAGCTCGAGGGCGCCCGCGAGCATGCCCAATTCATCGAGGGAGAGCTGCGCGACGCCGCGCAGAACGCCGAGTCGACGTCGGCGAGGGATATCCTCACGCTGCGAGAGACGCTGAACTCCAAGGAGAAGGAGGTCCTCGAGCTCAAGGACGAGATCTTCAAGCGTGATCATACGATCCTGGAGTTCGACGAGACCAAATCGGGGATCGAGGCTGAGCGTGACGCCGAGCGAGAGGCGGCCAACGCCGCCCGAGCCGAGATCGACGCGGCGACGAATGCGGCGCAAACCGCCAGGGAAGAGCTGGCTGTTGCGATCGAGAGTGCGACCGAGCGGGCGACCGAGATGTCGAGCTTGGAAGAGCGCCTCGCCGCCGCGGAGGCCGAGGCGGTCGAACAGATCGCGGCGCAGGCCCATGAGCTCGCCTCCGCACTGAAGGCCAAGGACAGCGAGATCGCCAAGGCCCAGGAGAGCGCCGAGGCCGCCGAGACCGCAGCCGACGAGCTGCGCGCGGACGTCGCGAGCCGCGACGAGACCATCGCTGGCGTCACCGCCGAGAAGTCCGCCATCGAGGAGGAGCTCGCGGCGGTCAAGGAGACCCAGGAGAGCCAGGCAGCGGCGGCGAAGGAGGCCCAGGAACGGGTCGACGCCGAGCTGGAAGGCGTTCGGGCGACGCTCGGCGAAACCGCCGAAGAACGCGATGTTGCGCAGCAGCGCCTGGCCGCGACCGAGGTCGGGCTACAGACGATGGAGGCCGAGCTCGCCGGCGCGCGGGGCGAGCTGTCGGACGAGCGCAAAGCGCACGAGTCGACGAAGGCGGAGCTTTCGTCGGCCCGCGAGTCCGAGGAATCGACGAAGGGCGAGCTGTCGGCGGAGCGAGAGTCGTTGGAGTCGCTCCGCACCGACCTGGAGACGGAGCGGACTGCGCTCCAGAATGTGTCTTCGGAATTGGCGGAACGCGCGGAAGAACTCGGTGCGGCGCGCGAGGAGATCGCGGCGTTGACCGCGCGGGCGGACGAGATCTCGGCCGCTCGCGACACCGCAGCGCAGGAGGCCGAGGCGGCAGGTGCGCGGGCCGAGGGAGCCGAGCAGGAGCGAGACGAGGTGCGCTCGGAAGCCGAGGTGCTCCGCGACCGTGTCGAGCAGCTGGTGGGGCACCTGGACACCGCTCGGGAACGGATCGAGGGACTGGAGAGCGACCTCGTGGATGCCGAGCGGGTCCGCGCTGAAGCGGCCGAGGCTGCGGCCGAGGTGGTCTCACAACGGGACCAACGGCTCGACGAACTCGACGAACGACTCGCGGCGGCGATGCGTCGGCATGCGGCGGAGCGGTCGACCTTCCTGGAGCGCGAGGAGACGCTACGGGCCGGATTCGAGGAGGCGTCTCGGAACGTCGCTCAGGTCGGAGCGTCGTACCGGGAGAAGCTCGGTTCCGCCGAGCGGTTGATCGACGCGCTCGGAGCCGATGTCACCGCGATGGCCGCGGATCGGGAGCGGATCGTCGCGGCGTTGGATCGCCGCGAGAAGCTGATCCGGTCGCTGCGCTCGGCGTTGGTCGGCGCTGCCGCGACCGCGGAGGTGTCCTTCGACGAGGACTTCGACGTGCCCGCGTCGACGGCCGCCGAGATCCGCGAGGATTACGACGCGGTCATCGCCCCGGGGGCGGTGGCGATCGCGCCGCCAGACCTGCCGCCGCCGCCGGAGGATTCCGGTGTCGAGGTCACCGCGTCTACACCGGCCGTCGATCGCCCCTCGGAGGGCGAGCTCGATGCCGCGACCGACGCCGCCGAGGCCGAAGCCGAGGAGCACGTCGCCGACGGTGGCGAAGAAGAGGGCGACCGGAGTGAAGCCGAGGAAGAGGCCGAGACCGCCGAGACCGCGGACAACGACTTCGCCGGGGAGGCCCCGGACACCGACGTAGAGAAGGCCGCCGCCGCGGCCGAGGCCGCCGACACCGACGAAGCGTCGGAAGACGCCGTCGAAGAGGAGTCGTCCGATGACGTCGAGGAAGCCGAGGAAGCTGAGGAACCCGAAGAAGCCGAGGAAGCCGAGGAAGCCGAGACCGACGCGGAGGCCACCGAGGCCGCGGAAGAGACCGGCGACGAGCAGATCTCGCCGGATGAGTTCGGAACGCCGTCCTACGAGACGGACCTGGACGCGGACGGCGAAGAAGGCGACGCCATGGAGTCGCGTGACGGCTCGTCATTCAACTTCGCCGCCCCCGGCGACGAAGGCGTAGCGGCCGAAGCGGAAGCGCTGGCCCGGGCGCGAGGGGTCGCCGGCTCGGAGTCTTCCGACGAAAAGACCGACGACCCGGTCGAACCCACCGAGGGCGGTGACGAGGACGCCGAGGAGGCCACTTCCGGAGAGGCCGCCGCCGTCGACGGCTCGGGCGACGAGCCCGCGACT
>CAZFPM010000304.1:0-6333 GCA_964520965.1 uncultured Myxococcales bacterium
CCATCAGCAAGCACGGGCCCAGGAGCCTGCTGCACTTTCGGCGGACATTCAAGGAGGCTCTCAAGCGGCAGATCGCCTCGGGGACTTACGACCTGGATAACCCGATCGTTGTGCCCATTCGCGAAGACTTCCGCTTCCGCGCCGTGCAGAAGAAGCAGGAGCCCCAGGCGAACGCTTGCATCATCTACATGATGGATGTGTCTGGGAGCATGGGGCGAGAGCAGAAGGAGATCGTCCGAATCGAAGCCTTCTGGATCGATACATGGTTGCGGCAGCAGTACAAGAACATCGAAGTCAACTACATTGTCCACGACGCCGTTGCCCACCTGGTGGACCAGCACACGTTCTTCCACCTGCGGGAGTCCGGAGGGACCAAGATATCGTCGGCGTACGAGCTCTGCCTGAGGCTCATGGAAGACAAGTACCCCAGCACGGAGTGGAACATCTACCCGTTCCATTTCTCCGACGGGGACAACTGGTCGCTCGACGACACGGTGCAGTGCATGAGACTGCTCCGCGAGGAGATCGTCCCGCGGTCGAACATGTTCTGCTACGGCCAGGTCGACAGCCCCTACGGCTCGGGTCAGTTCCTGAAAGACCTGGAGGAGAACTTCGGTGAGGAATCCCGTGTCTGCCTGTCCGAGATCAAGAACCGGGAGATGATCTACGACAGCATCAAGGACTTTCTCGGCAAGGGCCTGTAGAGGAGCCGCGCGATGACCCTCACGCAGGAACTCTGGGATATTCAGCAGGAGATTCGAGGCTTTGCCGAAGGGCACGGACTCGACTGCTTCGAGACGATCTTCGAGATCGTCGACTACGATCGTCTCAACGCGATCGCGTCCTATGGCGGCTTTCCGACCCGCTACCCCCACTGGCGCTTCGGCATGGAGTACGAGCAGCTCTCCAAGAGCTACGAGTACGGCCTGTCGAAGATCTACGAGATGGTCATCAACACCGATCCGGCCTACGCCTACCTGCTCGAAGGCAACCGGATCGTCGACCAGAAGACCGTCATCGCCCACGTCTACGGGCACGTCGATTTCTTCAAGAACAACTACTACTTCTCGAAGACCAACCGGAAGATGGTCGACCAGATGGCGAACCACGCGACGCGCGTGCGCCGCCTGATCGACCGTATCGGCGTCGAGAAGGTCGAGGAGTTCATCGACACCTGTCTGTCCCTCGACAACCTGATCGACTTCCAGGGGCCCTACATCGAGCGCCCGCGCTCGCGGACCGACACCGATCCCCTCGGCGAGCGCGAGGTCGAAGTCCATCGGCTCCCCGCGCGCGGGTACATGGACGAGTTCATCAACCCGCCCGAGTACCTGCACCAACAACGCGAGCAGAGGCTCAAGGAGATCGAGGAGCGCAAGCTCCGATTCCCGGAGCACCCGCAGCGCGACGTGCTGCTCTTCCTCATGGAGCACGCGCCGCTCGACGGATGGGAGCTGGAGATCCTCAACATCATCCGCGACGAAGCCCACTACTTCGCTCCCCAGGGCATGACGAAGATCATGAACGAAGGGTGGGCGAGCTACTGGCACTCCCGGATCCTCACCCAGCAGGCGCTGCGCGACTCCGAGATCGTCGACTACGCAGACGCGATGTCCGGCGTCGTCGCCACCGCCCCCGGACGCCTCAACCCCTACAAGCTCGGCATCGAGCTCTGGCGAGACATCGAGTACCGCTGGGACCGCGGCATGTTCGGCAAGGAGTGGGAGGAGTGCGACTCCCTCGCCGACCGCGAGGCCTGGAACAAGGACCTCGGCCGCGGCATGGACAAGATCTTCCAGTCGCGACGCCTGTACAACGACGTCACCTTCATCGACGAGTTCCTCACCCCCGACTTCGTCGAGCGCCAGCAGCTCTACACCTTCGGGTACAATCCGAAGTCGCGGCAGTGGGAGATCACCAGCCGCGAGTTCGACGACATCAAGCGCAAGCTCCTCGACTCCCTGACCAACTTCGGCCAGCCCTTCATCAGCGTCCGCGACGCGAACTTCCGCAACCGGGCCGAGCTGCTCCTCACCCACCGCTACCTCGGCGAGCCGATCCGCGTCGACTACGCGCACGAGGTCCTGCCGAACCTCTTCCGAATCTGGAAGCGGCCCGTCTACATCGAGACCTTCGTGGAAGAGAAACCGCGCCTGATCGGGTTCGACGGTACTGACCACAGTGACGAGAGCTGGGAACCGGGCAAGGAAGAAACCTGATGCAGATGACCGCAAGCCCCACCGCTGGGAGCATCGAGCGACTGGTCGCCAACGTGGGGTCGGTCTTTCAAGGCAAGACCGAGGTCGTGCGGCTCGCCACCACCTGTCTCCTCGCCGGCGGCCACCTCCTCGTCGAAGACGTCCCCGGGGTCGGCAAGACCCTGCTCGCCCACGCAATGGCCGTCTCCGTCGGCCTCGAGTTCTCCCGCATCCAGTTCACGAGCGACCTGCTGCCGGCCGACATCATCGGCGTGAACGTCTTCGACCAGAAGACCGCCGAGTTCGTCTTCAAGCCTGGCCCGATCTTCGCCAACGTCGTGCTCGCCGACGAGATCAACCGCACCGCACCGCGAACGCAATCGAGCCTCCTCGAAGCGATGTCCGAGCGGCAGGTCTCCATCGACGACACCACACACATTCTCGAGCGCCCCTTCCTCGTCATCGCGACCCAGAACCCGCTCGAATCGCATGGCACCTACCCGCTCCCCGAGTCCCAGCTCGACCGCTTCCTCATGCGCCTCGCCGTCGGGTACCCGCCGCGCGACATCGAGCGGACCATCATGCTCGACCGGACGTCCCGCGAGCCGATCGACGACCTCGAGCCCGTGCTCGACCGCGACGAGCTCCTCTCGCTCCAGCTCGCCGTCGACGACGTGCGCTTCGACGATGCGCTCGCCGACTACATCATGGACGTGGTCGAGGCGACCCGGTCGACCGTCCGACTCTCCATCGGGGTCTCGACCCGCGGCGCCATCGCCCTGAAGCGCGCCGCCAAGGCCTTCGCGCTCGTCGACGGGCGGACCTACTGCACCCCGGACGACGTCAAGGCGATGATCATCCCGGTGCTCTCGCACCGCGTCTCGCTCGGCGCCGGCGAACGCGTCGTCGGCTCCAGTCGACGGGCCGCCGAGGCGCTGCTCCGCGAGCTCGTCAGCCAGATCGAGGTCCCGATCTGACCTGAGGGCCGGCGCCGGCCGTCGCGAGCGCGCGCTTGCGGAACGGATTCGCTCCCCCCACGGTTGGACTGACCATGGCGACCCGATTCCGCGAGTACCTCCGCCCGCCCCGCAAGCTGCGCTTCACGCGCGACGGGCGATGGTTCGTGGGTATGACCATCATGGTCGGATTCGGCGCCGTCAACACCGGCAACAACCTCCTCTACCTGCTCCTGGGCATGATGCTCGGGCTGATCCTGGTCAGCGGGGTGCTGAGCGAGCGCGTGCTGCGCGGCATCGAGGTACTCCGGCTGCCGACCGGTGACCTCTTCGCCGGGTCGGCGAACCGGATCGGCTTCGAAGTGCGCAACCGAAAGCGGCGCTTCGCGTCGTACAGCATCAGCGTTCAGGAGCACGAGTCGCGGGAGACCCGTCGCCGTCGCCGCGTCGCCCAGGGGTTGCCCGCGTCGCCGCCGTCTCGACGGAAAGACCGCGAAGCCGAGGCCGATGTCGGCGGCCCCAAGGCCCTCGCGTTGCGGATCGCACCCGCGACGACGACCGTGGTCACCGGGCAATACGAGTTCCCCATCCGCGGCGTGTATCGATACGCCGGAATCGACGTCGCTACCCGCTTTCCGTTCGGCTTCTTCGAGAAGATCCGTCCCTTTCGCGACGAGCACGAACTGCTGGTCTATCCCGCGATTCGCGTCGGGGTGTTCGGCCAGGTCGATGCCGACCGTCGCGAAGGCGAGGTGGCGCAGCAGTCCGAAGGGCGAATGGGCGAGTTCTTCGGCCTGCGCGAGTATCGCGACGGCGACGACATGCGCGACGTGCACTGGAAGGTGTCGGCTCGGCGCAACAAGCTGATCCGGCGTCTCTACGACCGTCGGGACAACGAAGCGGTCGCCCTGCATCTGTACAACTACGCCCCACCGATCGACGACCGGGCGACCGAGCTGGCGATCCTCGACGAGCTCGAGGAGGCGATCGTAATCGTCGCGTCGATCGCCGCCGAACTGTCCGCGAACGGACACCGGTTCTCGCTGCACACGATCGGGGAGACGGTCAGCGAAGGGGCCGGCGCCGGGCAGCTCCAGGCCGTGCTCCGGCACCTGGCGCTGTTGGAGATCCGCCGCGATCCCCAGCCGCCGCGCCTGGCGCTCTCGGTCTTGCCCAACCGCCTGCTGATCCCGTCGTCGCTGACGCCGTCGACGATTCGCCACTCCTTCGATGCCGTGTTCGACGCGGCAGGGAGGGCCGCGTGACGATCGTCGTCCTCCGCCGGCTGCTCGTCTTCGCGATGGCGGTCATCGGCTTCCTGACGTTGCACCTCTCCGGCGAGATGCACCCGGCGGTGGTCGGGCTCTTCTACGCGGCCGTGCTCGGCGGCTGGTTCTGGGACGAGCCGCGGGTGGAGTTCTCCCGCTGGCAACGGCCGTGGACCGCGCTCACGCTGTTGATGTTCGGGTTCACGCTGATCGACATCTTCTTCGTCGGGGAGTTCTTCCTGACGTCGGCGATGAACTTCCTGGTCTTCCTCGCCGGCGCGAAGCTCTTCCAACTCGCCGAGAACAAGGACTTCACGCAGATGATGGCGCTGTCGCTGCTTCTGCTGACGTCCGGATCCGTGCTCAACGAGCAGCTCTCGTTCGGAGTCCTGTTCGGGCTCTTCGTTCTCGCGTCGACCCTCGCGCTGACCGTGCAACACCTCAACGTCGAGGTCTGGGAGCACGAAGGGCGGCGGGCGACCCGGACGCGCATGGATCGGGCGGTGTTCTGGGTCACCCTCGGGCTCGCGACCGTCGTCTTCGTCGGCGCCGTCGGCTTCTTCTTCGCTTTCCCGCGCATCGGCTTCGGGTTCTTCGTCCAGCAGAACCGGCGCGGGGCGCCGACTACCGGCTTCGGCGACACGGTCGAGCTCGGCCGGCACGGAACGATTCGCGAGGACAGCACCATCGTAATGCGGGTCGTCTTCCCCGAGGGCTCCCCCCCGGACGTGCGCAACCGCCTCTACTGGCGAGGTATCTCCCTCGACCATTGGACCGGCCGTCGCTGGATCGACGAGGACGAGCGCGGCGCCGAACGAGGCATCGTCCGCCGCGAGGCCGATGGGCGTGGCTACCTCATCGATCAGCCCCAGCGTGTCTCCTGGGAAGAGGCGATCGACGACACGATCGTCAGCGAGATCCACCTCGAGCCCATCGACTCCGACGTGCTCTTCACGATCGGGCGATTCCAGGCGGTCAGCTTGCCCGACAACGTCACCGAGTTGCCGGACTCCCTCTTCGCTCGGTCGCTCCGGGCTGACGTCACCGGCGAGGTGACCCTGACGGAGCGCAGCAGCGTCGGCGTGCGGTACATCGCCTATTCGACCCTCGACATCCCGAGTGATGACACCCTGCGCGCCGCCACCTGGTCGGACGGCGCGGCGTCGTTGCCGGAGTTGATGGGTCGCCACTACCGGGCGATCCTCGAGCGGAGAGGCCAGCCGATCCCGGTCCCCCTCGACCCGCTCGCACCGGAGGCCGTCCGAGCGGTCGCGTCGGCCGGCGACGCCGACCTCCAGCGCTGGGCCGAGCTCGCCGGACACTACCTGCAGCTCCCCGGCGGCCAGGTTACCGACCGCATGCGCGCGCTGATCGGCGAACTGCGTGCCGGCACCAACAACGACCACGATTTCGTCGTCGCCGTGCGCGATCACCTCCGGACCGCGCTCGAATACACGACCGACATTCCCCAGCCGACCACTCCCGAGGCCAACCTCGTCGACGAGTTCCTCTTCGAGTGGCAACGGGGCCACTGTGAGTACTTCGCGACCACCATGGTCGTGTTGCTTCGTGCCGAGGGGATCCCGGCGCGCATCGTCAACGGCTTCCTCGGCGCCGATCACAACAGCGTCGGCGACTATTACGCCGTGCGGCAGGCCAACGGGCACTCGTGGGTCGAGGTCTACTTCCCCGGCGACGCCGGTTGGGTCAGGTTCGACCCCACACCGGCGGGCGCGCCGGAGATCGGCGGCGACGGTCTGTGGTGGAAGATGCAGATGTTCGTCGACAACCTGCGCCTCAAGTGGTTCCGCTGGGTCATCGAGTACGACCTGGAGAAGCAGGCCACCCTGGTCCGGGACGCCATGCAGTCGTTCCGCGGAGAAGAGGAGTCCGCGGTCCAGGTCAGCAACC
>CAZFPM010000305.1:0-6324 GCA_964520965.1 uncultured Myxococcales bacterium
ACCGCCCGGACCTCCAGGGCGTCCGCCTCGATGAAGACACGATCCGGGTCGGCGCTGCGACCACCTTCGAGGCCTTCGGCGCCGCGCCCGAGATCCGGGCCCGCGTTCCCCAGATCGACGACTACCTGCACCTGATCGCCTCGCTGCAGATCCGCAACCGCGCGACCCTCGCAGGCAACATCGTCAACGCCTCTCCCATCGGCGACATGACGATCCTGCTCCTCGCCCTCGATGCCGAGCTGGAGATGGTGCTGGGAGACCAGGAGCGACGAGTCGCCCTGCGCGACTTCTTCGTCGGCTACAAGACGACGCTGTTGGAGCCCGGGGAGCTGATCACCGCGATCCACCTTCCCGCAGCGACACCGGCCGACGGCGCGCCGACTTCGCAGGTGCACTTCGAGAAGGTGTCGAAACGCACGTGTCTCGACATCGCGACCGTCAACGCCGCGTCGTCGATTCGCGTCGACGACACCGGGGTGATCGCCGAGGCCAGGTTCGCGGTCGGAGGCGTGGCCCCGATTCCGCTCTATCTGCGCGAGACCAGCAGCTGGCTCGTCGGGCAGATCGTCGACGCCGAGACCGTCCGGGAGGCGGCCGCGATCGCCGACGGCGAGATCGCGCCGATCAGCGATGTTCGCGGGAGCGCCGTCTACAAACGGCTGCTCAACCGCCAGCTCTTCTTCGCCCACTTCCTCGCCAGCTTCCCGGACAAGGTCACCTTCGACGGGCTCTGCGGGAGGGCAGCGTGATGAAAGACAAACACCTCGACGCTCCCCTGCACGTTCGCGGCGAGTCGCTCTACGTCGACGATGTCGCACCGCCGGTGGGCATGCTTCACGCGGCGATCGCGACGTCTCCCGTCGCCCACGGCCGCTTGCTCTCCGTCGACACGGCCGACGCCGAAGCCATGGCCGGCGTCGTCGCTGCCGTTCGCGCCAACGACGTCCCCGGCGACAACGAGATCGGTCCGGTCATCCAGGACGAGCCGCTGCTGGCGGAGTCCCTCGTCGACTTCATGGGTCAACCGGTCGTCCTCATCGTCGCCGAGAGCGCGGCGATCGCGCGGGCCGCCGCGAAGACCGTCGTCATCGAGGTCGAGGAGCTGGAGCCGGTCACCGATCCGCGCGTCGCGTTCGAGCGCGGCAGCGTCATCGGCACCCCCCGCGTCTTCGCGAGCGGCGATGTCGAGGCCGCCTGGGACGCGTGCGACATCGTCGTCTCGGGGCGCTCCGACGTCGGAGGCCAGGAGCACCTCTACCTGGAGACGCAGCGCGCCCGCGCGCTACCCGGCGAGGAAGGCCGCATGGTCATCTTCTCGTCGACCCAGAGCCCCTACGCCGTGCAGCGGGCCGCCGCCGGCATACTTGGCGTGCCCGCTCACCTCGTCGAGGTCGACGTGAAGCGGCTCGGCGGCGGTTTCGGCGGCAAGGAAGACCAGGCGACCGCCTGGGGATGCCTCGCCGCTCTTGCCGCCCACGTCGTCGGGCGCCCGGTCGAGCTCGTCCTCGACCGCGTCGACGACCTCCGCATGACCGGCAAGCGCCACCCCTACAGCGCCGACTGGAAGCTCGGCGCTCGCCGCGACGGCACCCTCGTTGCGTGGGATGTGCGCCACTACCAAAACTCCGGGGCGTCCTGCGACCTCTCGTTGGCCGTGTTGGAGCGAACGCTCTTCCACGCCGCGAACGCCTATCGCATTCCCAACGTGCGCGCGTTCGGCGCCGCCTGCCGGACCAATCTTCCCCCCAACACCGCCTTCCGCGGCTTCGGCGGGCCCCAGGGGATGTTCGCGATTGAATGTGCGATCGCGAAGCTCGCCGAGACCCTCGGCATGTCGCGCGAGGACCTGCAGCGCAAGAACCTGATCGCCGAGGGTGACACGCTCCACTACGGCCAGGTCACCGAGCGTTGCAACGCGCAGCGCACATGGGACGAGTGTGCGACGCGAAACGAGTTCTCCGCGCTGCGGGCGGAGGCCGAACGCTTCAATCGCGCGAACACGGACAAGAAGCGCGGCTTGGCGATGATGCCGGTGTGCTTCGGCATCGCGTTCACCGGCACCTTCCTCAACCAGGCCAGCGCGCTCGTGCACGCGTACACCGACGGATCGGTGAGCGTGTCGACCGGCGGCGTGGAGATGGGTCAGGGCCTCACGACCAAGCTCGCCGCGATCGCAGCCAGGCACTTCGGTATCTCTCCCGGGCGCGTCCGCGTCGAGACCACGAACACGACGCGCATCGCCAACATGTCGCCGACGGCGGCGAGCGCGGGCACCGATCTCAACGGCGGCGCCACGATGCTGGCTATCGATCGCATCAAGGCCGGCCTCTTCGACTTCCTGGCCCGGGAGCTGGGGGTCGACCCCGGGTCCCTGACCCTCGACGGCGACGTCGTCTACGCCGATGGCGCCGACACCGGGTGGGACTGGCCG
The DNA here is from genome assembly GCA_964520965.1 of uncultured Myxococcales bacterium. Lineage (GTDB taxonomy): Bacteria > Myxococcota_A > Bradymonadia > REDH01 > REDH01 > CAZFPM01. The sequence goes on from CAZFPM010000305.1 coordinate 2,432, forward strand.
AAGCTGGTCAGCGCCGCCTACATGAACCGGATCGCCCTCTCGGCACACGCGTTCTACGCGACCCCCGGGCTGCATTTCGACAAGACGAAGGAGCACGGCAATCCCTTCGCCTACCACGTGTTTGGGACCGCCATACTCGGCGTCACCGTCGACGGCCTCCGAGGCACCTACGAGATCGATACGGCCCGCATCGTCCACGACCTCGGCCGTCCGGTGAACGAGCTCGTCGACCTCGGACAGATCGAGGGAGCCCTCGGCCAGGGCCTCGGTTGGATGACCATGGAGGACCTGCGCTACGACCCCGACACCGGCCGCCTGCTCAGCAACGCGCTGTCGACCTACAAGGCCCCCGACCTCTTCGCGACGCCGCGTGATCTGCAGGTCACGCTGCTCGACGCCGAGAACCCGGTCGGCCCGTTTGGTTCGAAGGCCGTCGGCGAGCCGCCGCTCATGTATGGAATCGGTGTGTACTTCGCGCTACGCGACGCCGTGCGCGGCTTCGTCTCCGACCGCGAGCTGCGCTTCGATGCCCCGATGACCCCCGAGCGGGTGCTCATGGATCTCTACGCCGACGACTCGGGCGTCCTGGACTCCGGCCGCCGGGCCGCCGAGTGAGTCTTCCGTGATCCAACGCTGGATCGAGGCCGTCGCAGCCGCGCTCGCGCGTGACGTGCGTGTATTCGTCGGGCTTGTCGTCGACGCGTCGCGACACTCCCCGGGAACGCGCGGTGCCGGAATGTGGATCGCCCACGACGGCGAGCGTGACGGCACCATCGGCGGAGGCGTGATGGAGCTGCGCGCCGAGCATGCCGCGCCCGACTGGCTCGCGAGCGAGGAGCCCCCCGAGTTCGAGCTCCACACGCTGCGCCATCGACGGGACGACGGCGGCGGCGAGGCCAGCGGCATGATGTGCTCGGGCTGGCAGACCAACCTGCACGGGGTCTTCACCCCCGAACGCGACGCCCGTGGATTCCGCAACGCAAGCGAGCTCGTGCGCGCAGGCCAGGCGGGAACGATGCAGATCACGCCCCGCGGCGTCGCGGTGCAACGAGCACAGAGCCCAGCAAAATCCCCGCCGATCGCGGTCTCCGGCTCCGGCGACGACTGGACGGTCACCCTACAACTGCTCAACCCGCTGCGCGCAGCCGTGCTCGGCGGCGGACATTGCGGCCTCGCACTGTCGCGCCTGCTGACAGACCTCGGCTACGACGTCACCGTCTTCGACGTCCGCGCCGAAGCGCCGGCCGTTGGTCGTGAGGCCGAGGTCGGCCGCGTCGAGATCGTGCCCGACTACACCAAAGCCGGCGCGCGAATCGACCACCCCGAGCTCACCCACGTCGTCGTCATGACCTCCGACATGCCCTCCGATGTCCGCGCCCTGCTCGGCGTCGTCGGCGGCCCCCACCCCTACGTCGGCGTTATGGGAAGCGCCACCAAAGCCGAGCGGATCGCCACCGCCCTCCGCGCCGAAGGCGTCCCCGACCCCCAGATCGCCGCCGTCCGCTCCCCGATCGGCCTCCCCATGTACAGCCACACCCCCGAGGAAATTGCCGTCAGCGTCGCCGCCGAGCTCCTCGCCGTCCGCCCCCACCTCTTCCCCGAACTCCTCCCCCGCAACGGGGAGTAACGAGAGGGCTCGTGGGGCTCTGCCCCACACCCCGCAAGGGGACTGAGTTCCCTTGACCCTCCATGTCTTTGGGAATCCTGCGGATTTCCAAAGATGGAAAGGGCAGAGATCTCAGTCTCTTGCCCGGGTCTCGGGCACTGCCCGAGACGACCTCGCTTCGCCGTCAGCGGTCCCACGAGCGGAGGTGTTGGAGTTTGGCGGCGCGTTGGTCTTGGGGGGAGAGGGCGTAGTCGAAGGCGTAGAGGGTTTGTTCCCAGGAGCCGTATGTGGGGTTGGGGAGTACGATCCACTCTCGGCCCCAGCGGTCGGCGTTGTCGGCGAGGGTGGCGGCGCGTTCTTCGGGGGTGGTCTTGTACTCGTCGACGAAGTCGCCGAGGTTGTCACCGATGGACAGGACGACGCGGTAGTTGGCGGTGACGATGGCGCGACGGGTGCCTTTGGCGGAGCCCCAGTCTTCCTGCTCGCGTTTGAGGAGCACGTCGTCGAAGTCATCGGCGAGGGTGACGCCGAGGGCGGCGAGGTTGTCACGGGTGGCGGCTTCGGTCTCGGCGGGGCGATTGGACAGGAAGAACACGGTGACGCCGCGTTCGCGGGCGTAGTCGAGGAAGGCGAGGGCGCCGGGCACGGCGGTCGCCTCTCTTGCCTCGCACCACTCGGTCCAGGTGTCGCTTCCGAAGGTGCTGTCGCTGGCGACGAGCCAGGCCTGGTAGCCGGAGTTGTCGAGCACGGTCTCGTCGAGGTCGAGGATGATGGCGGGCGGCAGCGTTTCGTAGCCGTCCTGCTGCTCGACGGGCGTCGCCGTCCACGAGGTGTCGGCGAGTCCGGCGTCGAGGGACGCCATCGCTCCGCGGTAGGCCTGTGTGCTGAGCGCGACGAACTCGGCCGACGTCTGGATCCACAACACGGAGTTGATGTTCGCGTCGGCGACGCGCCGTGCTTCGACGGCGGTCGGCGTATCGATGACCTCGTCGACAACGGCGGGGGCAACGGCCTCGGTCGGGCAATCGGCCTGGACGCCACCGCAGGCGAGGAGCGAGGCGGCGAGGGTGAGCGCGAGGGCAGCGGTTCGAATCATGGTCGGGGCTACGGGGCGGGAGTGAGGGATCGGTGCGTCCCCGACCACTAGGCCGAGGCGAGCGGGGCGTCAATCGGCTGGGCGCGAGGGCTGGGCTGCCGCGGTAGCCCGTGTTATCTGCCCGGCATCGTCCCGCGTGCTCCCGGAACCACGATGCGCTTCCCTCTTCTGTTGTTGCTCGTAGCGTCTCTCGTAGTGGCGTGCTCGGACTCGACCGATCCCGACTCGGCGGCCGATGTCAGTGAGGTCGGTGTCGAGGGCGACGGGGGTTCGGGTGCCGATGGCGATGGCGCCGACCTCGGCGAGACCGACGCCGGCGTGGACGGTGTGGTCGACGGGGAGGGCGATGCGGGAGAGGCGCCGTGGGGGGTTCCGCTGGCGCCCGACAGCCCCTGGCCGAAGTTCCGCCGCGACGCGGCGCAGACGGCGCTCGCCGATTTCTCGCTGACCGATGACGGAGGTGAGCCGTGGGTCTTCCAGACGGAGAAGGGGATCTTCTCGTCGCCGGTGATCGACGGAGAAGGCAACATCTACATCGGCTCCGCGGACCGCTTCTTCCACAAGCTCGATGCGCGGGGCGATGAGCTCTGGCGTTTCGAAACGGGGGAGATCATCGACTCCTCGGCGCTCCTCGACGACCGGGGGCGGGTGTATGTCGGTTCGGGCGACGGGTTTCTCTATGCGCTCGACGCGGCGACGGGCGACGAGGTCTGGCGCTTCCAAGCCGACGATCCGGTGGAGGCCAACGCGTTCATCCGGTGGTTCGAGGGCAACGTCGCGATCGCGCCGGACGGCCGCCTGCTGGTGCCGAACGACAACTTCTGGATCTACGCGATCGACCGTGACGCGGGCACACCGGACTGGCGCGCGCGCATGCCGGACCAGACATGGTCGCTCCCAGCGGTCGATGAGGAGACGGGCGATCTGTACATCGGGAACAACAACGTGATCGAGGTGCTGGGGAACACGTTCTCGTTCGACGCCGAGGGAAATCAGCGATGGTTTGCGTCGAGTCCGGGAACGATCTCGGCGTCTCCGCAGCTGCACCCGTCGGGGAACATGCTCCTCGGCGGCTTCGACGGTTACCTGCGTGCACACGAAACCGAGCGCGGTCGCGTGGAGTGGGAGTTCCCGACCCGCGAGCATATCTAGTTCCCACCCCGGAATACAGATCCGGAGTGATTTCAGTGT
>CAZFPM010000306.1:0-4329 GCA_964520965.1 uncultured Myxococcales bacterium
TGAAATGCCCGACCCGCGAATCCGTCGCGCGCGGTGGCATCGAACGGGTAAGCTGTTATGCTTCGGCGTTGCACCCGTGCCCCGACCGTCCATGCGCAAAGACGCGCTCATTTTCGCCGTCGCCCTGACCCTTGGCTTCGGCGGTGTTGCAGGTTGCGGAAAGCTCCGTGAGCTCAGGGAGCTGCGGGACAGCATGGGTCATCCCGCGGTCCCGGCCGGGTACGGAGCTGGCATCGTCGACGTCGACGACCCGCCCGACGATCGGCCGCCGGTGGTCGAGCGGGACACCGGCGTCGTGGTCGGAGGCGACGCCGGCGGCGGCGATACCGGGGGGTTCTTCCCGGTCGAGGACACCGATGCGATGGGCCCCTCGTTCGAGGAGCCCCCGTTCATCTTCGAAGCCTGGCCGGCATTCGGGAGCACCGCCGGAGGGACCCTCGTCACCGTCGACGGCGACCGCTTCACACCCGATGCGGAGGTGCTCCTCGGCGGCGTCCGCATCGGGCGTGTCGACTTCGTCGATCGCTACGAGATCCTCTTCTGGACCGAAGCGATGCCGGCGGGAACCGTCGATCTGAAGATCACGACGCCCGCAGGGACGGCCATGGCCGAAGGCGCCTTCACGTTCGTCGACGACCTGCGCATCTTCGGCGTCGAACCCGCCCGCGGTGCCATCGCCGGTGGAGCACCCGTGGTGGTCAGCGGAACGGGATTCACGCCCCAGACCCGGGTCAGCTTCGGAGATCGCGAAGCGAGGGTGGACCGCTTCGTCTCCGCCGAGGAGATGGAGGTCATCGCTCCGCCAGGACCCCGGCGGGGAGCCGTAGACGTGGCGGTATTCCAAGACGGGTTCTCCCAGCTGCCCGACGCCTACGCGTACTACGAGGAGCCGGAGCTCCGGCGGATGATCCCCGCACTCGGCGCACCGACCGGCGGTGAGGAGATCCGACTCGACGGGCACGGCATCGACGACGACTGCGAGGTCTGGTTCCGGTCGTCGACCGCTTCCGTGCACAGGCGTTCCGATGGCTGGCCCGCGGTGCTGACCCCCGGCGGGGCACCGGGACCCGTCGACGTGTCGATCGACTGCGGCGCGCGCGGTGCTCACTACACGCCCGCCGCGTTCACCTACGTCAGCGACGACGGTCTGTCTCTCGTCGAGGTCTGGCCCGCCGTCGGCTTCTCGCGCGGCGGCGATGTCGTGACCATCTCGGGCTTCGGCCTCGCTGACGCCGACGCCATCACCTTCGACGACCAAGAACTCGCCGTGATCGAGAGCGGAACCCACCATCTCGACGTGCTCACCGAGCCGTCGGCGCCCGGTACGGTCGACGTGACCGTCTCGGCTGGCGCCGACAGCACCACGCTCGCCGACGGTTTCACGTTCCTCGCGACTCCCGACTTCGCGTCGGTCGCTCCCGACAGCGGGCCCACCGAGGGCGATTGGGAGGCGACGCTCTTCGGCTCCCATCTAGACGGGGCGGAGCGGGTGCGGGTCGACGGACGCGAGGCACCGATCGTCGGTCGTTCCGCCGACGCGATCGTGTTCACCGTGCCGCCGGGCGAGCCCGGCCCCGCGCGCATCGGCGTCTCCATCGGCGCGATCGACGTCGACACCGGACACCGCATTTCGTACCAACGACCCCTCCGGTTCGACGGGTTCTGGCCGCTCTCGGGGTCGAGCACCGGCGGCACCATCGTGTACGTGTCCGGCGACGGCTTCTCGTCGGACTGCCTCGTTACGCTCGACGGCGAACCGACGGCCACCGAGGCGCGGGGCACCACCCTGCTCGCCGCGATCACACCGCCACACGCGCCCGGAGCGGCGCAGCTCGAGGTCGTCGGCTGCGGCCCGCGGTGGGTACCGTCGCGGAGCTTCCAATACATCGACCCGACCCGGCGCCCGGGCGGGGTCGGCGGCGGTCATATCGCCGGCGAGATCAGCGTGAGCGTGATCGAGTCGTCGAGCGGAATGCCGATCGCTGGTGCCACGGTCATGGTCGGCGTCCGGGATGACACGCCGCACGTCGGCTACACCGACGAGTTCGGCTTGATCGGCTTCTCCGGCCCCGACCTCTTCGGCCCCCAGACCGTCACCGCGTTCGCGCCCGAGCGTTCCACCGAGTCGATCGTCGGCGTCGACGCTCGCCGCGTGACCCTCGTGTTGAACCAGATACTGCCGCCGCCCTGCGATCCGGCCACCGACCCCGACTGCGTGCCGCCGCCGCCACCGCCGACCGGCGAGATCATCGGCTTCCTGACGGGACTGCGGAAGATCACCGATCCACCCCCCGGCGCCGTCTTGGCGGCACGCGTCGAGACGACCCGCTATTCCCCCGGGTATCCCAACCCCGATCCCGGCCCCGAGGCCTACCTCTACGCCGACGGTCCCTTCCGGATCGTCACGCGCCTCGGCGAGATGGCCGTCGTGGCATATTGCGGTTGGGAGATGGTGGAGACGGGCGCGTTCACGCCGCTCCGCATGGGCGTGACCCGTGGGGTCTTCATCCGCGAGGGCGACGAGGCCTTCCGCACGGCCGTCGACTGCGACATCCGGCTCAGCGAATCGGCCACGTTCAAGCTCGTCGACGCTCCGGCGCTCGTGGTTCCCGAAGAGCCCGATGTCGGAGGCCCCCCCGGTAGCGTGGAGACCTACCCCGGCTTCTACCAGGCCCAGGTGAATCTCGAACTCGGCGCCGAGGGGCATATCGAGTCGCTGCCGCCGGTGGTCGCGGACACGGCGCTGTTCTCCGGCGGCGCGTTTCCGCCGCTCGAGGGTCCGCTCGACGGCGTGCTGCTCGACATCGTCGCCGGGGCCTACGACACCCGAGCGAACCTGCCCTACACCGCGAGCTTCGTGCGGCGCCGTTCGAGCTACGCCGGCGTGATCTCCTTTCCATCGCTGCTGCCGGTCCCCGCACTCGTCCAGCCGCGCGAACTCGACCCCCACTTCACCGACGCCTATGCCGAGTGGACCGTCGACGGCCGCACCCGCGTCCCCGACTTCTACCAGCTCAGTGTGTCCAGCGGCGCCGAGGGCTTCACCCGCTGGTCGGTCTTCGTGCCGGGGTACGAGCGCTCGCTGAATCTGGCGGACTTCCCCGCGTTTACCGAGGCGCTGGGGGCGATCGCGAGACCGTCGGAGGCCGATCGCTTCGTGACCTTCTTCATCCGGGCCATCGACGCCGAGGTCTTCGACTACGACGACTTCGATCGCTACGTGCTGCGAGCTCGCGGATGGCGGTCCGTCTCGATGTCCTACCAGACCGTGCCCCTCGGCACGCCCTGAGCCATCGGTGCGTGACGTTCGACCGGGAGTCGGATGGCGCGCAACGCCGGCCAGTGCGGCCTCGCCCAACTCGTCGCCCTGTGCTAATGCGGCGCGGCGACGTGCGTGCGAGGAGGCCCATGCCTGCCCGGAAACCGAAAGCCGAGAACATCGTCTGGCAGAGCCAGGACGTGGATCGTGCTCAGCGCGAAGCGGTGCTCGGACAGCGTGGGAAGCTCGTCTGGCTCACCGGGCTGTCCGGGAGCGGAAAGTCGACCATCGCCGGTCGACTCGAGGCGTACCTGAACTCCCAGGGCCGGGCGGTCTATCTGCTCGACGGCGACAATGTGCGCTACGGCCTGAGCGATGATCTCGGCTTCGCGCCGCAAGACCGCTCCGAGCATATCCGACGCGTCGGCGAGGTCGGACGCCTCTTCGTCGATGCCGGCCTGATCACGGTCGCCGCCTTCATCTCGCCCTACCGGTCGCAGCGCGAGCACGTGCGCACCCGCATGGATCCGGGGGACTTCGTCGAGGTCTTCGTCTCGACCCCGCTCGAAGTCTGCGAATCCCGCGACCCGAAAGGACTGTACCGACGCGCCCGCACCGGCGAGATCTGCTCGTTCACCGGAATCAGCGCTCCCTACGAGCCTCCGGCCTCACCGGACATCACGATCGACACCACCACGGTCTCCGTCGCCGACGCCGTCGGCATCATCGCCGACTACCTGCTGCGCGAAGACTGAGCCCGGCGCCGGCTCGACAGCTCCGGCCAGGTGCCGAGCTTCTCGGGCCACCGGGCGAAGAGGACCGAGTTGAGCCAGACAGTCCACCGAAGCGAGAACCTCATCATCCAGCGCGAAAGCGGCTCGACGGAGCTCAGCATCGAGCTCCGCTTTCCGTCCGCGATCGCCCGCGGCAAAGCCGAAGGCTCCTGCCCCCGCTGCGGCTCGCCCGGCCACCCGGAACAATGGGAGGTCGACGGCCCCGAAGGAACCCGCAACACGGTCTGGCTCAGCTGCCTCGCCGAATCTTGCGGTCAGGACTTCCGCTGGACCCGC
>CAZFPM010000306.1:4339-6315 GCA_964520965.1 uncultured Myxococcales bacterium
GACCCGCCCCGTCTCCTTCGGCGACTGGCACGAGTTCTGAGAAGAAGTCAGTCTTCGAGCAGGGAGATCTGGAAGGGCTCGGCTGCTTCGGCGTCGGAGATGGCTTCGAGTCGGCGCGTGATCTCCTTGGGGCGTCCGTTGATGGGGACGCAGCGGGTGATGCGGTTGAGGCGGAAGACCCGTTCGGCGCCGCGGGCGTGGCAGTAGGCGCGGAGGTAGGTCTCCGCTTCGAGGGCCACCGGGGAGATGCGGCGGGTGTTCATCTCGCCGCGCTGCCGCGAGAAATAGTCGATCTTGAGGTCGAAGGTCTCGAGGATCGCCTGCTGGACGAGCTCGACGGTCGACGCGTTCGGATCGTAGCGCACGACGTCGCCAGACCGGGTCGCCGCTTCGGCGTGGGTCTCGGAGTCGAGGGCTTCGCCGCCCACGAGCCAGTCGAGGATGGCGTAGGCTTCGACCTCGAGGGACATGACCTCGCGGGGGGGCAGATCGGCGGTCGCCCGTTCGATGACGGCCTCGATCGCGCGGCCGAACACCCGGGTCTGGCCGAAGCCCTCGACCTTCTGGAGCATGAGGGCGCCCACGGCCAGGGCGGTGACCTCGTCAGGGCGGTCGAAGCGCGCGGCGGTGCGCGTGCGCACGAGGTGCTCGGGCGGGTCATCGTCCCGGGCGGGACGTTCGGCGAGTCGATCGTCGAGCGGGGCGCGCAGGGTCTGTTTGTCGGGGCTGTCGCTCATGACCTGAACGGGCAGACGTCGAACTCCCAATGTATCACGCGTTCCGAACGGTGTCAGCGAGCCGGCGGGTCGGCTTCTTCGGTCGGGAACTCGCCCCCCCACCTCGGCAGCTGGCTCTCTTCGGTCTGTAGCGCCGGCAACCGGATCTCGATCTTGAGGGCGGGGGTCGGGAGGTTACCGTCGAAGTCGTTGTCGGTGCGCGCGCGGAGCACCCGCCACTCTTCGGGCACGGCGACCGCGAGTCGGTCGTTGCTCACCGCCGCTCCGTCGAACGAACTGCCCCGGGAGATGCGCAGATCACCGGCGCTCGCCGGTACGCCGTCGGTGACCTGCACGGTGAACCGGAAATCGGGCCCTGCCTGGACCTCGAGGTCGACGGACGAGGGCAGGCTTCCCCACGGCTCGAGGCGTTCGCCTCGAATCGGTCCTCCGCCCTGCGCCCAGAGCGGCCACCGAGACAGCACGAGCGGCCCGGCGGCGATGTGGCCGAGCGCGCGCGAGCCACGGCGAGGGGAGAACGCGTAGCGGCGCGAAAGGGACGCGGTCTCGACCCGGTAGTGCAGGTCGAGATGGGCGGCGATCTGCTCGGCGGCATCGAGCTCGAGCCAGCGCCGCGACTCGAGGGGCGTGTCGTAGATGACCAACACGTCGGGGCGGAAGCTCCGTGCGTGCTCGATCACGGCCTCGAGTCTCGTCTCGACGACATCGGACGGAGGCCAATGGTCAGGGTTCGCGCCGACCAGGAGGCCGAGGTCTGCGACGAGCAGCCGCACCCGGGTCGGCCGCCGCGTCGGTGCCGGTTCCCCGCGTGGGTCGACGAGCGTCCGCTCCCGCACCGGGTCGGGTCTCGCCGGGCCGCCGGCCCAGAATACGGCGGCGGAGGCCGCGACGCCGAGTGCGATCACGAGCCCCACGACGAGGCGCGCGGCGCGATGGCGGGGGGTGGGGGTCATGGCCGAGAGGGCGGGGGGCGAGCATCGCGTGGCGGTTTCCATTATTGTAATCGACGCCCCCCGTCACTAAGGTCCGTCGCGGCCCAGGCCGACGGGGTGCGCTCCCGTTGACAACGAGCACCGGAGAAGACCGTGTTTCCACCTCGAGCCGCGTCAACCGCGGCGCTCGCGCTCGCGTCCTGCGTCTTGCTGGCGCCTCTCGGTGTGTCCGCCGCCCCGATGCACTACCTCGATGTCGGGGCGGGGACGGAGATGTGCGAGGTCGTCGTGCGCGGCGGCGTCGGCG
>CAZFPM010000307.1:0-6233 GCA_964520965.1 uncultured Myxococcales bacterium
GTGGACCTCAAGCCCCGATCACTGGCGCCCGGACGACTGCGGTGATCGAACCTGCCAGCACCGTCTCCGTGCTTGACGTCGGGCGGAAACATCGTAGGATTGTGCGGTTGGGTGCGCTCCCGACTCCGACGACAACCCATGGTCAACCCCCTGCAACGCTGCTTGGTTCTGGCTGGCGCGATCGCGCTGGTCGGCTCGGCGTGCGGTGATCTCCTGGAACCCGAGGTCGCTCGGACTTCGGCTGAAAGCGAGAGCGTGCGGACCAGGTCCGAGGGTGTGGTCGTCACCACGCGCTTCGTCGTGGACGGGATCGACGAACTCGACCACGACGTCGCGCTGGAGCGCCTCTACCTCCACGTCGGCGCGGTCTTCCTCGAGCCGGTCGCCGGATCGGACGCCGCGGTCTCGTTCACGAATCGCGAGCCCTTCGCGCTCGACTTCGACGTCGAAGCCGGCGAGGTCGAGCTCTTCGGACCCGAAATGGTGCTGCCCTTCGGCGGCGACTTTGCGGTCAGCGTCCAGATCGAACCCGGCGACGTCACCTTCGAGGACGACAAGTCGCTCCCGGGGCTGACCAGTCTCGAGGCGTCGGGTCACTGGTACGAGACCACGGTCGTCGCCGACGGACTCGATACCGACGAGCCCTCACCGTTGCCCTGGACGCCCAAGGGTCTGTCGCCCCACCGGACCATCGCCGAGCCGATCGACTTCGTCTATCGGTCCAGCGAAGTGACCCGAATGCAGGTCGGCGAAGTCCGTCTTGCCGACGACGGAGAGTACGAACTCACGCTCACGCTGCGGGTCGACGGCTGGCTCCGTGGTGACCTTCTGCCCGCCCTGCGGACCCACGCTGCGGACAGCCGCGACCGTCCCGATGTCGCCAACCGCTTCGAAGGAACCGAGGTCGACGTCGACGGAGCCCTCTCCGACGAAGATGTCGGGCTCGACGGTCTCGTTGGCGACATGGACCTGAGCGCGCAGGCCTACTGATCCCGACGTCCGGGCGGGCGCACTCGATCCGGCGGCGCCGGAACTCACGGGCGTATGTCTGCCGATCGGTTCAGCGGATCGTCGGCGGTCACCGACGGTGCGCCAACGGTTGCCGAACCCGACACGAGCAGCTATTGGTGCCGGTCAGAGGTGACTGACACCCCGGCCAACCGCCGCGCTCGAGCCGGCGAACGACGAGTCAGGTCCCCGGATCCTCACTTGCCGCGACGCGGGCCGACGCGCGCAGGGAAGGGCGGGGTGGCAGAGACTTCTTCGTCGCAGCGACGATGCTGTGTGCCTTTGTCCGAACCCCCATTCTACGAGGTCACCATGGCCAGGAACATCGATCGATTCGGCGTGCTCGGCGCCGGCCAGATGGGCTCCGGCGTCGCGCAGGTTGCGGCCACTGTCGGATTGGATGTCATTGTCGTCGACATCTCGGACGAGGCCTGCGCCCGAGGCGTCGGCGCGATCGAGAAATCCCTCGGGCGCCTGCTGCGCAAGGAGCGGATCGGCGCCGAAGAGATGGACGCGACTCTCGCCCGCATCGTGACCTCGACCCGGATCGAGGACTTCGCTGACTGCGATTGTGTCATCGAGGCCGCCACCGAGCGAGCCGACCTGAAGTCCGAGCTCTTCCGCACGCTCGACGCAGTCTGCAAGCCCGGCGCCCTGCTCGCCACGAACACGTCATCGATCTCGATCACCTGGCTCGCCGCCCAGACCAGCCGCGCCGGTGACGTCATCGGGATGCACTTCATGAACCCGGTCCCCGTCCTCAAGCTCGTCGAGGTCATCCGCGGGCTCGCCACCAGCGACGAGACCTACGCCGACACGATCGCGCTCGCCGAGCGGCTGGGGAAGACCACCGTCGAAGCCGACGACTTCCCCGGCTTCATCGTCAACCGGATCCTCATGCCGATGATCAACGAGGCCTGCTTCGCGGTCATGGAGGGCATCGGCACGGTCGAGGACATCGACGACGCGATGAAACTCGGCACCGCTCAGCCGATGGGGCCACTCGCCCTCGCCGACCTGATCGGTCTCGACACCTGCCTGTCGATCATGACCGTGTTGCATACCGGCCTCGGAGACTCCAAGTACCGGCCCTGCCCGTTGCTGCGGAAGTACGTCGATGCCGGATTCCTCGGTCGGAAGACCGGGCGCGGATTCCACCTCTACGAGGCCTGAGCCATGGGTGACTTCGCCAACCTCCGACTGGACATCGACGGGGCGATCGCGACGATCACCATCGATCGGCCCGACGCGATGAACGCCCTCGACGTCGCGACCCTCGACGAGCTGGGCGCCGCTGTGGACGCTGCAGTCGAAGCCGGGGCCCGCGGTCTGCTGATCACCGGCGCCGGGAAGGCCTTCGTCGCCGGCGCGGACATCGCGTCGATGCGCGGCCTGCCGCCGGAGAAGGCACGGGTCTTCGCCGAGAAGGGAAACCAGCTCTTCCGGCGCATCGAGAAGCTCCCGATCCCCGTCGTGGCCGCCGTCAACGGGTTCGCCCTCGGCGGCGGCTGCGAGCTCGCGCTCAGTTGCGACTTCATCTACGCGTCCGAGAAGGCCCGCTTCGGACAGCCCGAGGTCCAGCTCGGACTCCTGCCCGGCTTCGGCGGCACCCAGCGGCTTCCGCGCAAGGTGTCGTGGGGCGTGGCGATGGAGCTGTTGCTCTCCGGGCGCATGGTCCGCGCCGACGAGGCGCTCCGCGTGGGACTCGTGAACCGGGTGGTGCCGCCAGAGGAGCTGCTCGGCGCCGCCCGCGCCTCGCTCGAGGAGATCCTGACCAAGGGGCCGGTGGCGGTCGCCGAGACCAAGCGGCTCGCCCAGGCCACCGCATCGCTGTCGCTCGACGACGGGTTGCGGGCCGAGGTCGAGGCGTTCGGCCGGATCTTCGCGACCGGCGACTCCGCCGAGGGCATCGCCGCGTTCCTCGAGAAGCGGCCGCCGAACTTCAGCGGCAGCTGACCCGACGGACTCGCGTCGCTCCGGACCCATGGTCCAGCGCGGCACGGCGTCTCATACCAGGGAACCCGAGGGAATCGTCGTTCCCTGGTATCAGTCGAGGCGCTCCCGCGCGCTCTCGACCGGAACCTCGTCGGGGGTGACCCATCGCCACTGCCCGAACCGGTCGACCCCGTCCCAGTCGGAGACGCCGAGGCGTGACACCCCGCTCGCGTCGAGCTCGTAGAGCCCGATCTGCCCGACCCGGGCCGCCGGAGACCGGCGTGTCGTGGTTCCGCTCGAGATCCCGCAGACCGTCGTGTCGGGGTGCTCGGCGAGGCGCCGGAAGTGCTCGTAGTGGTTGTGGCCGTGCAGGACCAGGTGGGCACCGCTGCTCGCGGCAAGACGCCGGAACGCCGCCGCGTCGCGCAGGCCGCGTGTCCACTCCACCCGGCGGTGTGGCGCCCGGGTCGGGTGGTGGTGAACGACGAAGACCAGACCGCGACCGGCGTCTCGCTCCGCGGCCGCGAGGCGGCGACCCCGGTCGAGCTGTTCGGGGCCGACCCGGCCGAAGGCCATGATCGGCGGCGTGGGTACGCCGCTGTTGAAGAAGAGGCAGGCCACGTCGTCGACCCGCGCGACGAAGGGATAGGCCTCGCCGAGGCGGGCATCGGCCTGTTGCCACTCGCGGAACACCTCCTCGAACGTTCCGAGAGTCGACGACCGGACGTAGTAGTCGTGATTCCCCGGAACCACGCGCAGGGGGATTCCGGCGTCGGCGAGCGGTTGGAGAATGGTCCGGGCGGCTCTGAGTTCGCTCGCCAGCCCGAGGTTTGTCAGATCGCCCGACACCACCGCCAGGTCGGGCTGTTCGTCCACGATGCGCGCCACCGCTCCCCAAAGGACGGCGGCGTCGTACTCGTGGCTGCGGTTGCGCCGGTGGTTGACCCACCCGGTGAACCGCTTCCCGACCATGTCGCGCAACCGCAGGTCGGTGAAGTCGTCGACGTGGATGTCGGAGAGATGGGCGATGCGGACGGTCATTCGGACTCCAGTCGGATGGCGACGTCGCGGGCGACGAAGCCTCCGGTCAACACTTCGACTTCGAGTCGAACTGCGGTGGCGTCGGCGCACGTATCGATCACCCCGCACGCGGCCCGGGCGGCTGCGGTCACGCCCTCGAGGGCCACGGGTGAGGCCTTGCCGAACCGCTCTCCGAGCGCGAGCTGCGCGTCCAGTCGGTCCGGCGCGAGGGGGACGACGCCGAAACAGGTGCCCGAGCCGGTGGCTACCGCGGCCACGGGTCCGAACTGCGGGTGACGTGAGGCCTCTACCAGGAGCGCCCCGCTCGAGCCCTGGGCGGGGGCGATCAGCAGCTCGCCTTGTCCGGGTGCGTTCCGCTGCGCCTCTGCCAGCAGTGATTGTCCGGTGGCGATCAACGCTTCGCTGTCGCTCGCGTCCTGCCAGCGCGGCGGACGACCCCAGTCCTGCCCCGGGTATTGCGCAGCGATGCGGACCGGGTAGCCGAGGTCTGCCGCCGCGATCAGGCTGTCTTCGAGGTATCGGACGGCGGTCATGGTCAACCCCGGCAGCCCCATCGCGCCCAGGATCTCCCGCTGGATCGTCTGGCCGAATGCGGACGCGCCGGGCGCACGCAGCGCGCGGATCGCCTTTCGCAGGCGTCCGGCGTCGCGAACGGTCTGTCTCGCCACGGTCGCGTCCGGCCGTGGGCGCGCCCACCGGGACAGGGCTCGCAGCCCGTGCTCCACCTCCGCGCCGGTCTCGATGACGGGAATCCCCACCGGTGCCAGCGCGCGCCGCAGGAACCCCGGCCACCCCGCCGACCCGTTGGCGACGACCACGCACGGGATGTCCTCGTGTCGTCTACGCGCCGCCGCGACCCGGGAAACCACGGCTTCCCGATCGGGTTCCGACGACGGCTCGTCGGCAACAGCGACGACGATGTCCCACTCCGTGCGGCCGAGGGCATCGTCGAGCGCGTCCGGCCCGGACTCGGTACCCTGCTCGACATGGTACCCGGCGGCGGTGATCCGCGCTCGGAGGTATCGACCGAGGCCTTCGCTCGGCGTGAGGATGCAGCATCGCCGGTCGGTCGGCGGCTCGAGGTCGACCATGAAGGGCATGGCGTCGACCGCATCGTGGAGGGTCCGCATCGCGATCAGTCCCAACCGCTCGACCCACGGTTGCCGAAACGGGTCGTCGTCGCCGCCGTAGGCGACGCAGAGGATCGGGAGATGGTGCGCCACGCGGCGCGCGACGTCGGCGAACGCGTCGGCCTCGTCGATGGTGTCGATGGCGATCAGGATCGCGGCGATGTCGGGATGCCTGGCGGCGGCATCGAGGGCGGCGCCGAGTGACGGCCGTCCGGCCGCATCGGGCACGACGGCGAACGAGCAACCGAGATCGCGGCGGTCGAGCGCCGTGGCGAGGCGTCGGAGCAGCGGCGTGGAGTCCGTGATCAGGGCCACCGGTCCGCGCCGGAGTCCGGAGGGGAACGGGGTCTGCTCCACCGGCGGGGCGTCGGCGGACAACCGGACGAAGAAGCCGCGTTCCCGGCCGATCTCGAACCCCTCCGGGGCACACGGGAGCGTCACGTCGCCGGGCCTTCGGCGCCCGACGCTCATGTGCGGGGGCCGCTTGGGATCGCGACTTTCGGCAGGAGCACCACGCGGGTCTCTACTCGATGGTCAGCGTGTAACGCGGCGTACGGTCCGTGTGCTGTCTGACGAGCACGAGATACTCCTCGCCAGCGCTCGTGAGCAGGCTGACGTACTCGTCGTCGGTGATCGAGTCGCTGAAGTCCACGAGCCCCAGGTCGGTGTCGTAGACGTGGAGATCGAGGTCACCGTCTGCGTCGGAGAACGTGATTTGGATCTCCGTGAGAGGCCGCGTCGCGGTGAACGAGTACCAGTCGTCATCTCCCTCGCCGCATGACGTCAGGGCCGCTCCCTCGACCTCGGTCGCGGGGGCGGCGTCGATCGGGAAGTTGTTGGGCTCGGCCTCATCCGGGGTACACCGCGGCGAGACGAAGAGGGGTTGGTGGGCGATGTTGTTGGCCTCGGAGAGCTCGGCGATGTCGTCGTCTGCGTCCACGAAGAGGATCACGTGGTGGGATCCGCCGTCGACCAGATCCGCCGGCACCTCGAAGCGCCGCCCCTCGACACGGTCGGCGAGGCCCGCGAGTGGCTCGAGCGGGACCTCACGGAGCAGCGTGTCGTCCTCGCTCAACACGGGGTCCGTCGACAGGAAGACCGCGTAGTTCGTCGCCTCGC
>CAZFPM010000308.1:0-6229 GCA_964520965.1 uncultured Myxococcales bacterium
TCGATGCGGAGCACGAGTCTGCTCTCGCCGCGCAGGCCGCGCGCCACGCCGAGGAAATCGATGCGGTGCGACAGCAAGCGGCCACAGAGGCGATGGAGCGCCTCGTCGCGGTCCTGCTCGATCTGAACGCCGGCGGCGCGCTCCCGGCAGGGTTCGCGATGCCCGCCGCGGCACCGGTCGCGGAGGGGGCGCCCTCCCCGGTCGAAGAGGCCCCTGTCGAGGCAGCGCCGGAGCCGGCGGAGGAGGAGGACGAGGCTGTCTCCTTCGACGACCCGTACATCGACGCGGTGCTGTGCACGACGTGCAACGAGTGCACCAACCTCAACTCGCTGATGTTCGTATACAACAGCGACAAGCAGGCCGAGATCGCCGACGCGACCAAGGGGACCTTCGCCGAGTTGGTCAAGGCCGCGGAGCTCTGCCCGGCTCGTTGCATCCACCCCGGGAAGCCACGCGCCGACGACAGCACGGCAAACGACGACCTGATCGCACGCGCCGCCCCGTTCAACTGAGGAGCCCTGCATGAGCCCCGTGGTGCTCACAGCTGCCTCGATCATGACCGGCTTGGGGCTCTTCTTCGGCGTCGTGCTCGCGTTGGCCTATCGGTTCCTGCGGGTCGAGGAGGATCCCCGGATCGACGACGTCGAAGGGATGCTCCCCGGCACGAACTGCGGCGCGTGCGGGCAGCCCGGCTGCCGCGCGTTTGCCGAGCTGGTCTGCACCGGGGAGCTGCTGCCCGGCAAGTGCACCGTGAGCACGGCCGACGACGTAGCGGATATCGCGGGCTTCCTCGGCGTCGATGCAGGCCAGGAGGAGAAGCGTGTCGCGCGCTTGCACTGCGGAGGCGGAAAGTCGTCGGTCAAGCGGCTCGCTGCCTACTCCGGCGACATGTCATGCCGCGCGGCGGCGCTCGTGAACGCGGGCCCGATCGCCTGTGCATGGGGCTGCTTCGGTCTCGGGGACTGCGACCGGGCCTGCACCTTCGACGCGATCCGCATGGGGCCCGAAGACCTGCCGATGGTCGATGTCGAACTCTGCACGGCCTGCGGTGACTGCGTCGACGTCTGCCCCCGTGATCTCTTCGCGATTCAACCGCTCGCTCAGCCCCTGCTCGTGCAGTGCTCGTCGCCGTTGCGCGGCGACGCCGCGACAGCGGTGTGCACCGTGGCGTGCGACGCCTGCGGGAGGTGCGCGGTCGATGCCGAGACCGGCGTCATCGAGATGGTCGATGGCCTGCCGGTGATCCGAATTCCCGAACTGGCGACCGAGCGGGCGACCTTCCGGTGCCCCACCGGCGCGATTCGTTGGGTCGAAGGTGACCAATTCGTCACCGCAGCGATCCCCGAGCCTCTGAGGAGTCTCCGTGCGTGATTGGCCGACAGCGGCGGCGGGCTGGTTCCGACGCATCTTCCAGCAAGTGACCAACGCGCGGCGCGCGCCCGATGCCGAGGGCGCCGGGATTCCGACGGTGACGACCGGCGGCAGCGCCGTGGTCGCGGTCGAGGCCCAGATATGCGACGCGGTGTGTCGCCCACGCGGCTCCGCCGCCGGACACACCGGTGACGAGGCGGTCAACGCCTACGGCCGGATCGTCCAGGACTTCCGCGCCGACGGAGCGCGGGCCGTGATGGCCGGCGCGTGCGGCCTTGCGATGACCGGCGCCCGGACGGCCGCCTTCCTCCCAGGCGACCGCCTGGCCGAGATCCATGACCAGCTCTTCGCGGCGGTCGGACGGCACCTGCCCCTGGTCGTGCACGCGTCGAACCGCGCAATGCCCCGCCAGACTTCGGCGCGGGGCAGTGGACACGAGGGCTATCACGCCGTCGCTGATTGCGGCGCCTTTCTCGCGATGCCGCGCAACGCCCAGGAGGCGGTCGACGTCACGCTGGCCGCGCGTTGGCTCACAGAGCGGGCACTGATCCCCGGCATCGTCGCAATGGATGGTCCCGAGACGACCTGGGCGCCGCAAGATCTGCTCGTTCCAGACCCGACGACCTTCCCGGCTCTCGTCCGAACGCCGGGCCAGGAGATCGACGCTTCGACCGAGGCGCAACGCATGGTCTTCGGCGGCGCGCGCCGGCTGGTCCCCCGTTGGATGAGCTCCGAGCGCCCGGTCGCTCTTGGCGTCGCGCAAGACGTCGAGGACTTCGGCGTCGCTGTCGCCGGCCACCGGGAGTTCTTCGCCGGCCCGCTCCGGACATTGGCCGCGCAGGCTCGCTCCACCATCTCCGAGTACACCGGCCGCAAGTTGGAGGCCGTGTCGTGGCACGGCCCGCGCGAGGCGTCCCACGTCTTCGTCGCCCAGGGTTCGCTCGCCGAAGCCGCGTGCGCGGCCGCGGACACGCTCGGCCAAGAGCGGGGCGACAAGGTCGCGGCACTATCGGTGGTCTGGCTGCGGCCCTTCCCCGCTGACGAGATCGCGGTGGCCCTGTCCAAGGCGGAGACGGTCACGGTCTTGGAGCGGGTGGACGACGCCCTGGCGGGTGCGCCGCCCCTTACCCGCGAGATCGCGCCGCTCCTGCGCGGAACCGACGTCCACGTGCAGTCGGCGACATGGGGGATCGGTGGGCATCCGGTCGAGACGGGAGACCTCGTCTGGTTGGGGCAGCAGCTCCGAGACGGTCAGCGTTTCGACGAGCCCTTCTTCCTCGGCCTCGCCGGACCCGGCACCGACACCACATTCCCGCGACGCGAGGCCCGCACCACAGCGGTCGCCCGCAGTTTCCCGAACCTCGCCCGCACCTGGCGGGGCACCGACGAGGTATTCACCGAGCAGCCGGGCGCCTCGCGCTCCGTGTTGCTGGTCGTCCCCGAAGAGGATGCGACCGACGACCTGGCGGTTGCCCTGGCGGGCGCCGCGGCCGGCGACGAACTGCCCCACGCCCGCGGTCGAGTCGTCATCGACAGCGAAGGCCTCTGGAACGGGCACGTGTCCGTCTCGGAGGCTGACGCAGTCCGCGGCCTGCACGCCCAGTTCGTCGACGTCTTCCTGCTGAACGCGCCCGACCTGCCGCCGAACCGCGACGCCTTCGAACGCGTCGTACGCGAGGGCCTGGTCGTCCTCGGCGGGGCGTTCGGCGACGATCCGTGGGCCGCGCTCCACCCGGTCTGGCGCGATTCGATCATCGAACGGCGCCTGCGCCTGACCCGAATCGCTGGCGACACGGACTCCCTGATCGCGGGCTTCGGCGACCTCGTCGCCCACGGCTTGGAAAGTGCGGAGCGCGTCGCAGTTCCAAACCGGAACACCGACTCTGCCGGGGCCGACCGCGATCTGCCCTTCATCGTCCGCCGCATACAGCGCAACGACACCGACTACGACAACCCCGCCCGAATCTGGGGTGAAGTGGTGCAACCTCGCGCCGCCGGCGAGTCCTCGCCGCAGGGGCCTGATCCGTACATCACGGTCGGCACGGTGCCCCCGGGCACGTCGACCTTCCACGACGGCAGCGCCGGCCGCGATCGGCTCCCGGTGATCGACACAGCCGCCTGCACCGGCTGCGGTCGCTGCTGGACGGTCTGCCCCGATTCCGCGTTGGCACCGATCGTCATCGGCACCCACGCGTTGCTCGACGCAGCCGCCGAGCGCGCCGGCACGTCCGGACCCGCGGCCGATCGCCTGCGGCGCGGCCACAAGCACCTCGCCGGCCGGGTCGACAAGATCGTCTCCAGCGCCGACGCTCCCGTGGGTCCGACCGACGCCTTCACGACGGCCTACGAGTGGCTGGTGCCTCAGCTCGGCGCCCCGGACGACGAGCTCGGAGACCTGCGGGCCGCTTTCGACGCCACGCTATCCGCGGTGTCGCCCCTCCCGATGTCGGTGACCGAACCCTTCTTCCGAACGCCCCATCGTGCAGCCAAGGGTACCGGGGCCATGCTCGGCATCGCCCTGAATCCGCAGGCGTGCAAAGGCTGCGGTGGCTGCGCCGAGGTCTGTGCCGACGATGCGATCGGCATTACCCCGCAGACGGCAGACCTCGTCGCTGCCGCGCGCTCCGGCTGGAGTGTGTGGGAAGACCTCCCTGACCCGAGCGGCGATGTCGTGGCCCGGGCCGAGCCCGAGGTCGGCCGGCTTGCGGCCGCCCTGCTCTCCCGGCACTGCTCGATGGCCGTCGCCGGCGGTGATGCCGCCGAGCCCGGCTCCGGCGCCCGCCTTGCGATCCGGCTGGTCCTCGCCGCCGCGGAGCAGACGCTGCAACGGCGGCACACGCGCATCGACGAACACCTCGGCAAGGTCGAATCGAGTCTGCGGACAGCGATCCGCGACTCGGTCGTATCGGCAGTGAACGTCGATGACCTCGGCGCCCTGACCGACGGCCTCGAGAGCGCCGCCGATGGCGTCGAGAATCTCGAGTCCGTGGTCCAGCGTCTGACCACCGCGGGAGCGACGGTGGCCGTCGACGCCGGCCGGCTGAAGACCCTCGCCCGCCTCGCCACCGCCGTCGAGCGCGCGCGCTGGCGCCTGACCGTCGGACCGAACGGCCTCGGGCGCGCGCGGCTCGCGCTCGTGATCGGAGAAGGCAGCGAGACCGACTGGGCGGTCCGCTTCCCCTACAACCCGTTCTCGGCACCGGTCTCCGCAGCGATGGCAGAAGACGCCGCCGAGCTCGCGGCCGGCGTCCAGGCCGGCATGCTCGACGACGCGGTCTCGCTGGCACGGCTGGTCGCTCACGCCCAGACCGCGCTCGACAACCCGCCCGACCTCGCTTCTCGCGCCGCGGCCAACGAGCGGATCGGCTGGTCGTCGGTGCCCGCCGAGCTGGCTGAGGCGGCGACGTCGGTGTTGCTGATCGGCGGCACGGGTGCTCTGGCCGGCCGCGGTCTGGCCGCCCTCACGGCCCTACTCCGCAGTGAGCTGCCGGTCCGGGTCCTCCTGCTCGACGAGTGCGAACCGGGCATCGAGGCCCCGGATCCGACGCAGATCGCGATGCTGCAGCCGAACGCATTCGCAGCGTCGACATCGGTCGCCGATCCGGATCACTTCATCGAAGCGGTCCAGCGGGCCTTCCAACACGATGGCCCGTCGCTGATCCACGTCCACGCGCCGAGCCCGCGCCGCCACGGCTTCCCGAAGGAGCGGACGGTTGCGCAGGCCCACCTCACGATGTCGACGCGGGTCCATCCGCTGGCGATCTACGATCCGGCCAGGGGGGGCGTGTTCGGCTCTCGTCTCGAGGTCTCCGACAACCCGGAAGCCGAGGCGTTCTGGGCGACCGATGGTGCCGGCGAGCCGATGACGGCGTGGCGCTGGCTCCGTACGGAGTCACGCTTCGCCGAGGAGCTCGACCCCGTCGAGGGGTCGACGGTGCCGCTGGCGAAATGGCTCGAGTGCTCCGAGCAGGAGCGACGGGGCACCCGACCGACCGTCGCGACGTCCGGCGGTTCGGAAGTGCAGCTCTCCGAGGCGTTGACTCGCTTCGTGAATCTCCGCGCACACCGGTGGGCCATGCTCCGCGAGGTGGCCGGGGTCGAGACGCCGTTCACCGAAGACGTCCGGGCCCAGGCCGACGCCGACATGGCGACGGCGCACGCCGCGGAGATCGCGGCGTTGAAGAAGGACCACGAGGCAGCGCTCGCCGAGTTGAGCGCCGGACAACAGGCGCGCCACGCCGCTGACCTTCGCGACCGGCTGCTCCAGCTCGCCGGCTACGCGCCGGGCAAGACCGACGGCGGGGCCGGTCCCGAGTCCGGAGCCACTTCATGAGAGGAGCCGCCGGTTCCACGTTCCGGCACGGGGTACACCCGGCGGAGGCGAAGCATGCGACGGCCGGTCTGCCGATCGAGCGCATGCCGTGGGTCGACGAGTACGTGTTGCCATTGTCCCAACACATCGGCGCGCCGGCGAAGGCGGTCGTCTCCCCGGGCGTTGCGGTCCAGCGAGGACAGCTGATCGCGTCCGCGGGCGGGTTCGTTTCGGTGGCCTTGCACGCGCCTGTCACGGGCACCGTGACCGCGGTGGAGCCGCGGCCCCACCCGTCGGGCGGCGTCATGCCGGCGATCGTCATCGCTACGGACCCATACGCCAGTCAGAAGATGCCGCGTGGTCCGGCAGCCGGAGAAGACCGGTTGTCGGAGGCCGAGTTCGTCAAGCGGGTACAGGAAGCGGGCATCGTCGGCCTCGGCGGTGCGGCCTTCCCGAGCCACGTCAAGCTGAAGATCCCCGAAGGCAAGCGGGCCGAGTTCGTCGTCCTCAACGGCTGCGAGTGCGAGCCCTTCTTGACCTGCGACC
>CAZFPM010000309.1:0-6213 GCA_964520965.1 uncultured Myxococcales bacterium
GAGCCGGTCGCGATGACGATGGTCTCGGCCTCGATGCGGGTGCCGTCGTCGACTTCCAGGGTGTTGGGGCCGACAAAGCGGGCGAAGCCGCGGACGAGCCGATCCGGCGGGAGCTCGTCCGTCGCTCGGAGCACGAATCCGACGAAGCGATCTCGCTCGCGACGGACCCTCTCGAGCACCGACGGTCCGTCGACCCGCACGCCGTCGGGAACCTCGATGCCGAACATCCCCGCCCTTCGGACCTCGTGGGCCGCCTCGGCCGCAGCGATCAGCAGCTTCGATGGCATGCAGCCCACCCGCGCGCACGTGGTGCCGAGCGGCCCGCCGTCGATCATGACCCAATCGCGGCGGTGGACCTCGGCCTCGCGACGGGCGCCGAGCCCGGCCGTTCCGGCCCCGATGATCGCGACATCGACCCTACGTTGCTTCATGGTTCGTGCCTCGAGGTGTAAGGTGTGCGGCCTTCGCCGACTGCAGTCTCCGGGAGGTTTGATGTCGGTCGCACGAATAGGAATCATCACGAGCTCGGATCGCGCATCCGCGGGTGTCTACGAGGACATCTCCGGCAAGGCGATCGAGCAGTATCTTCGCGAGGTTCTCACGACGCCGTTCGAACCCGAGTGCCGCCTGATCCCCGACGACCGGGCGACCCTGGAGTCGACCATGGTCGAGCTCGCCGACGCGCGCGGGTGCTGCCTGGTGCTCACCACGGGGGGTACCGGGCCCACCGCCAGGGACGTGACCCCGGAGGCGACCGAAGCGGTCTGCGAGAAGATGATGCCGGGCTTCGGCGAACGCATGCGCGACGAGTCGCTCAAGTACGTTCCTACCGCCATCCTGTCGCGGCAGACGGCCGGCATCCGGGGTGGGTGCCTGATCGTCAACCTGCCAGGTAAGCCCAAGGCCATCGCCCAGTGCCTCGACGCCGTATTCGCCGCGGTCCCCTACTGCATCGACCTGATCGGCGGCCCCTACCTGGAAACCGACGAGAGCCGCATCGTCGCGTTCCGACCGAAAGGCAAATGAGACTCCGCGCCCGCTGACGCCCGGCTCCGCGGCGGCACCGCCGCCAACCGTCACGCCTCGGGCACGCGCAGGAGCAACACCGGCGCGGTGCACTCGGCACCGATCTTCGCCGCGACACTCCCGAGAACCGCCCGCCGCACCCCCCGGCGACCGTGGGTGCACACGACGACGAGTTCGGCACCGTGCTCGTCGACCACCCGGTTCAGGGCGCGCGGCACCCCCAGCTTGGGATCCTCGACTTCCACGCCCTCGGCTTCGACGCCGCGCCGCTGCACCGACCGCACCGCGCTGCTCAGCGCGATCTGCAGCGCCTGGGCTCGCGCGTCGGACTTCCCCGTCAGCCTCGAGTCGCGGCGACTACTCGAAGCGTAGCGTCATCGTCTGGCTCGGCGGCGAACACGTCGCCGTGTTCACGCCGCCCCAGTTGGAGTTCGAGATGCACGGGCGAACGATGTAGCCGGGACTCGGGCAGTTCGAGCTGGCGCAGAGCGACGGGGGGTCGATCCAAAGCTCGCCCAGGTACCGGGCGCCGCAGTTCGTCCAACGGTGGCCGTCGCACATGACGTCGACGTCGGTCGACGTCCGCAACGCCAACGCGATGGCGGTCGCGGCCTCCGGGTCGGAACAAGAGAGGCCGAGCGGCTCGAGGCTGCCGGTCAGCGACACCAACGAGTACTCGTCGACGAGCAGCGCTCGGAATTCGTCCCAAGCGACGCATTGCGCGGTCGGCGTCGCGCCGGACACGAACTCCTCGAAGTACTCGACCGGCTCGGGTCCGGTCCAAAGCGGGCCCCGCAGACAGGCGTTCGTGCACTCGTCGCCATCGACGAAGTTCCCGTCGTCGCACTCCTCGCCGAATATCCGGTGCACCACGCCGTCCGGGCACCCGGAGAACGTGCAGTCGTTCCGGCACTCGTCGCGCTCGTCGGTATTCCCGTCGTCGCACTCCTCGCCGGCGTGGAGCACACCATCGCCGCAGACCGGGATGGTGCACGCGTTGGTACATTCATCGTCGTCGATCAGATCTCCGTCGTCGCAGCCTTCGTCGGTGTCGTGAACACCATCGCCGCAGCCCGCTGCGATGCAATCGGTGCGGCACGCGTCGGGTTCGGTGTCGGAGTTGTCCACGCCGTCGTCGCACTCCTCGCCCACCTCGACGATCCCATCGCCACAGAACGGGAGTTCACAGGTCGAGCTGCATCCGTCGCCGTCGATCGTGTTCCCGTCGTCGCAGCCCTCGCCCGGGTCGAGGACACCGTCGCCACAACCGGCGAAGGTGCAGTTCGTGCGGCAGACGGCGCCGGGCGCTTCGGAATTCTCCTCGCCCTCGTCGCAATCCTCGGCGCGGCCGCCGCAGACCCCCGCCATCAGGTTCAGGAAGAGGTTCTGGGGGGTGCCGGCCGTGGTCCAGTCGCCGAACCCCGAGTTGCCGTTCCAGTACATCACGACGCCACGACCGGGTCCGATGTCCGCGGCGTGGGTGATCTTCGCCGCGTCGCCGACGGCGGCGATCTGCCGCGTCGTGCCCGTCACCCGCACGTTGTCGTGGTCGGAACCACCCACGGTGAAACCCGTCCCGGCCGCGTACTCGCCAAACGGACCGTCGGTGACCGGATGGTCGCCGTCGGTGACCGTGCACGACGTCACGAACGGGCCGTCGCCGGTCGTCGTTACGCGCAACACGCTCGCCAACGTGGGGTCGGTCGGGCTGCCGAGGGAGTCGTACCCGGTGACGAGAAGCCGGCCGCCGCTGGTCACATAGGCATCGAGAGCCGTCTGTTCCGCCGATGAGATCGCGCGGTTGTGGTTGTAGAAGATCACGAAGGGCCAGTCTTCTAGCAGCTCGAGATTCGACGTGTGCGTCCCGGAACCGTTGTCCCGGACCTCGTGCGGAACGTCGTTCGCGTCGAGCAGCGCCGAGAGCGCGGTGGTCGCCGTGCCGCTGTCCGCGAGGATCAACACCTCGCACTCGGAGCTCGCCGATTGGACGATCCCGTCGCCGCACACCGCGGCGATGCACGCGTTCGAGCACCCGTCGTCATCGATGTCGTTGCCGTCGTCGCACTCCTCTTCGCCCTGGGGAATCCCGTCGCCGCACTGGGGCAGCAGGCAAACGTTCGAACACCCGTCCTCATCGACGTCGTTGGCGTCGTCGCACTCCTCCGTCGAGTCGACGATCCCGTCGCCACAGAAGGGCAGCGTGCAGTCTTCGCGACAAGCGTCGGGCTCGTCGGCGTTGTCCTCGCCGTCGTCGCACTCCTCGCCGACGATGCCGAGACAGCCGATCGACGCCAGCATCTCCCACTCGGAGCAGTCATCTGCCGTGTTGTCGTGTTCGCTCGCCCGGCACACGTAGTCGAAGCAGGTCCAGTTGAACGCGTGCGGCATCGGACTCGTCGACTCGCCGAGCCCACCACCCCACGTGACCGAGATGGCGCGGTCGTATCCCAGCGATTGGCAGATCCCGTGCTCGGCTGCGGTCGGCATCTCCGAGACGTCGCAGCTGCTGCTCGGGCAAGCCCCGCCGTCGTCGCACACGTAGCCGGAGACCCCCGAGGGATTCTCCACGATCGGGCTCTCGAACACCTCCTCGCCCGGCATCGCGTTGATCACGCCGTCGCCGCAACGCGCCGCGACACAAGCGTTCGAGCACGCATCGTCGTCTACCGCGTTCCCGTCGTCGCACTCTTCGCCTGACTGCACGATCCCGTCGCCGCAGCGCGGCGGCACGACGACGTCGTCGGAGATGTCGGTCGGCGCGTCGTCGGGCACGTCGGGAGCGGCGTCCGGCGACACGTCCGGAGCGGCGTCCGGTGACACGTCCGGAGCGGCGTCCGGTGACACGTCCGGCGTCACGTCCGGGGCAACGTCAGTCACATCGTCGGCAACGTCCGGTTCTGCGTCGGGCGCTACGTCCGGAGCGGTGTCGATGACGTCAGGTCCCGCGTCCGTTGCGTCGTCCACGTCTGCCGACGAGTCCGAGCCGAGCGCGTCGGGCGCCGCCGAGTCCTCGTCATCGACCGCGTCGTGGGCACCGATGTCCCGCGCGGGCCCGGTCGAACCCCCGCCCGTTTCGGCGTCCAGGTACACCGGCACGTACCGAATCACTTCGTTGTCGCATCCCGACCACAACACGAGCGTGGCCGCGAGGATTGCGAGAGCACCGAGGGGCGTGTGCCGGAAGTAGACCGTCATGATGAGCGTGGCCGGGCACGAGGAGGATGCCCACGCGCACACGAGTACCCATGCGAATCGTGTGGGTGGGCCGGCAGTCGGGCGTCGTGCCCGCCAGAATGCCGACTTTGGCGGCCCGGCGCAATCAGGCGAAGGCGTTTCGCTCGCGCCACGCCTCGGTTGACCGCGGGTCGGATCCGGTGGATCGTGCCTGCATGTACGCCAACGCCACGCTCCTGCTTCTGCTCGGGGCCGCCACGGCATCCGTGTGCCTCGTCGCTTGAGGTTCCGACGGCGGCTCGGCACGCCACGACGCGACCGAGTCCCCTGCCGATTCGGACTCGACACGCCCGGGACCTACCTCGCCTGGGACTTCGCCGCGCGAGTCTCTCGGCGAGGTCAGCGGCACACTATCGCTCACGCTCCCGCCCCACGGAAACGCCATCGCCGCCCCAGCCGGATTCGACGAGCCGGAGGTGACCATCGACGGTCCCGGCGGGGACAGCCCGGCCGCGACCACGGAGGCGATCTCCTCCGGGATCCTGACGACCATCACCGCCCTGCCCAAGGCGCCGGGCCGCTGGGTCGTGGCACTCGACTACGGAGCACCATGAGCCGAACCCTACTCGCCCTTGCCGCCCTCGTGCTCGCCGCGCTCGCGCTATCCGCGTGCGCTTCCAAGCGAGACTGCCCGACCGACCGGAACCCGGCCGCCGACTGCCAGACCCTCGGTTGCCCCGAAGGGGAGACCTGCGTCATGCCCGACGAGCCGTCCGACTTCGGCCCCTCGAGCTGTAACTGTGACCGGCGAACCGGCGATTGGAGCCCCTGCACTGCCGACGTGACCCCCAAACACGAGTGCGCCCCGGCGCCCGGAGAGCCGGAGTCGGCGCCCGACGTCTGATCCTGACCGGCCACGCGGTGCGGGCAGGTCACGCGGTAGGGCTCGTCGGCCGCGCGAGTCGACGAAGGCTCCCTGCTCGCCTCACAGCCGGCCGACCCCCCGGGCCAACCCCTGGCACTCCACGTGCCGCGGGCAGTCGAGGACATGGTCGTTCACCATGCCGACGGCCTGCATGAACGCGTAGCAGATCGTCGGGCCGACGAACTTGAAGCCGCGCGCGCGGAGCGCCTTCGACATCGCGCGCGACTCGTCCGTCTCCGCCTGGATCTCGCGGAGCGCGCCGTGCTGGTTCACGAGCATCTTGCCGTCGACGGTCGACCAGAGCAGCTCGGCGAACGCGCCGTCGCCGGCTGCTTCGATGTCGAGCCAGGCCTGTGCGTTCGTGATCGCGGCGTTGATCTTCGCCCGGTTGCGCACGATGCGCGCGTCACCCATCAACCGCGCGACATCGTCGTCCCCGTACCCGGCGAGCCGCTCGGGGTCGAAGCCCTCGAACGCGTCGTAGAAACCGTCGCGCTTGCGCAGGATCGTGATCCACGCCAGCCCCGCCTGGAAGCCGTCGAGTAGGAGTTTCGCGAAGAGATCACGGCCGTCGGTGAGCGGCACGCCCCACTCTTCGTCGTGGTACGCGCGGTACAGCGGAGTTTCGCCGGGCCAGGTGCAGGGCATCGCCTATCCGGGGTCAGGGTCGAACGACGTCGAGCGAGAGCGCGTTCCATCTGGGACGCGTGAACTGCCGTCGGTCGCCTTCGTTCTTGTCGAGCGCCGCCACCCAGGGCAAGTGTGGTCCATGCACGTCGCCGAGCTCTACATCCACCCCGTCAAGTCCTGCGCCTCGATCGCCGTAGACCGACTCGACTTCGACGCGCTCGGACCGCGCCGCGATCGGCGCTGGATGGTCGTCGACCTGGAACCAGGCACCGGGGCACATTCCCCGGGCGTCCTCCGCGCGCTGTCCACATTCCACTCGATCGGCGACAAGGCGTGCTTCGGCCAGAATGCCGTCCACCGCACGTTGGGCAGCATCCGCGTCGGCGACCCGGTCGCCGTCGACGCCGGGCCTGACGCCTGATGTCCGGCCCCTTCGAATCGGTACCGTCTCCGACGAG
>CAZFPM010000310.1:0-6188 GCA_964520965.1 uncultured Myxococcales bacterium
GAAGCCGACGCAGAGGCTGCCGCCGACGAAGACGCCGCTGCCGACGGGGAAGCCGCTGCCGATGACGAAGCCGACGCAGAGGCTGCCGCCGACGAAGACGCCGCTGCCGACGGGGAAGCCGACGCAGAGGCTGCCGCCGACGAAGACGCCGCTGCCGAGGACGACAGCGCAGAGCCGCCCGTCGCCGCCAGCGACGAGTCGGACGATGCCGACGAGGCCCGTGCGGCGAGCGGCACGATGCTCATGTCCGCCGATGCGGCCGCCGAGGCGGTCGCCATCGCCGAGGGGACGGCCGACGCAGAGGTCGACGACGAGCCCGAAGACGCGAGCGGGGCAGGGTCCCCAACTCGCCGTAAGCGCCGCAAGAAGGGGCGCCGCCAGCGTTCAGCCAAGACGACCAAGCCCGCGGCCACCGTCACCCCGCGCGACGAGAAAACGGATGCGTTCGGCGACGATGGGCCACCGAGCGTCGAGCTCGCCCCCGACCTGGTGGCCGAGGCCGCCGAGCTCGAACGGGCCGAGCGTTCGGGCATCAGCGCCCAGAAGCAGAAGAAGTCGAAGACCACGACCGGTAGGTTCGCCCTCGTCGCCCCCCCGCGGTCGGCGCGCGGAGACTCGAAGGGTCCCTTCGACATGGACACCGACGACGAGCTCGGCTGGTTCGCGCTCGGCGAAGACTCCGAGGCGCTCCACGAGGCTGCGAACTCGTTCGGGGTACACGAGGAGCACCACGACCACCATCGGCACAACCGCCTCTTCTACGTTGGCGTCGCCGGCCTGATCGTATTCTCGATCGTCAGCGTGGTTCTCTTCTCCCACCTGTGGACCCGGATCGGCGAGGAGGAGGAGGAGGGGCAGGAAGAAACGGTCGCCGTGATGGACGAGGATCCCGAGGAGATCCCCGACGACCAGTTCCGCGATCTCGCCATCGGCGAGCAGGTTGTCGCGGCGGTGGACTCGGCTGCAGCGGACGCGGGCAACACCGCCGATGCCCAGGCGGCGCCCGTCGACGCTGCGGCCGTGGACGAGGAGGTCACGGTCGTCGCGGCGGTCCCCGACACCGGTACACCCGATGTCGGCGCGGTCTTGCCCGATGCCACGTCCGCGCCGCCGACGCCCGCGCCCGAACCGGTCCCCGAGCCGACGCCGGTGCCAGTGCCCGAGCCGACGCCGGTGCCAGTGCCGGCACCGGAACCGACGCCCACGCCCGAACCGACGCCCACGCCGACGCCCGAACCGGCGTCCGAACCGACGCCCGACCGCGCACCCGAGCGCGAGCCCGAGCCTGAGCCCGAACGAGATGCCGAGGCCGTGGCTGCAGCCGGCGCGGCGCGCGCGCGCGAGGTGCTCCGTGATGCCCAGTCGGCGCTCGACTCCCGCAACCTCGGGAGCGCACGCGAGCTCTTCGAGCAGGTGATCGATCTCGACGAGTCGATCTCGTCGGCCCACGTGGGGCTCGGCGACGTGCACTTCCAGCAGCGGAACTACTCGCAGGCCGCGCGGCATCACCGGCGGGCGACGCGCCTGTCGAGCCGGAACGCCGGGTACTTCAACAAGCTCGGCATGGACTACTTCCGGCTCGGGAACTTCAGCGCCGCACTTTCCGCGTTCGAGCGTGCCGTCGAGCTCGGGGACTCGGGCTCGGAACGCTATGTGTCGATCGTTCGCGAGCGTCTGGCAGAAGAGGGCGGCGAGCCGTGATTCGGGGCGCCGGGAATCTCCGGCGCCGGGTTCGCCAGCAGGCCACCGCGTGACTCCGCCGACCCCGGCCGGGCGGTGTCACTCGATCGGCGCGACGTAGAACTCTTCCTCGGTCACGTGTATCGACCGCAGGGTGGGATCCTCGTCCGGGTCGGTCCGGACCTCGATCTCGCGCGACCGGGTTCGCTGTCGCTGGCCGGGCCCCGAGTAGTCGATCCAGTAGTAGGTGTGCGTGCGGCAGTCGACGTGCACGAAGTGGCTCGTCGGATACCGCCCGACGCCGACGCGGGCGAAGTGCGACTCCACGTAGCGTGTCAGGCTCCGGGTGCCCACGCCCTCGACGCGGATGTCCGCGGCGCGCGCAGATCCGTGGCGCGAACCCGAGCTCGCGTTGACGTTGCGGAGTCGGTAGCCGCTGACGACCTCGATCTCGGAGTCGTAGTGCTGCCCGATCAGGTAGAGCATCGCGAGCAGGCGAGGCTCCGCGGTCCGGGCCTGGCCGGATTGACGGTCCCGCAGTGCCCGCGAGGCGTCTCGGATCGCCTCCGTCCTCATGCGCCCGGCGTTGTCGTAGAGCCGGATCTCGTGCCGCTCGCCGAGGCCCGGTACCCACAAGTGAAGCTCCCCGGGTCCGACTGTCCGACGGCTCTGAGCCGCGAGCTGTCGCTCTACGGCCACCGGTCGGGGGTCGGGGCTCGGCGTCGCGCCGACGCCGGCGAAGACGACAGCCTCGTCGATGCGGAGCCGCGCCTCCGTCTCGGGGGCGTCGTCGCCAGCGACCCCAAAACCGTCGGCGCTGGCGTCGTCGAGCTCGGCGGAGGCCTGGTGCGCGGCTGCCTCGCCGTCGGCCAACGCCCGGGCGAGGCGCGCGTCGACCGACTCCGGGCCGTCCGCGTCCGGCGGTCGCATGGACGCCCGGAGCTCGTCGAAATCACCGACCGGATCCGGCGCTGCCGCATCCCAGTCCGGTTCCGGCGCCGACGCCGTATGCAGAGGGCCGCCGCAGCAGATGCCGGCCAGCGCCGCGCCGAGCACTACGACGGTCGCACGCAACTCAGGAGACGGTCTGGGCGACGACGAACTCGGCGAGCTCCCGGTGGTGGTGCGCACCGCGGCTCGTCGGGGCGAAATCGAAGATGTTCCGGCCCTCGAGCTGTGCCTTGGCGAGGTCCGTGTTGACTCCGACGTGGCGCGGGACGACGACGTCGCCGTAGCTCTCGTGCAGTCGCGCCACGACGCTCTCGTTCATGGTCACGTTGCGGGCATCGTAGCGCGTCAGGAGGATCCCGAGCACGTCGATCCGCGGGTTCAGCCGGTCGCTGATCTTGGCGATGGTTCGGACGACCGCGTGCACGCCGTCGACGGCCAGCGGGGAGAGGTCGCAGGGGATGAGCACCTGATCGGCCGCCACGAGCCCGTTGAGCGTGAGATTGCCGACCGCTGGCGGACAATCGATCACGATGAAGTCGTAGTGCGTGCGCGTGATGCCGAGCGCGTCGCGGAGCACGAACTCCTTTCCGATGCGGGTCGTCAGCAGGCTCTCGACATCGCCGAGCCGATCGTCGGACACGCAGACGTGGAGGTTGCGGACATCGGTCGGCGACACGACATCGAGGACCTCGGTGTCTTCGTCTTCGCCGAATACGGCTGACAGTCCACGGGCTCCGGCGGGGATCTGACGCGCCAGCGACGTGCGGACGTGGCTCTGGGGGTCGAGGTCGAGGAGGAGCGTCTTCTTTTCGTGGAAGCGCGCGAGCGCGGCAGCGAGATTGACGCTCGTCGTCGTCTTTCCGACGCCCCCTTTCTGGGCGGCGAGCGCGATCACCGTGGCCGCGCGCATCCCGCGCTGGCGGTCTGGCTCGGCCCGTACGAAACGCTTGAGGCCCTGCTTGAGGATATTGCGCATGGCGAACGCTGGTCGGGTTGATAAGTGGCGCCGAGCATGGCCCGCGTGACGCGACGCGTCAAGCTCCGGGATCCCGCGTGTTGAAACGTGCGGGAACACAGAATATAAGGTGCGGCGCCCATGGGGTTGGGTCGTTCGACCTCCCGCCAGTCAACGCGAGTCATTCAATGCGTCACGCGAAGCTCCTCGCCCTCGTCTCGTTCGCAGCCCTCCTGACCCTCGCCGGGTGTTCCGACTCCGAAGTCGGCGGCACGTGTGCTGCTTCGGGCGACTGCGCTCGTGGACTCTCCTGTCAGTCCGACGGCACATGCGGCGAGTACGCCTGCGGAAGGTCGTCGGAGTGTCTGCAGGAGGGCGCGTTCCAGGAAGGGTGCGTCCAGGAGGATGCCGACGGCAACTACGATCCGGCGGCTGCCGGCCTCTGCTCGAACGAGGAGTGTCGGAGCGACCGCGAGTGCGAGGGCGGGGTCTGCATCGACAACATCTGCTACAGCGGCACCGCCGGACCGGTCGTGTGCGACTGCCGCGAGGATTGTCCCGGCGGCCAGGCCTGCCTGGGCGGCGAGTGCTCCGACCCGATCGGGGTCTGCAGCACCGACTGCGAGTGCCCGGTGGGCGAGGTCTGCGACGAAGGCGCCTGCGTGGCCGCTGCCGCGCCGTGCGAGGGCGTCACCTGCGAGCCCGGCGAGACGTGCAACCCGGAGACCAACGAGTGCGAGGGCGCCGGTGCGTGCGACCCGGCCTGCGGGGCCGACGAGACGTGCAACGAGGAGACCGGCGCGTGCGAGCCGGTCGGCGGCGGCGGTGAGCTCTGCGACGAGTGCACGTCGAACGACGAGTGCGGCGGCGAGGCCGACGCCTGCATCGCGATCGGCGGCGGTGCGACCGTCTGCGGTGCCTCGTGCGCCGACGACGCGCCGTGCCCCGACGGCTTCAGCTGCCTGTTGATCGACTCCCGCACGGGCACCCAGTGCGTGCCCACCGGCGGCTCCTGCGGCGGCTGCCTCGACACGGGCTGCGCGGCCGGCCAGTTCTGCGACCCGTTCACCACCGAGTGCGGGGCCGAGCTCGCCATCTGCGCCGAGTGCACCATCGACGCGGCGTGCAGCGACGGCGCGACCTGTGCGCGGCTCGCAGGCGTCCAGGTTTGCCTCGATGAGTGCGACTCCGGCGCCGACTGCGCCACCGGCTTCGCTTGCCAGAACCTGCTCGGCGACGATGTCTGTGCCCCGGAATCCGGCGCGTGCGGTGACGCCTGCGAGCGCGACCCCGCCACCTGCGTCGATCCGCGGCCGGTCCTCGACCCAGCCCTATGCATCTGTGTCGAGTGCCTGGGTCCGGACGACTGCGCCGACGGCCGGTCCTGTACCGAGACCGGCAGCTGCGTCGATGGCACCCGGCCATGCGGCACGACGGCCGAATGCGACGGCGGGTACTGCCAGGGCGGATTCTGCGTCGACTGCCTCACCCCCGGTGACTGCGGTACCGACGAGGTCTGCACCGCCGGCGCCTGCGTGCCGTGCGAGTGCCCCGCGGGCACGCGCTGCACGGTCACCGGCGATTGTGAGGAGGTCTCGGACCCCGGCAGCTGCACGAGCGACAGCGAGTGCGTAGGCATCGCCCGCGATCTCGGGTTCCCCGATGGCCCCTACGCCTGCGACAGCACGATCGGCTGTTACACCGTCGGCGTCTGCAACGGGATGGGCGGCCTCATCCCGCCCGAATTCGGCTTCGACGGCTCCACCGATCCTTTCGACGCGCCTTGTCCGGCAGGCACGGCGTGCGATTTCCGCCTCGACCTGCTTTCTTCTTCTGTCACCTTCCAGTGCGTGGGCTGCGATCCGGCCGATCCGGCCACGTGCCGCGAGGGCGAGAGCTGCACGACGCCGCTCCTCCCGTTCCCGGACGACCGGCCGTCGTGTACCGACGGCAGCGGCGGGTTCCTCCCCTGATGGCGGCCTGATCAGCGCTCCGACCGCCGGAGCGCCGAGTCCAGTCCGATCGCGATCGTCGTGCGATCGTCTCCGATGCCGGGCACCGTCAAGCGGTGCTCGATGCGGGCGACGTCCCCGTCGAGGGCGATGAAGTCGAGGGAGACCGGCGGCAGGTCCGCCGTCAGGCCCACGGGACAATCCATGTCCAGCTCCTCGGGCCCTGCGACGTAGCGGGCGCCGACCAGCCGGCAGGGCTGGGGGCGCGCGGCGTACACGACGCAACGGTCGTCTTCGAGCAGCGGGCATGCCTGGTCGGCCAGGGCGTCACACATCTCGTCGAAGCGGTCTTCTCCAGACGTCGCGACGCCGACCCCCTCGTCAGCGTCCGCGCCGAGCTCACGCCGTTGTTCCGCGGCGGCCGTCGCGATCCGGAGCATGGCTCGTCGCCGCGCGGCCGCCTCGAGCGCTTCGATCCCCTCGAGCATCAGCCAGACGTCGGCAGGCCCCACGTCGAACGGACCGTGGCAGCACGCGGCGCAGCCCTCGCGACAGGGCTGGTCGGGGAAACCGACCGCGCGGCCGGCCAACGCCGTGTCGATCGCATCGAGCACCCGCTGGTACTGCGTGTTGACGACCCGAGGGATACG
>CAZFPM010000311.1:0-6172 GCA_964520965.1 uncultured Myxococcales bacterium
GCGGTCGCGCGCCTCCAGGTCGACCAGGTCCCAGGCCGGCAGCGGTTGCGCGTCGAGGTCGACGTCCTCGCCCCCGGCGCGAACCAGCGGCGCGTCCGGTCGGCCGCCGCGCGACAGCTCGTCGCACAGGCCGGGTAACGCCGCCTCGGCCTCGTATTGCAGGTAGGCGTCGACCTCGGGGTAGGCCACCACCACGGCGGCTCCCCCAACATCGATGTAGTGCTCCCCGCTCTGGTAGAGGTCGGCCAGCACGATCGGTGTCCGCGGTGCCTCAGCGCGCAGGCGCTCCAGGAGCTCCGCCAGCGTCGGATCGCGGCTCGGCGGCCTGTGAAAGGGCGTGTAGTGGACCACCAAGACCGCATCGTCCGCCACGGATCCCAGCGCGAGGTCACGCGGGGCACAGCCGAGCAGGATTCGATCGTCGGACAACCTCGATGCGACGCCCCCGGCCTCGGCGAACGCATCAATGACCCTCACGTCGGCGCCGGCCGCGCGCAGCACCGCCGCCGCCTGCACGACACCGAGATCCGAATGGTACGGATAGTCGATGACGTCGACGCTGACGACGAGCGGTGGCTGAACGAGGACGATCGAGGGGGTCATGAAGCAGTGATACCCGATGGCGCGCAGGGCAGAAATGCCGGCCGGTCGTTCCGGGTCGGCTCAGCGGGCTGGATCAAGCGTCCCGCACGGGAACGAGCTCCTCGTCGCCCCAGCGCGCGACGTAGTCTTCGCGCAGCCCCGGACAGGCGTCGAAGTGCACGCACTCGGCGCAGCGCTCGGGCTTCACACCACCCGAGAGCCGCGATGCGGTCAGGTCGAACACGGAGTCCGGCGTGACCACGCGAACGTCCATGCCGACTCCCGGATGCTTCACGTGCGACTCGTACCCCCGCAACAGGCAGCGCGGTACGTGCAACGACTCGACGACGAAGTCGTGCTCGCGCCCGTAGTCCAGGCACGCGAGCATGGCGGGCAGCGCGTCGGTGATGCGCGGCAGGGATTCGACGTTGTCGGTGTTGCCGTCGGTGAGCGAGACGAGCCAGAGGTTGAACGCGCGGACACCACGTTCGTGCAGGTCGGCGACCGCGGACGCCAGGCCGTCGAGCGTCGCCGTCATGACGATCAGGTCGACCGTCAGCGCCAGTCCCGAGGCGACCAGGTTGTCGATCGCCCGCAACAGCAACCCCTCGGCCGACTCATCGGCGCGGGTGATGCGCGTGAAGGCGTCGGTGCCCGGCTCGTAGCCGTGGACGGAGACACCGACGCGCGTCAGGCCGGCGTCGATCGCGCGCTCGAGGTTGGCCTCGCTCGCGAAGAGCAGCCCGTTCGTCTGAACTTTGATGTCGGAGAAGCCCGAAGTCTTGGCGAAGCGGATCAGCGGCACGAGATCGGGCCGGGTCGTCGGCTCTCCGCCGGTGATCGAGATGACCGTGCAGCCGATCTGCGCCGCCCGGCGGATCTCCGCGGCGACGGCCTTGCCGCGCAGACCGGGTCGCGCGCGCATCTCGTCGGTCAGCGTGCAGTAATCGCACCCCAGGTTGCAGTCGTAGTGCAGGACGACGTCGAGGAGATCCACGGTCGGGTTCCGGGGAAGGTCGATGATCGGGGGCCGCGGATCCGCGGCGCGATGGCTCCCCTTCGATCTCTATCACCGCGGTGGGCCGAACCCAACGATAGGCGGTCAGAATTCGCGCCGGGCCTTTACGCCTTCGGCGGCGCCCGATATCAAGCTTCTAGACCCCGCACGCGGAGAACCCTTGGCCAACATCGGCTACATCCAGGTGGTACGCCACTGCAACCACTTCTGTGGGTTCTGCTCCAACCCCACGTCGCCGTACACCCACGACTACGAGTCGATGAAGGTGCTGGTCGACGACTTCGCCGACCGGGACTACTTCGGCGTCATCCTCACCGGCGGCGAGCCGACGCTGCACCCGGAGCTGCCCCGCATCACCGAGTACGCGCGCGAGCGTGGGCTGCACGTGCGCATGATCACCAACGGTCATCGTCTCGCCGACGAGCGCTTCGCCGAGGAGATGGCCAGCGCCGGACTGCAGCTGGTGCACGTCTCGGTCTACTCAGTGAAGGCCGATGTCGAGGAGAAGTTGCGCGGCATGCCCGACACGCTCGACCGCGCGTTCCGCGCGATCGAGAACGCCCACCGGTTCGGGGTCGACATCAATATCAACTGCGTGATCAACCGGCTGAACGCCAGCCACCTCGACGAGGGGATCGCGTACTGGATCGAGCACCACCCCTACATTCGGCACTTCGTCTGGAACAACCTCGACCCGTCGATGGGCCGCGCCGAGGTCAACCAGCGGGTGTACACGCCTCGCCTGGCCGACTTCGAGGTATCCCTCACCCGGGCGCTCCGACTGCTACACGAGAGCGGTCGCACGTTCCGCGTCGAGAAGGTCCCTCTCTGCTACATGACCGAGTTCGGTTGGGCGAGCACGGAGACCCGGAAGATCGTCAAGATGGAAGAGCGCATCGTGCACTTCCTCGACGACAAGCAGACCGTCCGACAGACCTATTGGGGGCACCTCTACAGCGACGCCTGCACCGTGTGCTCGCTTCGGCCGATCTGCGGCGGGCTCTTCGATCGTGGTGGAGGCTACGACACCGATGAGCTCTACCCGGTATTCCTTCCCCTGAAGGATATCGTCCTCGGTGTCATCACCGACCAGGAGAGCGACCCGAGCCTGGCGGCACGGAGCTTCGAGGAGTGGGAGGCCGAGTTCGCTGCGTACAACCCGGCGACCGTCGAACGGACCGCCGAGGACGGACCGCCCCGCGAGGAAGGCGCACCCAGCGTCGGACAGATCACCGAGAAGGGTCGCAAGCTCTTCGCCGCGAAGCGCAACTCAGATGGTCGTCGGGCCGAGCGACTCGGGGTCCAGCTCGCTGCCGAGGAGACCGACGCGAGCGAGTGATCCGGGTGCGCGCTCGGCGGGATCAGTCGTCGTGCGTGAGATCGCCGCCCGCCGGCGTGCTCGAGACGATCGCCTCGCCCGCCACCCAGGCCATCATCAGCGCCTTGTCCTCCTCCGTCGCCTCCCGGCGCCGACGAACGAGGTGGTCGAACACCCCCATGTGCCGCTTGCACCAGTCCGACTCGAGCATGCGGCCCTGGATCGACCCCTGGGTCAGGTACGAGAACTCCGGCTGGGTTCCGCAGTAGGGCTTGTACGCGCACGACACACAGCCGGGCGATCCGTCGTTCGTGCCCGCCAGCACGAGCGCGCGCACCTGCGGAGAGTCGATCAGGGCGCCGTAGCTCGTCTCGGCCACGTTCCCGAGCAGGAAGAACTCGTCACCGGCGTCCGCGATCGCGCGGCCTTCCGGGCTGCTGTAGATGGCGCCGCCGGTGTCGTAGCTGAGCTGGCCGATCGCGCTTCCAGCCGGCGAGCGAAGGTCGAGGAAGTTGGGGTCACGACGCGCGTGCATCTTGGCCAGGAGCACGCCCGCGAACTCCTCCTTCAGCGCGACCTCTTCCGTATTCGCGGCCAGCACGTGGCCGAGGGCCTCGGCGTAGAACTCGACGAACGCCCCGGCGTCGCACTGGAGGTCGGCGTCCATGTCCGCCGGTGTCGAGAAGGGCTCGAGCGGACGGAACGTGATGCTCCGGCATCCGAGCGCGAGGTATGTGTCGACGATCTCCTTTGCGCGTCCGAGCGTCCGACCGGTGACGACCACCTGGGCATCGACCGACGCGGTAGGCTCGTCGCCGGCTGCGGCTGCGGCCGCGTTGATCTTCTCGATCCACCCGGTCGCCTTCGTCCACGGGCTCCCCTTGCCGCCGCTTCGGTGGCCGTCGTGCAGGTCCTTCGGTCCGTCGAGCGTCGTGCAGATCTGTGCGCCGATCGACGAGAGGAACTCGAGGCGTTTTGCCGTCATCGCGGAGAGCTCGGTCTCCACCGAGAACGACAGGTGCTTGCCGTGCACCTTGTTCTGCTCCTGAGCGTACTCGACGGCGTGCGTGAGGACCTTCCAGTTCAACAGCGGCTCCCCGCCCGTGAACCGGAACGTCAGCGCGTCACTGGCGGAGTGGAACGCGAAGTCGATGCACCGCTCCGCGGTCTCGCGGCCCATGTCCGGCGCATCTTCTGCCGCCGGCCGCGCGTAAGCGCACGAGAAGCGGGTGCGCCCGGTGAGGACGAGTTCGTGCAGGGCCGGACCCGTAAAGAGCGCCTCCCGCCTCCGCCAATAGGACTCCCGGTACGAGTACGGCTCGATGCCGCCGGCGACGAAACCCTTGCCGACGAGCTCGGAATGACGTTCGCCACCCGGCTCCAACGTCCCGGTGATCATCGACGAAAAATCGTCCGATCCCATGATCGACCACCAGCCGAGCTCGTTCGAGACGAAGTACACGTCGTCGACGAGGCGGAAGTTGAAGGGGAGCAGCTTGTCGACAGCCGCGTCTTCGAGGTTGATAGTGAGTGGCCGCGTACCCATGAAGCGATCTCCGCGAGTTTCTGATTCGTCGTGCAGAAAACCCGGTCTTATGCCATTTGATGCCCTTGATCCAGCGCACGTGACCGTCACGGTCTCCTGCAACAACCGCTGCATCTTCTGCGCCCAGCGTTCCGACTCCGGCGCTCCGTTGCCGCTGCCCGCCGGTGACGTGACGGCTGAACAGGCCCGGTCGATCGTGCTCGCCGGTGGCGAGCCGACCCTCGACGACGGCCTCGTCGGCCGTGTGTGCGGGGCTCGTGACGCTGGCTGCGAGCGGATCCTCGTGCAGACGAATGGTCGACGTTGTGCGTACGCCAGCTACGTCGACGATCTCGTCGCCGCCGGGGTCACGCACGTCGACGTGTCGCTGCACGGGCCGAGTGCCCGGGTGCACGATTATCACACTCAGACTCCCGGGAGTTTCGCTCAGACCGCGAAGGGTCTGATGAACCTCGGGCGCCGCCCGCTCGTCGTCGGCGTCACGACCGTCGTGACCCGGTCGAACTTCCGACATCTGACCGGGATCGCTGCGCTGCTCGCCCATCTCCGCCAGGCTGCAGCGGGGCGTGGAGAGGCGCCTTCGACTTCGGGGACCGGCCCGTCGTCATGGCACCTCGCGGCCGCGGAGCCGGTCGGCGAGGCAGAGGTGCGCTGGCAGAACATCATGCCTCGACTCGGAATGATCGGGGGCGATGTCGTGAGGGCTGCGGCGATGGCCGCTCGGGCATCGATCTCGGTGGTCGCGACCGGCATCCCGCCCTGCGTGGTCGGCCCGGGCGTGGTTCGCGGGCGTCGGGTCGACCGCCGGGAGCCGTTGCCGCCGAGCTGCGCGTCCTGTGCGATCGCAGACCGATGCACCGGGCCGCCGGACGGATATCCGGAGGAATACGCGGCCACCGACCTCACGCCCTTCGACGCTGATCCGGGGGAGGGCGCCGAGAGCGGAACCGAAGACGCCTGGTTCGGCGGGATCGGCCTCACCGCGTGATCGCGCGGCACGCCCGGCCTACGTCGAGCGTCTGGTCAGGACGTTGGATCGCAGCTGGCGAAGGGCCTACCAGCTCCCGTGTGAGCCGTGCGACCCGTGTGAACCGTGCGATCCGTGGGACCCGTGGGACCCGTGTGAGCCGTGCGACCCGTGTGAGCCGTGCGATCCGTGAGAACCGTGCGATCCGTGGGACCCGTGTGAGCCGTGGGACCCGTGTGAGCCGTGCGATCCGTGTGAGCCGTGCGAACGTCGCTTCCGGTTGACACGTCCCGGCGGCTCGAAGGGACCAGATGTGACGGCCTCGTCCCATCGTCCGCCCAGCAGGGTGCCGGATCGCTTCTCTGCCTTGGGGAGCTTTCGTGCCACGGGGCCGGGGTGTCGTTCGCGGAGGTGCGGTTGGAGGGATCCCCCTCGGTGACGCTCGTGATGAGCACCGGTACCGGCCTCAGGAGCAGGTCAGGCGGGCGGCTGCGCTCCCCACGTGAGTGCAGATCTCACAGGAGCGCGATGGCGCGGCGAGAGCTCGACTCGTCGGGTTCTACCAGGACCCGTGTGAACCGTGCGATCCGTGTGAGCCGTGCGATCCGTGGGAGCCGTGGGACCCGTGAGAACCGTGCGATCCGTGGGAGCCGTGCGATCCGTGGGAGCCGTGCGATCCGTGAGAACCGTGGGACCCGTGAGAACCGTGCGATCCGTGGGAGCCGTGCGATCCGTGGGAGC
>CAZFPM010000312.1:0-6157 GCA_964520965.1 uncultured Myxococcales bacterium
CGACGCAGAGGGTCGCGGCGGCGAGTAGGTACAGACGCATCGGCTTCCGGATGTGTCGTGCGGTGCGCCGATACTGCCGCGCCTCGGCACGATGCGCAAACCTGCGGGCTCGACACGGGGCGCGGCCGGGTTGGTATCCGACCCTCGCTGATGTAGCTTTCGATCATGACGATAGAGCGCAGCCTGAGCATGGCCGGGTGGTGGTTCGTCATCCTCGGCGCTTACGTAGCGGGTTGGCAGGCATCCGAGCTCCTGGTGGGACTCGGGGCCGCCGCAGCGGACAGCCGCAGCCCGAACATTGGCACGTGTGCGCGCGCGCCGTTGCGATACTTCGCTGCGGCCGCCCTCTGCCTCGCCGTCTCCGCCGCCGGCTGCGCCGGTGTCTCCGAACGCGTCAACATCGAGGAGACCTTCGTCCGCATGGACATCGTCGACTCCGAGCCCGAAACCGACGTCCGCCACGCGACGGAGTGGCACTTCGAGGGGGATGTGCTCGTCGTCGATATCGACAGCTGGCAGGAGTGCTACCGCGAGGCCAGCCGGGTCGTGCACCAGACCCGCGTGACGACCCGCACTCTCGATCACGACGCCCGCGCGACGTTCGCGCTCGTCGGAGCCGTCGTCATCGGCTCCGGTCTGGCTCTGCTCCTCACCGAGGAGCCGCCGCCCGAGGAGCCGGTGTTCCCGTCGGACGAGGAGCCGGTGGGTGAGATATCCGACGAGGCCGCCATCGCGATCGCCGGCGCGGGCGTCGCGATCTTCGGGATGACCATCGTCGATACGGTACGTCAGCTCGACCGACGCGAGGACCTCGGGCTGGCGAGCCAACCGACCGGTGACCGCAGCCCCTTCGCCTGCAACGAAGGCACCGGCGTCGACGAGCCCGCAGTGCTCTCGCTCCCGGACGGCCGCGTGCTCGAGAGCGAGATCGTCGACGGCCGAGCGCGCTTCGATGTCGCCGGGGTGCGACCGGGCGGGATCGACGGCGTGGCCACGTTGACCGTCGGCGGACGCACCGAGCCCGTGTCGCTGATGGCGATGCAGAGCTACCGAGACGCCGTGGCGCACCAGAGCCGATACGTGGCTCCGCCTCCGCCGCGGCCCGCCTTCCCCGGCCCCTGTCGCTGGGACGCCGAGGTGGCCTTGCAGGGCGTCGACGAGGTCGTTCTCGCATACGACACCGAGGGGCGCGTGGTCTCCTCGACCGCTGCCGATGCCGGGGGCAACCCGATGTGGATCCGGGAGACGGAGTGGGACGACGGGCTGATCGAAGCCGTCCGCAGCGCGCGGGAGCCGATTCTCGCACCCGCCGGCAGCGGTCTGATGGACCGGGATCTGCTCGGGCCGCTCGCGCCCGCCGCCGCGCCGGACATCGATGTCGAGGCGGTGCCGGAGTACGACGAGCGCGGAGACATCGCCGCCTGGGCCGTGAACGAGTGCGGCCGGCGGCGCTGCGACGACGACGATCGGCTCGCCTTCCTCTTCGAGCACACCGGCGGCCGCAGCCGATGCACCGTCGCCCCCGGCATGGACAGCTGCCCGGTCTACCGCGAGTGGGTCGGCGCCGACGGCGTGCGCGCGGGCACCGTTCGCTACCGGTACGACGGTCGTGACCGACTGGTCGCGGCGACGTACGCCGACGGTCGTGGCCACTGGTCGGTGGGCTTCGAGTCCGACGACGCCGGTCGGGTCGCCAGCGCGTCCTCGAGCGCCGGCGTCGCGTTCACCTGGGAGCGGGACGCCTCCGGCAATGTCACGCGGATGCAGGCGACGAGCTCGAATGGGGCGACGATGCTCGCCTACACCGCGGACTACACCTGCTGGGAACGCGCGGGGGTGTCGCCATGACCTTCACGCGCCTCTCCGCTCGAAAGCCGGGCCTGGTGCTGGTGTCGTGGGTGGTGGCGGTCTCCATCGTCGCCTGCGGCGGGATCACCGGTCGCCTCGACCGCGGGCTCGAGCACGGCCAGTACACCGAAACGGTCGGTCGGGCCGAAGCCTGGGTCGATCGCCATGATGCCGACCACGCCCGGTATGACGCGGTCGCCGTGCGGCTCGAGGAGGCGCGCCTCCAGGAGGCGCTCGCGGCGGACGACGTCGCCGCCTATCGCAAGTTCCTCACGGACTTCCCGGACTCCGACTCGCGTGACGAGGTGCGCGCCAACCTCGCCCGGGTGGAGTTCGAGACCGTCGCGCGCCAGATCGACACCCTCGACGCCTACTCCGCGTTCCTGACCGAGTTCCCCGACGGTTCGTACGCCGATCTCGCGCGGACGCGCTCCGCCCGGATCGCCTGGCGCGATGTCGACAACGTCGCGACCTCCGAGGCCTACGAAGCGTACGCCGAGCGCTACGCCGGTGAGTCGGAGTCGTCGTCCGCGGCGCTCAAGCTGCAGAGCCTCGCCTGGCAGGAGGCCACCGCGGCGGAGGTCACCGTCGAGAGCCTCCTCGCATACACACAAGCGTTCCCCGACGACCCGGCGTCACCCGCGATCGCGGCGTACGCCGAGAGCATGCAATGGGACACCGCCCGCGACGAGGACACTGTCGAATCGTACGCTCGCTTCGTCTCGCTCTTCCCCGATAGCGAGCACGCAGCCGAGGCCCGCACCCTCGAGGTCACGCGGGCGTGGGCGCGGGCGGAGCGGGCCGACACCGAGGCCGCCTACCGGGTCTTCGTGGCCGGGTACCCGAGCGCCGACCGCGCCGGCCTCGCCGAGGAGCGGGCGTCGGACCTGGCGATCTATCACGGAGAGCGAAGCGCGGGGGAGCTGGCGACGAACGTGAGCCAGATCGACGATCGGGACAGCGAGCTGGTGCGGCTCTACGTCGACGTGAGGGACGACAACGGCGTGCTCGTGTCCGGACTGAGCGCACGCGACATGCGGGTCTACGAGAACGGACGCCGGGCCGAGGTCGTCGACGTGATCGGCATGGAGCGCAACCGGCCCGTCGACATCGTCTTCGTAGTCGACGTCAGCGGCAGCATGCAGGACAAGATCGATGCCGTCCGCAACTCGGCCTTCGCCTTCGCGCAGACCCTTCGGAACCGGCAACGCGACGTTCGCTTCGGGCTCGTGTCGTTCATCGAGGA
This sequence comes from uncultured Myxococcales bacterium, assembly GCA_964520965.1. Taxonomy (GTDB): domain Bacteria; phylum Myxococcota_A; class Bradymonadia; order REDH01; family REDH01; genus CAZFPM01. Next base: position 3,095 of record CAZFPM010000312.1, read on the forward strand.
CGTCGAGGTGCACAATCGCGGGCGCCTGACGGACGAGCCAGAGGAGTTCCAGGAGTGGATCGCCGACCTCGACATCGGCGAGGGGTCACTCGAGAACCCGGCGCTCGCGCTCGCCGAAGCCGGTGACATGCACTTCCGACGAGGCGTCCAGCGCGTCGTCATCCTGATGACCGACGAAGACCCGAACGTCGCCTACGACCCCGACCTCGAAGGCACGACGGCGAGCGTGGCCGCGGAGCTTGCCGCCGACGGAGTTTCGCTCTTCCTCCTGGTCCCAACCGGCGACGAGTACCTCGCGATCCAGGAAATCACCCGCGCCGCGCGCTACGAGATCGGAGCCGCTGCACAAGGAGCATTCGGCCCTGTGCTGCTCGGCATCGCGGATCGCCTCTCGCTACAATACCAGGTGATGTACCGCAGCCCGGACCCGGACCGTCAGGGCGGGCGCCGGGCCCGGGTGCGCGTCTTCAAGCCGACGCTCTGGCTCCCCGCCGGCGAGCTGCCCGGCGACGAGGTCGTCGCGTTCATGGCCGACCCGGACGAGGGCTGCCGGGTCCTCGCCGTGCTCGCCACCGCCGGCATCTACCGTTCGTCCGATTGCGCGCGTTCGTGGGAGCGCGTCGAGGCGCCCGACCTTCAGTACCGCTCCGCCGTCGGCAACTACGGCGCCGACCACATCCTCTACCTGCTCACCGACGACGGTGAGCTCTGGACCCTGAGCGGACTCGACGGGGCACCCCTCCAACGCGACATCGCGCTCCCGGACACCGAACACATTGCCTGGGTCGAGTCGCGCAGCCACGAGGTGTGGACGGTGAGCGACGGAAGGCTCCACGTATCGTACGACAACGCCCTCGGCTTTGAGCCCTTCGCCGTGCTGCCCAGCCGCCTGCTGGTCGAGACCCTGGCCGTCGACCCCCACGTCGCCGGACGCCTGTGTGGTCTCGACGACCGAGGCGCTTTCTGGTGCGTGGGCGCTGGAGGCGCGTGGCGCACGCTCGGGTTCGTCGGCTCGGGCCCCGGCGGCCACGTGTCGATGTGCGGTTGGCGAAGCGGCCTCTACTTCGTCGTGATCGACGGCGCGCTTTTCCGGTCGATCGACGCCGGTGGTTCGTGGGCCCGGGTCGAGCCCGGCGCCGGTGGTCGAGCAGGGCGTGTGTTCCAGGGGCATCAGGGTGGCGTCCCCGTGCTCTGCGTGAGCAGCGACACAGGTGTCTCCTGCAGCGACGACGACGGGTTGACCTGGTCGTGGATCGCCACGTCCGGCGCGTCGGGCCGTGCCGGGTGGGTCGCGCTTCGCGCATCCGGTGGCCTCTACTGGGTACCGGCCGCTGGAGGCGCCGTCAGCCGTCAAGCCGAGGTTACGACCCGCGAGTTCCTCGGCTCCGCCCTCTTCGATGTCGACGAAGCCGAGCCCTACCCGGACGCGCTCTCGCTCGTCGAGTCGCTCGGGCAGACCCTCGCGGCCAACCCTCGCCTCTCCGCCCGCGTCGACGGGCACACCGACTCCGACGGCGACGCCGACTATAACCTGGACCTCTCCCGTCGGCGCGCCGAGAGCATCGCGGCTATCCTCGTCAGCGCCGGCGCGAGGCCCCACCAGGTCGACGCCCACGGATACGGCGAAACCCGCCCACTCTTCCCCAACGACTCCGACGAGAACAAACAGGCCAATCGTCGGGTCGAGATCGTCGTCTTCCAGGAGTTTTGATGATGATGTCGCTCCGCATGGGCTGGCCGACTCCGGGCCACACACCCGGGCTCGCGGCCACCGCCCTGCTCATCCTCGCCGGGGCCCTCTCGGCGTGCGCCGCGTCCTCGACCGTCGAGACCGCGGCCGTCTCCGACGACAGCCAGGCGCAAATCACACCGATCCCCGCGCCGTCCGACGAAACACCCGCCGCACCGGTCGTCGCCGAAGAAAGCGCAGCGACCGAAGAGGACCCACCGCCGGCTCCCGCCCCCATCGCTGCCCCGCCGCCCCCCACTGTCACCGAGGTGGCGCTAGGCCCCGGCATGCTCGAAGGTGAGGCATACGACATCTTTTGGGGCACCGCCGAGGACCCGGCCCCGGAGATCCTGAACGCGGCCAGGCCCGATCTCGAAGGGCGCCACTACCTGCGCTCCGACGAGCGCAACCATCACCTCTTCAGACCCTATATCGCCGACCTCGGCGGCGCCTACGCGGGCGTCGGGGCAGAGCAGGCCTACACCTTCGCGGCGTGGAGCCGCGCCCGCCTCGTGTGGTTGACCGATTACGATCCGTGGATCGGTGACGTCCATCGCATCTACCGGGCCTTCTTCCTCATCTCCCCCGACCTCGACGACTTCCTCGTCCACTGGGAGGACGAGCGAGAGGACAAATCCCTGGAGATCCTCCGCCACTTCTACGGCGACAGTTCCGACTGGGACCGGCTGGAGACCGTCGCCGACGAGCTCGACGACCGCGCCTACCGCCGCCTGCGATGGATGCGTCGAACCTACCGGTCGCGCGACATCGACTCCTGGGTGACCAACGAAGACGACTACGACTACGTGCGGACGCTGATCAAACAACGCCGGGTCCGGCCCATGATCGCCAACCTGCTCGACGAACAAGCGTTCGTCGACATCGGTCGCGCCTCCCGAGAGCTCGGCGTTCCCATCCGTACGCTCTACCTCTCCAACGCCGAGTCCTACTGGGACTACACCGACCAATACCGCACCAACATCACCGCACAACTCTTCGACCCCCGCTCCGTCATTCTCCGCACCAACGGCGCACAAGGCTCCAACGGTGACTACCGATACCTGATCCAGCCTGCCCCCAACTACGTCTCCTGGCTCGCACACCCCGAGGTCGATCGACTCCGAGACATCTGGGACAAACCCTCCATCCGCGACCCCGGCCACATCCCCCTCGAAATCCTCTACGCCCCCCCCTCCGCCCGCGCCGCCGACGCCGAACCCCTCCCCGTCGAAGACCCGGTGACACCCGGCGTGGATTGAAGGTCGGGAAGCTTGGGGCGTTGCCCCAAACCCCAGCAGGAAACTGAGTTTCCTGCACCTTCTCTCTTTGGAAAT